>NZ_JPOQ01000023.1 GCF_000735045.1 Ferrovum myxofaciens
CTCAAGTTCCAATATTTCACATTTATACTCAGTAGCAACGTCTTGTATAATTTCTTTCAGCCGAACGTCAACGCCCTTCACTAAAACCGAACGCCGATACTTAGGACACCATATAACATGGTACTTACAGGAGTAAACCACGTTCAGGTTGCTCTTGTATTTTATAGTGTAATCGTTCATGCAAAGCATGATATAGATGCTATTTGTATAATGCAAGCGAAATCTAAGTCAAAATCAAATTCCCGCTTTCCTCCCCATGGCTAAAGCGAGGGGATTCTCGCGGTGTGGGGTTGACCAAATGGCGGAAGATGAGGTGGAACGGCTGCAACGCCTGATTGCCCCCGCCGTCCGCGACATGCATGCCTACTGGCTCGAAAGGCGCGGCGATGAATCGACCGTGCGCCGTAACGAACCGAAAGTGGGGCGCAACGATCCCTGTCCATGCGGATCAGGAAAGAAGTTCAAGAAATGCTGTGGCGCAGTTCCGATCATTCACTGACGATGGGGCAGGATCGGGATCGTTAAACATAGTACGCCTAACAATACGGGACATTCCCAATCGGGAAATATAGCTTGCACCATGACGAATTCCGGGGTATAATTTCCCGAACGGTAAACAAAATTCATCATGACAACCATTCGATCACCTCAACAACTCGGCGATGCACTTCGTGCCGCCCGCAAGCAACTTGCTTTGACGCAGCCTCAACTGGCTCTGGCGGCGGGGGTTGGTGTGCGCTTCATTGTCGATCTTGAGGCAGGAAAACCTACCCTGCGACTCGAAAATGTTCTGCGGGTCATTGATGCGTTGGGCGGAGAAATCATAATTAGCGGATTGCCCTCCGGAGTTGCCGAAGATCAACGCTCGGGCAACGACTATGGCGCATGAGCTGGAAGTCTGGTTATTCGCCGACCGTGCAGGCACCCTGACGCTCGTCGCGGGACGGCTGGCTTTTTGCTACGACCCTAATTGGTTGTCTCGGCCTCAAGCTGTAGCATTATCCGTCTCGTTGCCTTTGCAAGCGGAGCCGTTCGACGATCACAAAACTCGCCCATTCTTTGCCGGCCTCCTGCCAGAGGGACAGATGCGTCGTCTGATTGCGCAGCAGTTCCAGGTATCAAACCAGAACGACTTTGCGCTGCTGGACCACATCGGCGGAGAATGTGCCGGGGCGGTGACATTCTTGGAGCCAGGGCAGGCCTTACCTGCATCAACCCAGTGCGAGGATATTCAATGGCTGAGCAATGAAGAAGTCATTGCCATCCTGGATGAATTGCCTCATCGCCCCATGCTGGCAGGCAAAGATGGACTGCGGCTTTCCCTGGCTGGCGCCCAAGACAAACTACCGGTAGTTTTTGATGGTGCCCGCATTGGCCTGCCTCACAATGGCACGCCCAGTTCCCACATTTTGAAGCCACCCATCCATGCCGTTGAAGACAGTGTGGCCAATGAGGGTTTCTGCTTGACGCTGGCCAATACCTTGCAACTCAAACCCGCCAAGGCCAAGGTTCACTCCATTGGAACTCGATCATTCTTGCTGGTTGAGCGCTACGACCGGAGTCTGGATAAAGTAGGGCACCGACGGCGCATTCATCAAGAGGATTTTTGCCAGGCATTGGGTGTCGTGCCTGAAATTAAATATCAGAACGAAGGTGGACCGGATCTGGCGCAATGCTTCGATCTGGTCCGCCGTGTCTCCCGCCCCAGCGCACCACAGGTGCTGCGCTTGCTCGATTATGTGATATTCAACGCACTGACCGGCAATCATGACGCGCACGCCAAGAATTTCTCTCTGCTGTATTTAATCGAGGGGCCTGTCCTGGCCCCGTTCTACGACACGCTCTCCACTGCGGTGTATCCGATGCTGACGCCCAAGATGGCGATGAAAATCGGCAGCAAATACAAGTTCAGCGAGATCCAGGCACGGCACTGGGATCAGCTTGCTGAAGGCGCTGGACTGGCCAAGGCACTGACCAAAAAACGCATTCTGGAATTGGCAAAGTCGCTGCCGCCAACCGCACGCAAGATCCAATCCGACCCTGGGCATGGCTTTTCTGGAAATGCCGTGGTTGAGCGAATCATTGCTTTGATTGAACAACGCTGTGCCTTGACGATTCGTCGACTCACCGATCCTGCTGCTAAACCTCCCCATGTCTAAAGACAGGGGGTTCTAAGGGCGAACCCGCTGGGGTCTCCTGGCTCTCGTCTTGCGACTACAGCATCCAGGCCATGACCAGCGGCAAACCCTCTATCACAAACGACCT
>NZ_JPOQ01000024.1 GCF_000735045.1 Ferrovum myxofaciens
CATTTGCGTGACGGTCACAATATTGCTCAGTCAAATCCACCATCAGATTTATGCGGATTCTGACAGCCGTCTACAACCCATCACAGAGCGTGCAAATCAAACCATCAATCATCTTGATTCCGCTCAGGGGATTGCTCTGGGCGATCTGGAATCGGGCAAGGAAAGAGCGCTGGTCAGGAAAGAGGCTCTGCTCGGTTTGCTGAATGGTGCGCTCGTTGGGCTGGTAGCGGCAACGGGCATGTATGGAGTTGCCACCACCCAACATTTGCAGAGTGCCCCTATGCTCAGTTCAGTTGTCTTCTTGGCCATGATCGGCAGTTGTTTCATCAGCGGCATCTGCGGTGCCGTCGTACCTCTCATCCTGAAACGACTCGGTGCCGACCCCGCCACTGCTTCAAGTATTTTTCTGACCACCGCCACAAACATAGTGAGCATGGGGATGCTATTGGGACTGGCGACAGTTCTGGTAAAGTGACAGGGAAAGTGAAGACCGTGGAGTTTTAATCTCACTCCATCAGATGCTGGCGGATCGACAACAATTCTTGCCGCCGCTTTTCGTCGGTCTTTGGGTAACTCATTTCAAGCGCCTTGAAGGTATCGAGAATGATCCGCGAAATAATCAGCCGAGCATTTTCCTTATCATCGGCAGGGACCACATACCACGGTGCAATCTTTGTACTTGTTGCGCTCAAGCACGCCTCATAAGCATGCATGTATTGTTTCCAGAATTTTCTCTCTTCAATGTCGGCAAGGCTGAATTTCCAGTTTTTTTCTGGGTCATCGATGCGATCGATAAAGCGTTTTCTCTGCTCTTCCTCCGAAAGATGAAGGAAAAACTTGATGATCCGTGTACCGTTACGATGGAGATGGCTCTCCAAATCCACGATGGAATGATATCGCTCCTGCCAGAGGGTTTCCTCGTCGGTTAACCCATCGGGTAGCCCCTGACTGCGAAGAATCTCCGGGTGTACGCGAACGATCAACACCTCTTCGTAATAAGATCGGTTGAAAATACCGATGCGACCCCGTTCAGGCAAGCACTGGGAAGTACGCCACAGAAAGTCGTGCTCCAGTTCCGCAGCACTGGGATGCTTGAAACTGAACACTTGACACCCTTGGGGATTGACACCGGACATGACATGGCGGATGGCGCCATCCTTGCCCGCAGCGTCCATCGCCTGAAAAATCAGCAACACCGCATAGCGATTGGATGCATAGAGGAGCTGTTGCCGCCTGCTCAGTTCCTCCACCTGTTCTCCAAGAAGCTTTTGGTACTGATCCTTCGACGAATAAACGGGTTTCACCTGCGTTGGCCACTTCTTGAGGTCAACCTTTTCGCCCTCCCCTATCTGGTAATCCCTTATCTTGATTTTCATCTTCATCCTTTAATGAGCGCGTCAATGGCTTAGGGCTTAGTTAGATAGAGTAGTTCATATTTTTTCGTCGGCTCCTAACGTGGGGCAATATTGCCATTGGAATCAGAGAAAATGATTTCCACGCGCCGATTCAATTGACGACCCGCAGCGGCATCGTTGCTGGCAACTGGGTACGCTTTACCGTATCCATGGGTAGTGACGCGGTCACTGCTGATTCCTTCTTCGAGCAGGGCTGCCCGTACAGCATTGGCACGTCGTTCGGACAGTTCCTGATTATAACTGTCGCTGCCGGTACTGTCCGTATAGCCTTCAACCAATACCTTATACTTCGGGTATTGGTTGAGAAAACCGGCCAGTTTTTGCACGTTGTGCTTGCCGCCGGAAGACACCTGCGCCTTGTCAGTACTGAACAATAAATCGCCGAGTGTTACCACCATGCCGCGTTTGGTTTCCTTGGCATTCAACTCCTTGAGTTGTTCTGTCTGTTGAGCAATAAGGACTTGATCACGATCAGCTTCAGCTGTTCTTGCCGCCAACTGGGCCTTTTCGCGTTGAGCAGTGGCGTTTCTAACTGCCAGTTCATCCGCTTTCCGTTTGGCGGTTTCCAACGCAATTTCCGTTTTCCGTTTGGCTATGTAAGCCAGGTGATCCACCGTGGAAGAACTTTCCCCCGTGCTCAAGGCATTGTCCGCCTTGGTCAGGGACTCGCTGGCATCCTTCAATTCAGCCGGCGCCAAACTGGTGACCTGAGGGTTGGCTCGCGCACGTTCATAACTGCTCTGTGCTTCCGAGAGATTTGAATTTTGCGACATTGAACTACAACCAGAAAGAATCGTGGCGGCGGCAATCAAGGTCAGCGGGAAATATCGGTTTTTTTGCATGATGAACTCCATGGGTGATTATTGGGCATTGCGATCTATTTCCTGGTGCAGCGCGCGACTATCCTCCTGCACTGCGTCCGCTGCTTTCTTTGCCTGATTTGAACGCGCCATCGCGACAGCCAGTTCGGCGTCGACTTGCGCTTCTTCTGCCAATTGCTTTGCAAGCACATAATTTTTCGCTACCATTGCCTGCTCCGCAGCATCCAGTTTCTCTTTCGCAGACTTGATTTGAAGCGGTGCATACTCGGTTCCTCCAGCGCTGCTTGCGTTACTGACTGCGGTTTTGGAAATAGCCATCTGCGCTGTAGGCGGTGGAGTGCTCGCACAACCCGCCACCAGAATGGCAGCGCCCATGATCACGCCAATTCTGCGCAGTATTTGATTTGATTTTATGTAGTGAAAATTTCTCATCATTTTTTATCCTTATAGAGTTAAAAGCAAAACATGATCGTTGTAACGAACATCATCCCGCAATTGAAACAATTTCCATTTCCGCAGGACCGCCGATTCACAGGAGTCACAGCACGGGCCAATTATGCACATGTACCCACGTCTGCTGAACCGCAGGCGGCAACTGGTCCATATGCTTCAAAAAAAGCGCAAGCGTCCAGATCTGTCGGTCGCTGAGTGAGTCCCGAAATGAAGGCATGCCCGTCAGACGAATACCGTGCTTGATTTTCCAGAATGAATAGCCTTCCGGATCATCTTCAACCCCATCGATCGCAAGTTGCGGGGGTTTTTGATAAAGTCCTTTCGCTATGGGCGATGCCGGTGCAACCCCCTTTGCAGTACCGTGACAAACTGCACAGTTTTGAGCGAATAGATAAACGCCCGCCATGAGGTTCTTATCAGTCAATGCCACCGGATTTTGTTCTTTCGGGGCATCGTGGCGCAGGGTTGCTTTCAAAGAGGTATGAGCCATCCACGTCTCGAGGCCACCGGGTTTTGCATCGGCATTAGCCGGAATAAGCCCGCTTTGCACCAGAACATAAGCGCCGCTCAGAACCACGACCAGCGTCAACACCACTCCTGAAGCCATAACTTTCAACATCACAATCCCTCCCTACCATGGCAAACCGACCAATCGTACTCGCAGATGTGCCCGACATTCCATTGGGTTTACCCGGAAAATACAAAACTTAACGAATCCATTTAACCTCTGTTTTAATATAGAGGCTGTGCGTTAACACACATAACTGCCACGGCCCGGCAATGGGGAGTTATTACGCAGGCACGCTCTCAACGGTGATCAACCCCACAGGAAAGTCCGCCAGCAATTCTGCGATGGTCAGACACCAACCAGACCGCCACTGATGCGGCTTCAATACCTTCCCTGTGAAGACACAGGTATATCGGTTATCCTGTCGATGAAAAGGCAGGTCCACTGTTGTATTCCCCCAAATCTTTTCTCCCAGAGGGAGTGTATCGGCAGCGCTCGGCAATTGTGCGAAGAAACGCGGCGCCAGCGTAATAACCATGTGCCTGCCATCAATACGGGCATAAGCGCACAAATGAACCGCATGTTCTCCCTTGACGGGCAGACGCAAATATTTCCCTTTCTGAAACACATCTGGCCAGCGCTTCCGTAATGCCAGCGCTGATCTTATGATCAGCAATTTGGCCTGCCCATCTTCCAAACCATCACATAACGCACGTACCCCTGCAGTGCGTTGCTGCGACGTTTTGCTTTCGAGTTTCTGCAACGCATCGAGCATCCTTTGGCGGATGCCGAAGTCGACGGGTCTCCGATTGTCCGGATCTACCAAACTGAAATTCAATAATTCGCAACCCTGATAAATATCCGGCACGCCTGGCACAGTCAACTTGATCAAGGTCTGTGACAGACTGTTGAACACGCCCATCCGTGCAATCAGCCGCTGAAAAGGCAGAAAATCCGTCATGAACGAACTTTTCACGGGCGAATTTACCAGCGCATCCGCAAATCCCAATAAGGCATCCTCAAAGACCGTATTGGGATTTATCCAACTGGTATGAACTTTGGCCTCACGCACCGCCTTGATCAAATATTCCGCCAACCGAATACCCAAGTCGGCGATTTCCTTTGCATCCGGCTTACCTGAGGGCCAGATCCCCAACAGGGTCTGATAGATGAAATATTCATCGTTAGGTGTGGGTATCAACCGCCCATCCACCAGACGTTTGAGACTGCGGTTGGCAGAGCGCCAATGGCGCAGGGCGAGCCGCCAGGCAGCCGGCATTTCAGACAACACATTGAGGCGGGCACGCACATCCTCGCTACGCTTGGTATCGTGCGTGGAAGTGGTCAACATCCCATGGGGCCAATTCTTTGCCCGCAACCGATTGGCTCGGTGGAATGCAGTAAGGGTCACTCCAAATCGACTCGGATCGCCACCAACTTCGTTGAGCGACAGCAAGCGGTTATAGAGATAAGAACTGGTATCCTCCAGTCCTTTCGCTTTGACCGGACTGGTAAATTGCTGGAATTTCATGGCAAATGCAAGCACCTGGTCAGAGTACGCGGGCAATTTCCCCTCGACTGCAACAAGAGTGAGTACATCATGTAGAAAATCAAAAATGGTGGTGTCCGCTGCTTTGCTTCTGCGTTTGGCCTCTACGGTAGCCTGCTCGACATTAATGAGGTCTTCTGCCATAACCTCACGGGCATTAATGTAACCACGGTACACCGGAAAACAGGCAACCATTTCAGCCAGAGCCATACGCAATCCATTCAACGTGTAATCACAGGTATGACGGTCGGCTTCAGCGATTTTAGAGAGCAGGTTGGCCAATACATTCAACTCCCCGGACAGCGCAGTCTTGATGACAAGCCTCTTGGACTCGTAGAGCAGATCATCAAAATCCACATGTTCCCCGATGAAGTTATTGTAAAGGCGCTTCATACGCTCGGCGGCGCTGGTCACCACAAACAACCCATTGACCAGATTAGTGAATTCATATCCCGTAGTCCCATGTACCGGCCAGTCGGCACGCAAATCCTCATGGTTCGCCAGAACTTTTTCCACCACCACATAAGGCGCATAACCGATGCGTTTGCATTGCTCAACCAACTTGAAAAAATAGGCCTTCGGGTCATACAGCCCGTCTGGATGATCCAGGCGCAAGCCATCCAGTTTTCCTTCCTGAACCAACCGCAGCAATAGTTGGTGGGTAGCATCGAAAACCTCGTCGTTCTCCATACGCAACCCGGCCAGATCATTGATATCAAAAAATCGCCGGTAATTGATCTCATCCGAAGCTACTTGCCAGAATGCCAGTCGGTAAGCTTGTGCTTCAATCAAATTGTGAAGTCGGTCGAAACCGGAGGATTCGCCTGCCGTACCGTTATAGAATTTCAGGTTTTCTTCGATAAACCAGGCGATATCCGCAGAACCATTAACGAGACCGCCAAGGTGACGTTTATGAACTTCCTTGTCTCGTCTGCGCTCCACCTGACGCTCGAGCAAACCCTCGGCACGGGAAGGAAGATTCCGGAAGGCAGTAACCAGGCTCTGGTATTCCATCCATAATGAATTGTCTTGCCCCAACCGTGCGCCCAAGGTATCCATGCGATACGTCAGGATTTGCGGATACTCGGAGGGATCTACCGGAAAGCGGTGCTCGTAATAATAAATCGTGAATTCGCCA
This sequence comes from Ferrovum myxofaciens, assembly GCF_000735045.1. Taxonomy (GTDB): domain Bacteria; phylum Pseudomonadota; class Gammaproteobacteria; order Burkholderiales; family Ferrovaceae; genus Ferrovum; species Ferrovum myxofaciens. The sequence goes on from NZ_JPOQ01000024.1 coordinate 5,885, forward strand.
CGGCCTGCATCAAAACACAATTTTAATTCGGCATTCTCCAGCACCGTCCCATAATGGTTAGCCAATACCGGTAATACCACCTTGCCGCGCAATTCAGTCTTGATCGGTGCCCAGTCAATATCGAAAAATCCGGCATAAACAGATGCTTGACCATTCTCCAGAACATCCAGCCACCAGGCATTGTCTCCGCCCTGCACACCCATGTGATTGGGAACCACATCGAGCACTTGCCCCATGCCGTGTTCGGCAAGGGTAGCGCAGAGCAACTCAAACTCCGGGTACGTGCCGATCTCGGGATTCAACTGGTTGTGATCGATGATATCGTAACCGTGCAGACTTCCCGGTCGCGCCTTGAGGTAGGGTGAAGCATACAGGTGTGAGATGCCCAGCGCGCTCAGGAAGGGTACGATTTTACGGGCCTGATTGAAAGTGAAAGCGCGACTGAATTGCAGGCGATAGGTAGACAATGGAATACGCGGACTGCGTGTTTGCGGCAGGTCGGTCTGCTGTGATGTGGCCTTTCCGGCGTTGGTTCGTTCGATGGCAATGAACTCGACAATGCGTCTCAACCGCAAGTCGTCGCGCCATTCTTCCAGATTGATGGTCAAGCGCCGTCGCCAATTTGGATAGGCATCACGGGTGCTACCGGGCAAATTGACCTGATCCATCTGACCAAAAACATCCTCGAGCCAAATCATCATTACCTGCGCCGGTGTTCTGGCCAGAAAACGATGTACCGCGCCCACCAATTCCGGCGACATGTCCGGATTACCCCCCGGATGCAGGTTGCCCCCCTCCTCCAGCAACCCCTCGCGTTCGAGAGCCATGAGCAATGCAGCACGGTCATGCACCCGTGCCATCACCTGTTCCTGCTGCATGTTTTCGCCGGGAAAAAGCCCTAGCATTGTACGTGTGTCAATATCCTGCCCATGCCAAAAGCCGTAGAGGGTAGGCAAATCATGGGTAGTCACCGTTACCAGAGACTGCACGGGATAATCAGCGGGGGGTATGAACCCCCCTTGCTCGTCACGGGAAAAAAACAGTACGCGATAGCACAATATGCCCACATCTTGCAGTCGTTCGCGCAAATGATCCGGCACGCTACCCAGATCTTCCCCGATGACCAGACAACAGTTCCGCTGGCTTTCCAGCATCAAGATACCGAGCAGGTCATCGAAGGGATAATTCACATAGGTACCGGCCACGGCAACATCGTCCTGTGGAATCCAAAATAACCGCATCAGTCCCATGACATGGTCGATACGCAACGCACCCACATGGCGCATATTGGCGCGCAGCATCTGAACAAAAGGCGCATAAGCTGCCGCACGCAAGCGTTCCGGTATCCAGGGGGGCAATTCCCAATCCTGACCGTTCAGGTTGGATTCATCCGACGGTGTGCCGATGCTGGCACTGAGCGCATAATCGTCCTGATTGGCCCACACTTCCGCGCCACCGCGATTCACGCCTACCGCCAGATCCCCATATAATCCAACCCCCAACCCCAGGGCCAGCGAAGTTTTTTTCACCGCATCAAGTTGCAGGTGCGCCAGCCACTGTTGATATTCGTAATACTCGATCTGTTCCAAATGATCCTGCGTGAAAGCAGCAACCGCCTGCGCTGCCGGGTCGCGGTAGGCTTCTGGCCATACCGGCCAACCCCCTATAGTACTGGCATCCTGCTTCTGAAAATGTGCCTGTAACGCTTCAAACAGTGCATAGCGCCGCAGGCTTTCCAATCCATTCCACTGAAATTCTCGGAACTGCTGTCCACGTTCGCTATTCCCTTTCAGGTGCCGTTCTCTGAAGTGCCGATACAGGCAGTCAAGTATCGTCTGCTTGGCCTCCATGACTTGGGAATAATCCACCAGTTCCTCAGAGCGTAACGCACGTAAGCGGGCCTGAAACCTTTCGTCCTCAACCATGGAGCGGGCTTCATCACATTCGGTAAAATCTTCTACCGCTTCCAGGTCCAGATACAAGATATTGAGGAACAGACGACTGGATGGACTGTACGGGCTGGCATGGGCCGGATTGCCTGGAAATAAAGCATGCAGTGGATTGAGACCGATAATATCCATGCCTGCCTCACTGGCCAGTTCAACCATCATGCGCAAGTCGGTAAAGTCGCCGATACCCCAATTACGCTGCGAGCGGACGCCGTAAAGTTGCAGAGCGGCTCCATGGATTCGCCCCCCATCGGCGAGTACTGTGGGCTGGTAGCAGGTAGCAGGTACAACGATCAAAGACATGCAGGTTTCCACCCCCTCGGGGGTACGCACGGTTAGCCGGTGATAGCCTGGTTTCGGACAGTTAGGCAACTGTAGCAAGCCACGCTGATACTGCTCGTCATCGATCTGATGACTGCCCGTGGCTTCAAGATTCACCGGCCGGAACTCTCCCTCTTCACGCATGCCATCTTCCTGCGTCAACTGCCACCGATATAAGTCAGACCTGCACGTAGAAGGAAATGCAACCGGTACCGCAACGGTCTTTGTCGCCGCTCGCACGACCCATACGGGCGGTAGCAAGTTACGCCATGACCGCGCCTCATGTTCAGCCAGAATGGTAGGCAAATCGCCATCCAGCTTCACCCCCATCGCAGTGAGCAAAGCGCGTTGCGTGGCTGGCTTGGTGTGACAGAGATCACCCTTCAGGTCTTGATAGTGCGGCGCGATACCCTGCAACTCGGCCAGTTGTACGAGCGCATCCTTGGAATTCATAGTTGGGTTTCCTTGATAAACCAAGCCGCGCACCAGGGGGGCATACGCCCGGCAGAAAGGAAACCGGACAGATCGACTTGGCTCAGGTAGAGTGGAGCGCCGTCAAGATGCAAGGGGCCTTCCATTGGTTCATCCCCCAGATTGGTCAACAACGTCAGTTGCGTGCCATCCCCCAAACCCCAACGCACGATCAGCCCCGTCGCCCCAATCAGTTCAAATCCAGCACCCCCATGAATACCCGGCAAATGTGGCATGATCTGTGTACGTCGCAATGCCAGTAAACGTTGGTAATATTCCAGCCAAGCCTGATGCCGGGATTGATTCAAGCAGTCCCAATCAAGTTTGCACCCTTCGAAGGTGGCCAAATCGTTGGGATCTGGAATACTCGCCAGCGCAGCGGGGTCGGTAAAGGCACGAAAACCGGAAAATTCGCGTCGTCGCCCCTCAGTGACCGTACTGGCCAATTCACCCTGGAAATCGCAGAAAAACTGAAAGGGCGTTGCCGCAGCGAATTCTTCGCCCATGAATAGCATCGGTGGGGATGGGGCCAGCAGTAATATAGCCAGCGCCACTTGCAGCGATTTTTCTGGGGCCAACCGGGCCATACGTTCGCCGTAAGCGCGATTGCCTATCTGGTCGTGGGTCTGGGTGAAGTTGATGAACGCACTGAGCGGCAAGTGTCGGCTTGGTTCGCCACGCAGTTGCCCGGCACGAAAAGCAGAAGGCTCGCCCTGAAAAGCAAAGCCTTCCGCCAGACAACGGGCCAGATGACGGGTTGGCTGATCGGCATAATCCGCATAGTAGCCATCCGATTCACCAGTCAGCAATAGATGCAAGGCGTGGTGGCAATCGTCATTCCACTGGGCGGCAAGGGTTCCTTGTTGTAAATAACTGGCAATATTGGCATCGTTTTCCAGTATCAGGTGCACTTGCCGGGTGCTTCCAGGTCCTGCCTGTACAGCCGCAGCCAGTTCAATCACGATATCCGGTCGGCTGTTATCGGCAATGGCGTGCACTGCATCGAGCCGCAACCCGTCGAAATGGTATTCCTCGAGCCAGTACAATGCGTTATGAATGAAAAAATCGCGGACCGTGCGGCTGTCCTTGCCATCAAAATTGATGGCCGCGCCCCACGGCGTATGATGGCGATCACTAAAGAACTGCGGGGCATAAGCATGAAGATAATTGCCCTCCGGTCCGAAGTGGTTGTACACCACATCCAGCAATACCATCAATCCACGTGCATGAGCGGCCTGCACCAGTGTCTTCAGGTCTTCTGGCGTGCCATAACTGTGGTCGGGCGCAAACAGCAGCACTCCATCGTAACCCCAGTTCCGTGCTCCCGGAAAATCTGCAACGGGCATCAACTCGATGGCAGTAATCCCCAGTTCCACCAGGTAGTCCAGATGCTGCAGGGCAGCCGCGAAGGTACCTGCGCTCGTGAATGTACCCAGATGCAGTTCGTAGATGACCGCTTCATGCCAGGGGCGCCCCTGCCAGGCATCGTCCTGCCAGATAAAAGCAGTGGCATCGACCACCTGGCTGGGGCCGTGTATGTCCTGAGGATTGGCACGCGATGCCGGATCAGGGATATCCAACGCATCATCCAGCCGATAATGATAGAAGGTTCCAGGTTGCGCCTGTGGTGGCGAAGTCTCGATTTGAAACCAGCCGTCTGCAAGGGAGTGCATCGGCAAAATGGTTTTTTTTCCATCGTCCTGTTCCAGGATCAACTCAACCTGTCGTACCGCAGGTGCCCATAGGCGAAAACGTATATTTCCACCTGGCAGCAGATGGGCCCCGAAAGGCATGTCATGAGAGCTTCTCATTGCGTTTTGCTTTGTTTCAAGAGCACCAAACTCCGTCCATGCACGGAGTACTTTTGTCCGACTTGGTAGTGAGAAGTCTCGGGTATTCCCGTACCGTCAAACGTATCGAGCAACGCATCCCAACAGGAATGCTCATCAAATTCCGGCAGGGTAAAAGCAATGTCCTCATGATACGCATTGATCAGCAACAGGAGATTGTCGTCGATCAGACGCTGCCCGTATTTGTCGGTTTCAAACAAGGAGTCGCCGATCAGGTGCAAGCCCAGACAACGTGAAAATGGCTGGTTCCAGTCATCATCACTCATCTCTGTACTATCCGGTTTAAGCCAAATAATATCTTTTACATCACCGCCGCGAATGGAGCGTCCCTGAAAAAAATAACGCCGTCGCAGCAGGGGGTGCTTGAGGCGCAAACTGATAATGCTCCGGGTGAATTCGAGCAAATCCTGATCCTGTGGCTTAAGTTCCCACGATAGCCAATTAATTGCATTATCCTGGCAGTAGGCGTTGTTATTGCCTTGCTGGGTACGGCCCATCTCGTCCCCGGCAACCAGCATGGGAACCCCCTGTGAAAACAAGAGGGTGGCAAGAAGATTTCGTTTCTGGCGGGCGCGCAGAATATTGATCTCCGGATTGTCCGTTTCCCCCTCGATGCCGCAATTCCAGGAATGATTATTGTCGTTCCCATCATGGTTGTCTTCCTGATTGGCCTCGTTATGTTTGGTGTCGTAGGTCACCAGATCATGCAAAGTAAAACCATCGTGTGCACAAATGAAGTTAATGCTGGCATGGGGTTTGCGTCCGCTGCGTTCATACAGATCGCTGGATCCGGTCAAGCGTTGTGCCAGTTCTCCGAGTAGTCCGCCATCGCCTTTCCAGTAGGAGCGAATACTGTCACGATACTTGTCGTTCCATTCCGCCCAGCCCATCGGGAAATTTCCCACCTGATACCCTCCCTCGCCCAGGTCCCAGGGTTCGGCAATCAGTTTGATGGTGCTCAGCACCGGATCCTGACGGATGGTGTCGAAGAAGGTTCCCAACTGGTTGACTTCATGCAACTCCCTGGCCAGAGCGGAAGCCAGATCGAAACGGAAACCATCCACATGCATCTCCAGCACCCAATAGCGCAGACTGTCCATGATCAGTTGGAGCACACAGGATTGTTGCATGTCCAAGGTGTTGCCACAGCCCGTATAGTCCATATAATAGCGAGGGTTATCAGCCACCAGACGATAATAGGAAACATTGTCGATCCCCCGGAAGGACTGGGTCGGACCCATTTGATTTCCTTCGACGGTGTGGTTGTAGACTACATCCAGAATGACCTCGATGCCCGCCTTATGGAGCATCTTTACCATGGTCTTGAATTCGCTGATATCACCGCTCGCCGAATAACGGGAATCCGGGGCCAGGAAACCAATCGAATTATATCCCCAGTAATTTTTCATCCCCCGTTCGACCAAGTAGCGATCGTCAAAGAAAGTATGTACCGGCATCAGTTCGACCGTGGTCACGCCCAAACGTTTGAGATGTTCGATGGGGGGCCCCATCGACAACCCGGCGTAGGTACCGCGAAACCGGTCAGGAATACCTGGATGTTGCATGGTAAATCCTTTGACATGCAACTCGTAAGTCACCATATCCTGCCATTGAATGTCCGGCGATTGATCATTCCCCCAGTTGAAGGTCTGATCGATGACCCGACACTTCGGCATGAAACTGGCGTTGTCGCGGCGGTTAAAAGAAAGATCCTCTTGCTTGCTGCCGATGCTGTAACCGAAATGCGCATCGTTCCAGATTGGTGTCCCCACGATATCCTTCGCATAGGGTTCTATCAACAGTTTGTTCGGATTGAACCGATGCCCATCCTCTGGACGGTAAGGTCCATGCACCCTGAAACCATAAAGCGCGCCGGGACGAAGTTCGGGCAGATAGCAGTGCCAGACGAAATCACTACGCTCTTTCAGTTCGATACGCTGAATTTCGCTCTTTCCCTTCGGATCGAACAGACACAACTCAACCATTTCAGCATGCACGGAAAAAATAGCAAAATTCACCCCCTCGCCGTCCCAATGTGCACCGCGCGGATAAGGACGACCCGGCCAGACTGACGATATGGGTTTGTTCATGGTGAGTTCTCACTGTTGAAATATTCGTGTCAAACACGGTTGCTCATAAAAAACGTCTATCCGGCAGTGAGTTGTGATCACCTACTGCGGTATATCCCTGTGTACGAGCGCCAGGATTCCAAGCAATGGAATAATTACCCAATCCGGGCGATTGTCAAGTTCGTAGCGTACTTCGTAAAGTGCCTTTTCCAGCAAAAACAGGTCCAGCAAGCCGTGCGTTGAGGACTGCTCTGAGAACAGGTTGGAATCCTGCACCGCTTCATCGTAAGCCGCGAGAAAAACACGCCCGGCTTCGGCTTCCCAGTCGTTGAGCAAGGCTTCAAACATCGCCAAATCTTCGGGTTGATCTGCACGGACATTCACCAGTGCGGTGTGGGCGACATAGTCGAAGGATCGCAGCATACCGGCCACATCCCTCAAGGGCGAGTGCTTATGGAGACGTTCGGCGAGGGGACGGGCAGGTTCTCCCTCAAAATCGATGAACATGAAATCATTCTGGGTGAGCAGGACCTGCCCCAGATGCAAATCACCGTGGTAGCGTGTTTTGACTGCCTTGATCGGTTCAATAACACAGGCTTGAATACGGTCAGCAAGTTCTTTTCGCTGCGTGAGCAAGGTTTTTGCGGTTTCTTGAGCATTTCCTGACAGATTTTCTGCATGAAGTTCCAGCAGATCCAGCGTGGTTACGGCTTCTGCTTGCAACTGCAATACCCAGTCCGCAAGATCGGTAGCTGAAATCGGTTCGGGGTCGAAAGCCAAATCCCCGGTCACTTTACCCAGTGCATTGTGCAGTTCACCCGTACGCTGACCCAGCGTGCGCATCAGAATCAGATAGGCACTATGATGCGTCTGCGCCATTATTTTGGCCGGTTCAACTGCGGTGTGCGCGTCTTCCAGGAATCGATTCAGGTAGTCCAGCGTGTAACTCCAGCAGTCACCCTGGTTTTCGATATAACTTTGTAACAAGGCAAGTGTCATGTTATTGCCATTGCTGCCTTGATACTCGATGATGCCGAGTACCGGTATCGTATTGGGGAAGTTGGCCACATCGGTTAAAAAACGCCCGATTTCAAACTCGGGTTGCGTCCCGATTTGCAAATGCCGATAGCCTTTCAGGAAAAACTTTTCATCCAGCACGACAACGGTATTGCTGCCCTGTGTGCTGGGCTGTCGAACGGATAGTTGAGCAGAAGATACCTCGCCTGCGAGTACCGAGAATGCTTGGGTCGTCGAGAAGTTTATGACACCTTGTTCACAAGGCAGCGTTTGACGCGCGCCCATGGCCTGCACCAGAAACCTGCAGAATTCCGGGTCCGCAAACGCATCGCACAAGATTCCAACTTTTGCCTGATGTCGAACTTTGGCAACGGTGGCAGACATCATAGCGTGCAAACGCTCCTCGTCGCCATTTTCCCATGCCAGCGAGAGGGGGATAAAATAAACCAGAGGTTCTTCCACTGCCCCTTCAATACGAAACAGGGTTATCAACGAGAGGGATTTCGCATTCTCCCACCGGGCATAATCATCGATGACCACCCGTCGCACCCCTTCGCCTTTGGACCCATACCACCGTTGCGTTGCAATAAAATGTGGCAATACGTCTTCTTCAAGTTGGGCACGAACCGTCTCTGCCATGGCAACATGCCAGTGTTCGACCCGCTCGCGAAAGAAACTCTGCAAGCCTTTGAACAATACCAGGGTCGGCAATTCATCGGGAAGCAATTGTTCTACATGCTCTACCGAAACCTCTTCGTCTCTGGTCAGCAGAAACCAATAATAATTATATCCGGACAATGTGAGGAGGTAGGGTAATTGACCAATGGGCGGAAAAACCGCTCGGCCCATTAGTTCCACCGGTACATATCCCTTATAAGCCGAAAGATCGAGTTCCACTGCTTGCGCGTTACGTGACAGGTTGCTGACGCACAAAATGATGTCATTATCGTATGACCTTAAATAGGCGAGTATCTTGCGATTGACGGGGTGTAAAAAAACCAGTGTCCCGCGCCCAAATGCCCGATGGTTTTTGCGCAGTGCCAGCACACGCCGCATCCAGTTCAACAGCGAACCCCGTTCCCGCAACTGTGCCTCCACATTCACGGCTCCGAAGCCATACTCCAGGTCCATGATGGGCGGCAGGTACAGGCGCTGCGGATCAGCGCGGGAGAAACCGGCATTGCGATCCGGACTCCATTGCATAGGTGTGCGCAGACCGTTACGATCTCCCAGAAAAAAATTGTCCCCCATGCCAATTTCGTCCCCGTAATAGAGGCAGGGAGAGCCTGGCATGGACAGCAACAAATTATTCATCAATTTGATTTTATCTATTTCATTCCCCATCAGGGGTGCCAGTCGGCATCGAATGCCGATGTTCAGGCGCGCGTGGGAATCGCCGATGTATATCTGATACATGTAGTCACGTTCTTTGTCCGTGACCATTTCCAGGGTAAGCTCGTCGTGGTTACGCAGAAAAATGGTCCATTGACAGGTTTCTGGAATACTCGGGGTTTGCCGGATGATATCAACGATGGGATGACGGTCTTCCTGAGCGATGGCGATGTACATTCGCGGCATGAGGGGAAAATGATAAGCCATGTGACATTCATCACCATCACTGAAGTAGTCTCGTACATCTTCCGGCCACTGATTGACTTCAGCGAGAAAGACGCGGTTGGTGTAATGCGCATCGAGCACCTCACGCATTTGTTTGATCACGGCATGCGTACCCGGCAGATTTTCGTTTTGTGTTCCTTCTTGCACGCACAGATAGGGAACCGCATCCAGACGCAATCCGTCCACCCCCAGATCCAACCAAAAACGCATCAGTTTAATGACCTCTTTCACCACCCTGGGATTGTTGAAATTGAGATCGGGTTGGTGGTGAAAGAATCGATGCCAGTAATAGGCTTGTGCTTCATCATCCCAGGCCCAGTTGGATTTCTCGGTATCACTGAAGATGATGCGCGTCTCTGGAAATTTCTGGTCCGTATCGCTCCATACGTAAAAATTCCGTTTGTTCGACCCGGCGGGTGCCCGACGGGCAGCTTGAAACCAGGGGTGTTGATCGGAAGTGTGATTGATGACCAATTCCGTGATGACCTTGAGACCACGACGGTGTGCCTCTTTCACGAACTGCCTGAAATTGGCCATCGTGCCGTACATGGGATGGATAGTGCGATAATCGGATATGTCATACCCGTCATCGCGCATGGGCGAAGGGTAAAAGGGTAATAACCAGAGTGTATTTACCCCTAAATTCTGAAGATAATCAAGTTTCCGAATCAACCCGACGAAATCTCCCATGCCATTATCGTCACTATCAAAAAAAGCCTTGATGTGCAGTTCGTAAATAACAGCATCCTTATACCAGAGCGGATCTTCCATCCATTCCGGGTTGTCCACGGACAGGGGGGAGTCATTGGCCTTGGTCTCATTCATAGCGCGCGCTCACAGGAAGTAGTCAAAGTCATGTTCGGTATGTACGTGCCGACGCAATTTGAAAATATGTGCAGGCGCCACCTGAGGATTGATTTCAACGTAGTTGAGCGCGCCATTCCACAAATAGCACGCAGCCGTCAGCAGATCCTGGGCTTGATAAGAGCGATCCGCCTCCAGCCCAAGCCTGTCCAGCGGCAAGGTAATCCAGCCGGATTGGGTATGATGCGGATCCAGATTGACCACCACCAGAATGATTTCAGCGTTATCCGGTGTGGTTTTTGCATAACACAGCAGATTGTCATTATTTACCTCAAAAAACTGCAAATGGTGATCCTGTTGCAGCGCTACGTTTTCCCTGCGGATACGGTTCACCCGCGTGACGAAATCTCTCAGGCTGTCTGTACGATCAAGCGCCCAGCGCCGCACTTGATATTTCTCGGAATCGAGGTATTCTTCTTCACCTGGAGCGCGGGGCGAAGCTTCCATCAACTCGTAAGCCGGGCCATAGATACCATAATTTGCGCCCAGCGTACTCGCCAGCACCAGACGCAGCATAAACGCCGGACGACCACCGAACTGCAAAAATTCAGCCAGAATATCGGGCGAATTTGGCCACAGATTTGGTCGGAAATAGTCGCGTACTTCGGTTTGGGTGAGTTCGGTGAAATACGTCTCAAGTTCTCGTTTTGAATTGCGCCAGGTGAAATAAGTATAGGACTGACTGAAGCCTGTCTTGGCAAGATGGTAGGCAATTTTCGGCCGGGTAAAGGCTTCCGCCAAAAAAATCGTTTCAGGGTGTACGCGCTTGACTTCGCCAATCAGCCATTCCCAAAACAGGAAGGGTTTGGTGTGCGGATTATCCACCCGGAATAGGTAAACCCCTTGCTTGATCCAGAACAGAACCACATCCAGAAGTTCCTGCCATAACCCTTGCCAGGCATCGGTTTCAAAATTAAATGGAATAATGTCTTCGTATTTTTTAGGTGGATTTTCAGCATACTGGATACTGCCATCCGCACGATGGCGAAACCATTCCGGATGCTCTCGCACATAAGGATGATCGGGGGAACACTGAAAAGCCATATCCAGGGCAATATCCATACCCAGTTCTTGCGCTTTTGTCACCAGGCGCCGAAAGTCTTCCAGCGTGCCAAGTTGCGGATGAATCGAGGTGTGCCCCCCCTCCTCCGCACCGATCGCCCACGGGCTGCCTACATCCGTGTCACTGGCTCCCAACGTATTATTTTGGCCCTTTCGGTGTGTCAAACCGATCGGATGAATGGGGGGCAAATACAGCACATCGAATCCCATGTCTGCGATATAGGGCAACCGCTTTTGACATTCAGAGAAACTCCCGTGCTCTTGGTCATTGCCGACACAGGAACGAGGAAAAAACTCATACCATGTGCTGTATCGTGCTTTTACCGGCTCAGACCATACGCTGGGCAGATGGGGATAGTCCGATGCCAGGCTCCGGTCGGAATAGTGCTGCATCAGGCTGGCCAAAGTCTCAGAACGAGCCAGAAGGGCACCTGCATCCGGTGAGACCGTCCGCATTTTTCCGGCAAACCTTTGGAGTTGCCCCTGATGTTTACCCATGGCACGCGTCGCAGCCTCTTCCACCAACCTTGCACCGACCAGAAGTGTCTGAGCAATATCCTGAGCGTCATTGCGAAGCACGAAGTCATGCCGCCAGGAAAAAAAATGGTCGATCCAAGCGGTGATTGTGTAGACATATTGACCCAATTCCTTGAGCGGGAACGATGCGTGCCAACGATCATTCCCCAAGGGACACATAAAAATCTCATGCCAGTCAGGATCCTTGTCATGTCGGTAGCGCAACACACAATTCACAGCATCATGACTGTCGGTGAAGGCATCGGCCTCCACCACCAACGCCTGACCGATGACCCGCTTGACTGGAAAGCGCCCGAACTCGATTTCCGGTTGTACGTTATCGATGATCACACGCCGCCTGCCGTCAAGTTTGTGTCCGTCCATCATGACCCATCCCCTGGTTTAAAGAAGAGAACAGCCAGGGGAGGCAGACGCAGCATCAGCGAATGGTACATTTCGCCTGCAGAAACGGGACCGGCTTCAACGCCCCCCAAATTCCCCACGCCGCTGCCACCATAAAGTTCACTATCGCTGTTGAGCACTTCGTGCCAGTAACCACCGCCAGGCACGCCGACCAGGTAATTTTCACGGATGACGGGGGTAAAATTGCAGACCACCAACAGCACATCGCCAGCGCCATAGCCACGGCGCAGGAAACTCACCACACTTTTTTCCGCACTGTTACACTCTATCCATTGAAAACCATCGCGGCTGAAATCTTGCTGATAGAGTGCCGCTTCACTGCGGTAAAAACGGTTGAGATCTTCGACCCAGCGCCGCAATCCGGCGTGCAACGGATATTGCAGTACAGACCAGTCCAGACTTTCTTCGTGCTGCCACTCACTCTTCTGTCCAAATTCGCAGCCCATGAACAACAGTTTTTTGCCCGGATGCCCCCACATATAGCCATATAACAAGCGCAGATTGGCAAACTTCTGCCATTCATCACAGGACATTTTTCCAATCAGCGAACCTTTGCCGTAAACTACTTCGTCATGGGACAAAGGCAAGACGAAGTTTTCTGAAAATGCATACCAAATACTAAAAATGATTTGTGTATGGTGGTATTTTCGGTTGATCGGATTTTCTGAAAAATATTCCAGAGTGTCATGCATCCACCCCATATTCCATTTCAGACCGAAACCCAGACCACCAAAATTGGCGGGACGGGAAACCATGGGCCAGGCAGTGGACTCTTCGGCAAACGTCTGGGTATCCGGATAATCACGATAAATCGCATCATTCAGGTTACGCAAGAAAGTGACTGCATCCAGATTCTCCCGTCCACCATTGCGGTTAGGAATCCACTCACCTTCCTTGCGGCCATAATCCAGATAAAGCATTGATGTCACTGCATCGATGCGCAGTCCGTCAATATGATATTTATCAAGCCAGAACAGGGCACTGCTGGTGAGAAATGCACGTACCTCATTTCGACCATAATTGAACAATGAACTATGCCAGTCCGGTTGATAGCCCTGACGCGGATCGGCATGCTCATACAGAAAAGTCCCATCAAAATGACCGAGGCCATGAGCATCGGCAGGAAAATGTGCGGGCACCCAGTCCAGAATCACGCCAATGCCCTGCTGATGCAAGGTATCTACCAGTAACATGAAATCCTCTGGTGGACCGTAACGCGCCGTTGGTGCAAAATAGCCGATGGTCTCGTAGCCCCAGGAACCGTAAAAAGGGTGTTCTGTCACCGGCATGAATTCCACATGGGTGAAATTCAATTCCACAAGGTAACGCGGCAACCACTCTGCCATCTCACGATAGGTGAGAGAACGGTTGCCCTCTTCGGGAACGCGCCGCCAGGAACCCAAATGTACTTCGTAAATGGAAAAAGGCGCGTTCAGCCGGTTTTTCTCTCCGCGCACCCGCATCCAGTCAGCATCATTCCAGGCATGATCCAATTCCCAAACACGGGAAGCAGTTAAAGGCGGTTTTTCCCAGTAGAGCGCAAATGGATCACCCTTGTCGGCTGTTTTCCCATCGCGGGAAAGGATGCTGTACTTATACGTCGCTCCGACTGTGACATCCGCAATGAATCCTTCCCAAATCCCCGATCCATCATCACGGAGACACAGTGCATGGACGGTGGCATCCCAATAATTGAACTCGCCGATCACCGAGACACTCACCGCATTCGGTGCCCATACGGAAAACCAGGTACCTTTTACGTCTTCAAGGGTAATACAGTGCGAACCAAGTTTTTCATATAGACGAAAATGATCGCCTTGCTTGAACAAATAAATATCGAGATCCGTAAACATGCCCGACTTTGGAACGGGCACGCCAGGATTCATCAACCCAGGCATTTTTTCTAGCCTGCTTTACTTCGAATCAACTTTTAAATTATTGTGTACTGCCTTCACCGATTCCACGTGTGTCGCAAGTGTCGTGGCCCATGCGGACTCTTTCGCGCTATTGACGGTTCCAGTCAAATCCACAACACCGTGATCGGTGCGAACGCTGATGTCGCGCCCTTTTATTCCTTTGTCCTCAGCAAAACTTGCCTTCACTTTGGTGGTGATGGTCGCATCATCCAGATATTGACCGGCAGTATCGGTGGAAGAATCCACCGCATAGGAGAAAACGGGCGTAAGCAACCCCATGACCAGAATAAGAGCTCCGGCAAACCTGATACCCACAACGGTTTCTTTGACTTGATTTTTGTTCATGATGAACTCCTGACAATGGGTTGGTAAAGATCCAGTTGTCATCATTCACTTTCATGTTCGAACTTTCTGTACGCTGGCGAACATACCCATGGCGGAACACGTGGAAACTCTCGTCCCCAGTTTTTTCGGTTGCAGCAGGAAAGAAGGTTACTTGCCGCGCAGATCCCGGACAAGTGACAATCTTGTGGGATCAAAAGTCGATATGCAAACGCAGTCCGTATACATCGATCGGACCGCGTAGTTGATTGTACGCGGGATTGGCAACGTGTTGCCAGTCTGCCGTCAGGTGAACACCGTCCACGATGCCCCACTTGTAGTAAGTTTCCAGCACGTACTCAGGCGCATACATCAGGTAGCCATCGCCGATGAACAAATCATAATTGCCCGCCGTCAAAAAGGCCTGGCGTGCACCGCTGATCTGGTTGAGCGCCCAGCCCAGCCCAATGCCATCCCTGCTGCGCCCCCAGTTCTGTCCATCCAGGGAAAGACCCGCGCTGAAACTACGGTCCACTTCCGTGAACGCCATGGACTCGTTGCTTCCCCCCGTCCAGAAGGCGCGGGCAAACAAACCCACCCCAGGAGCCAAGGCCTGTTGCAGATTGAGTCCTCCCCCTCCCCGTATGGCATTGTATCTGGGCTGATTCGCAATGAAGATCCCGGTTTGGTTGAGGTAGGAACCAAAATTGGCCAATTGCATGCGCCCCTGGTACATCAGCAATTTGAGAGCCCCTGTGTCCCAACGCCGTTCAATTTCTCCATTGACTCCAAAATGTTCGCCCATGGCCGGATCAAGGGCCAGTTGATTGGGCAGGACGGGCATGGCAAACCAGCCGAAACGCGCAGACCAGCGATCCCAGGTTAGTTCGCTTGAAGCGCCCCAGGTATACCCTCGAGAATCTGCTGCATAATCGTAGGCACAGGAGGTCATGAAGCACCAGTTGAGAAACTGGTCGTCGCTCTTGTGGGCGTAAGCATTACCGTCAAAATAGGACAGCACATCCACTTTTCCGATGGTCCAGGTTAAACGGTGGGAATCCACCGCCCGATCGAACTGATGGCTGGCCATGGGCAAGGAATCGCTTTCTCCACCAAAGTTGACTACCCGCGTGTAAAACCCCAAGGCGAGGTAGGTCACGAAGGTATTAGTCATGTAGCGCTGCATGTCGTTATTGGTCAATGCCCCCAATCCCCCTGCATTGCTGAGGGGTATTCCGCGTATGGTTTCCTCACGAAACCAGAATTCTCCCTGGTTCCCTAGATCAAAACCCAGTTGCAGACCAAGAATATTCGAGAAAGAATTCTCGGGAGTGGACAGAAAACTGTTCGGTCCGTTGGAATGGGCTGAAGGAAAGGAACCATGGTATTGGTCGATGAAAGTTTCATCCCCCTGAACCACCCAGGGCGGCGCGTGTTCCTCCTTGCCATCGTCCCCCCCGAAACTCCAGAGTTCGGCGTGGGACTGAAGGGAAATGAGGCAGAGCAACAAGCACAGGACACGACCGAAAGCGCGCCCCAACTCAAGGTAAACGGTAGCACCAAAAGAGCCACGAATGTGGTCAGCGTGGGCACTGCCGGTGACAACTGTCGCCGCTGACTTACATTGCTTTGTAGACATGGGGAGAATTCCATGGGGTTTTTGTGTGCTTGGATGCGACAAGTTGTCGCATCCAAGATCGGTTTTCTAGAAGGGACGGTCACTGTCTATGTGCATCGGGACCAAAACACCGAATAAAGCACTACCCCCACCAATGTCCTGGCTGGTCTGGCCAGCGCGAAGTTCTGGAAAAGTCCTGTGCACTTCGGAAAACCGGATCAGATTCGAAGGAATACGGCCGGTGAAAAAATGTATTACCTTGTTCAGATTGAAAGTCATGATGACACCTCGCACAAATGCGTCCGCCATGCAGGACGGACAAGCAATGCGTTGATCGGAAACGTCGTGCAAAGAACCGAGCAACTGAGCGCAACCAAACTACCCCGGCGGCATCGGTAAGACACGACATATGATTTACGACCGTGAGGAGGTGTTCAGGGCAACCCGTTTTAAACAAACAAGGGTATGCTGAGGATACACCGTCCCGCTGAATCAGCGAGACGGTGGCGGGAGTCTTGAAGACAGTGCCTACGCTTTCGCTGATTTAGCTGACGCGGTCAAGATACTAGAGCAACTGTCCAAGATTTCTCCCTGGAGAATGAGACAGGCGAATTCTAATACTTTGCATCATCAAAGTCAACGACCCCACAATATTTTTGGCTCTATGTGAAATACAGTGGGTAACTGAATTTCAGTTTGCCGCACAAAAAGTAAATCATGTTGATGAAATTTCCAGTATTGCGGTAGCCCCTGGCGCGTCTTTTTGCTAGTTGAACCTTG
>NZ_JPOQ01000025.1 GCF_000735045.1 Ferrovum myxofaciens
TGTAATCGCTCATGTACTAATTATACAGATGCTAGATATATAATGCAAGACAAATCTAAGTCAAAACCAACTTCCCGCTTTCCTCCCCATGGCTAAAGCGAGGGGATTCTCGCGGTGTGGGGTTGATCCGGAAATCCACTTCCCAAGAGGCCATCACCGCAGTCAATTGTGGCTCTGGCTGAAACGCAAACGCCCAAATTGGAAAACCAGGCAACAGATCCTGTTCAATGGTTTCTACGAAATAGTTCCATGCGTCCAAATACATTTCCTCGTTCCGGCTTATTTCAAAATCTTCAATCTTGTCAATGCATTCATCGTCCTCAAGATACTCCGCGATCTGCCATAGATCCGGGTTCCATAACTTCTTCCCCTGCATTTCCAGATTAAACCGGACCAGATTATCGATTTGTCCTTTTTCCTTATCTTTTCGGACCCCCAGAACAAAGACACGCTCTCTCACCTGCGGCGCCCCTCCCAATTCCGGGGGTAACAGGTGGGGACTGAAGATGAGGGGATCTGAAGCCACCACATAACCCAAGTCCCGCAGTGAAGAAACAACCGTCCGCCAAGTATCAGCATGACGGGGACCCGCCAGATTCCGAACATTTTCCAAAAAGAGATAGGAAGGACGTTTGGCTTCAATGATCTGGAGGATATCGAAAAACAAGGTTCCTCGGGTTTTATCTTTAATTCCTTGTTGCTCCCCTGATTTGGAAAAGGGTTGGCAGGGGAAACCTCCAATCCCGGAGAATAAATCCAGAAATCTGAAGGATGAAGCATTATTCATTGAACTGCCCTATTTTTCAAACACTCTGAAGCGCCTATCATAACTCCAAGCGGGCTGACCCTTGACACAACAAATACCACTCTTTTCGCCTTTATAAGCACCCTGGGGGTAGTTGTCAATGGCCAACAGATTTGGCCCACTTTTACCATTAATTTTGACCCACCCCAGCCCCATAAATCCAGCCATTTAATACCTGCCGCGACTCATCAATTACTTCTGACGCCGTCAACCCTATCGGCCCGATTCCCTGTTGCACCAACTTGTCTGCGGCTGCGCCATGCAGATAGACGGCCAGCAATGTCGCCTGTTGCGGGCTGAGTTGTTGCGCGATCAAAGCGGCGATCATGCCTGACAGCACGTCTCCCATCCCGGCGCTGCTTAAACCGGGATTGCCAGTGGGATTGATAAACCAGTTGAGTTCCGGTAGTGCGCAAATACTGCCGGCACCTTTGAGCACCACGATGCTACGAAAGCGTTGCGCCAGTGCCAGTGCTGCGCTGACTCTGTCTTGCTGCACGACATCAGTGTTGCAACCCAGTAACCTGGCGGCTTCGGCTGGGTGCGGGGTCAAAATGCTGGCAGCAGTTCTGTGTTGCAAAGACTCCGCCAGTGCGCTGTGAGCAGCGATCAAATTCAGTGCGTCAGCATCCAGTACCAGTGGCGTATGGCTGGCCAGCGCCTGTTGCAGGCAGTGTAGGGCAGCGCCGGTTTGTCCGAGGCCAGGGCCAATGACCAAGATGGAGAGTTGCTTGAGTTCAAACAGTTGTGTTGGCGAGCGTAGCATGAGTTCGGGTTGTTGCAGATCCAGGTTGGGCGCATCATCAATCAACAGGGTGATATATACCCGTCCCGCCCCACATTTCAGTGCTGCGCGCCCGGCCAGCAGGGCAGCGCCAGTCATGGTCGCAGCGCCGCCGATAATGCCGACGCTGCCTAACATGCCTTTGTGACAATCCAGCGGACGCGGCTTGAGCGGGGCGGTCACAAATTGCTGATTTAACAGATGGGTGATGGCTTCCATACAGGTCACCTGTGTTGGTGAGGGGGCTTACTTGACTTATGCAAAATCCGGAGCATTAGCATTATTGCTCTTTTCGGAGTTTTGTGTAGGCCACTATGCCGTATAACGTAGTGGATGCAAGCAGCAACAAGGCCATGTGAAATCGGAGAAGCTCCTGGGCCGAGGGTATTGAGTTTCATAGAGGTCATCAAGGCGGCGGGGAAAGGACTACCGTGTATAATTCCTCAACTCTTCCATTACAGGATCATTTGTCATGAAACTTCTGGGTTCCGTCACCAGCCCCTTTGTCCGCAAAGTGCGCATCGTCTTGATTGAAAAACATATCGATTTTGAACTGGTGGGCGATGCCATGACAGGGGATGCCCCTTTGATCGAAAAGCATAACCCCCTGGGCAAAATTCCCGCCCTGGTGCTGGATGACGGTCTGACCCTGTTCGATTCCCAAGTCATCACGGAATATCTCGACGCCATCAGCCCGGTGGGGCACCTGATCCCGGACAACCCGCGCGAACGTGCGGTGGTCAAGCGCTGGGAAGCCATGGCCGATGGAATCCTGGATGCCGGGGTTGCCATCGTCCTGGAAAAACGTCGTCCGGAAACGGAACAAAGTCCCGCCTGGATGGAAAGACAACGGGGCAAGATGGAACGGGGACTTGCCCAGATGTCCAAGGAGTTGGGCACCCGCTCCTGGTGTACCGCCGAGGCCCTCAATCTGTCCGATTTGGCCGCCGGAAGCCTTTTGTTCTGGCTGGATTTCCGTTTTCCCGAATGGCTCTGGCGTCAGCAATACCCCAACCTGAACGCGCTGGCGAACAAATTGGGGCAACGAAAATCATTCAAGGAAACACTGCCCAATCCTTAGCGGGAACGGCGCAGAGTATGGCGCAGGGTCGCCACTCCAATGGGAAGCAAAGTCAGAGCCACGATGCCCAGAATCATTTCTGTGAGGTGCCCTTTGACAAAGGGAACATTCCCGAACCAATGGCCCGCCAGCAACAAGGACCCCACCCAGGTAATGGCACCGATGGCATTGAAAAAAGCAAAACGCCCATGGGCCATATCCCCTACCCCTGCCACGAAAGGCGCGTAGGTACGCACGATGGGGATGAAGCGGGCCATGACGATGGTTTTTCCGCCATGATGCTCGTAAAAAGCATGGGCTTCAGCCAAGTGCCTGGGATTGAAAAGTACGGAACGTTCCCAGTGAAAGACCTTGGGCCCAATCCAGCGCCCGATCTGAAAATTCAGTTGATTGCCCAAAAAAGCGCCCGCTGACAACACCACCCACAACAGAGGAAGATTGAACGGGCCGGGAGTCAAGGCATTTCCAGTAGCCACGGCCCCTGCCACAAACAGCAGTGAATCTCCTGGCAGCAAGGGCGCAATCACCAGCCCCGTCTCACTCAATATGATCAGAAACAGAATCAAATCGGCGGCATACCCATACTGCTGACTCAGTGCTACCAGATGGTCATCCAGATGCGCCAAAAAATGAAGGATATCCACGAAATTATGGGGTATCCGGAAGTGTGTTGGTTTTTCTGTCGCTCACCAGAAAATCAGCACGGGTCATGCCCAGTGCCATGGCAATGGGACTGGCCACCAATACAGAGGAGTAGATCCCGAAAAGAATTCCGATGGTCAATGCCAAAGCAAAATAATGCAGGGCTTCTCCCCCAAAAAAGAGCATGGAAGTCACCATCAACTGAGTGCATCCATGGGTAATAATGGTCCGACTCATGGTCCGCGTGATGGCATTGTCGATGACCTGGGAAACCGACGCCCCGCGCATCTTGCGAAAGTTCTCTCTTACCCGGTCGAACACCACCACGGATTCATTCACCGAATACCCCAGAATGGCCAATACCGCCGCCAGAACAGAAAGAGAAAACTCCCACTGAAAAAAAGCAAAAAATCCCAGAATGATCACCACATCATGCAGATTAGCCATGAGGGTGGCCACCGCCGGTCTCCATTTGAAACGCAGAGAAAGGTAGATGACGATGCCCAGAGAGACGAACAATAGAGCGGCAGAGCCATCCTTGACCAACTCATCGCCGACCTGAGGCCCGACAAATTCCACCCGGCGCACCTGCAAAGAGGCATCCTGTTGCCGCAATGCCTGACGCACCTTTTCCGAAAGGGCGCCACTGCTGACTCCATGACGCAGTGGCAAACGAATCAACACATCATGGGAACTTCCAAAGTTCTGCACATTCGCATCGTGCAACCCCAACTGCTTCAGGCTCAGACGCATCCCCGTCAAATCGGCCTGACCCGCCGTATGGACTTCCATGACGGTGCCGCCAGTGAAATCCACTGAAAAATTCAGGCCCTTGCTGTACAAAAAAAACACCGCCAATAAAAAGGTGATGAGCGACACCGTGGTGGTGTATTTTCCCCAACTCATGAAGGGAATGTCACGTTTCATCCGAAAAAATTCCATAGCGTCCTCAGGTCACATGCCGATGGAAAGGTGATCGATCTTGCGGCGGCGTCCGTAGATCAGGTTGATCAAAGCGCGCGAAACCAATACGGAACTGAACATGGAGGTCAGTATCCCAAGCACCAACACCACGGCAAACCCTTTAACCGGCCCGGACCCGAAAGCAAACAGCGCCAGACCGGCGATCCCCGTGGTTACATTCGAATCCAGAATAGTCCCAAAGGCCCGGTCATAACCCGCATGAATGGCTGCCCCTGGCGAATTTCCATTGCGCAATTCTTCCCGAATGCGCTCGTTGATCAGAACGTTGGCATCAATGGCCATCCCCACGGTCAACGCAATCGCTGCCATGCCTGGCAAGGTGAGGGTGGCCTGCAGCAAGGATAACAACCCCACCAGCAAAAGAACATTGACTGCCAGGGCCACCACCGATATGGTACCGAACAGGGCATAATAAACCACCATGAAGACTGCAATGGCGGCAAATCCGATCCATGTGGAATGGAAACCCCGGGCAATGTTTTCCGCCCCCAGACTGGGCCCCACGGTCCGCTCTTCCAGAAAATCCATGGGTGCCGCCAAGGCCCCTGCGCGCAGCAATAGCGCCAGATCATTGGCCTCTTTGGAACTTTGCAAACCGGTAATCTGAAAACGTGCCCCCAGTTCATCCTGTATGGTAGCCACGCTGATGGCTTCGGTCTTGCTCTTTTCCAGAAGCAGGATGGCCATGCGTTTTTTGAGATTGTCCCGAGAGACCTGACGAATGATGCGCGCGCCCTTGGCATCCATGCTGATATTCACAGTGGGACGATTACTTTGGGAATCAAAGCCCGCACCGGCATCGGTAATGACATCCCCGCTCAACACCACCGCTTTGCGCACGAACACCGGAATTCCCTGCCGATCCAGCACCAGAAAATCGCCAGGGGGTGGCATCTGGGTTACCGAAATGGGGTTGGGATGATCTTCATCCACCAGATGGATTTCCAGAGAGGCCGTTCGACCGATGATGTCCTTGGCCTTGGCCGTATCCTGCACGCCAGGAAGTTGCACGATGATGCGGTCCGCACCCTGCTGCTGAATGATCGGTTCCTTGGCGCCTAACTCGTTGACCCGATTACGCAAAGCCAGAATGTTCTGTTTTACCGCCTGATCCTGGATGGCCGCACGGGTTTCCGGCTTCAAGGACAACACCAGATCCCCCCCTTCGGCCTTCAGATTCATATCATGATGGATGCTTTCCAGAACCTGCTGGGCAGAAGACAGGGATGCTCCATCATGAAAATGCAGTACCAACCGTTCCCCATCCCGGCTCAACCCGTCGTAGTAAATCTGTTTGTCCTGCAACTCGGACCGAACTTCCGCTCCATCCCCTTCTAATCGCTTGGTCAGCGCGGCCTGTTGATCCACCTGGAGCAGAAAATGCACCCCCCCCGACAGATCTAGGCCCAGATACATGGGTAACGCGCCAATCTCCGACAACCAGGACGGAGAATTGGGCACCAGATTGAGCGCCACCACATAGTGCTGAGGCTGTCCCTCGGGGTTCAGCACATGGTCGATGATGTCGCGCGCTTTCAATTGGGTATCCGTATCGGCAAAGCGTACCCGCAACCCGACCCCATCGAGGGAAGCACGGGTCTCGGCCAACTGAGCCACCTTCAGGGCCTGTTCCACCTGATTTTGTACTTCCGGACCCACAGGTGGAGTGGTGCCCAAGGAGGAGATCTGGACAGCGGGAGATTGACCGAAAAAATTGGGCAGCGTATAAAGTGCGCCCAGAGCGATCACACAAAAGATCAGCAGATTCTTCCAGAGCGGAAAACGATTCATCAAAATTCCTGGTGCGACCTCTGGGGCCGGTTTATTTGAGACTTCCCTTGGGCAGCAAATTGCTGACGGCAGAGCGCTGAACCTGTATCACGGTACCCTTGGCCACTTCGAGGCGAACAAAATTGGCATCGATTTCAACAATCTTGCCGATAATCCCCCCCACCACCACCTCATCCCCCTTGCTCAGGGACTCCAGCAAGGCCTTCTGTTCTTTCTGACGCTTCAACTGGGGGCGGATGATCATGAAATAAAGCGCCAGAAACATGAACGCGATAAAGAACAGGTTGATTCCCATATCAGGGGTGGCGGCTCCACCACCGAATACGTTAGCAAAAGCATTTTCGATCAGCATGTGTCTCTCCAAAAAAACTTCACGATTCTAACACGATAGGATCACTTCACTCCATGTGCACGGTCGGCCTGAAATTGTTGGGTGAATTTGGTGAGGGTGCCGGTTTCGATGGCCGTGCGTAATTCGCTCATCAAAGTCTGATAGTAATGCAGGTTATGCAACGTATTCAGACGTGCCCCCAGCATTTCTTTTGCCTGCTGGAGATGGTGCAGATAACTGCGCGAAAAGTGTTGGCAGGTATAGCAGAGGCAAGTGGGATCCAGCGGCCGGCCATCATTCTTGTACCCGGCATTACGAATCTTGACGTTCCCGAAACGGGTAAACAGCCAGCCGTTGCGCGCATTGCGCGTGGGCATGACGCAATCCATCATGTCGATTCCCGCAGACACCGCGTTCACGATATCCTCCGGCGTACCCATCCCCATCAGGTAACGTGGCTTATGGGCTGGCAACAGGGTCGGTGTATGGGCCAGAATACGCGCCCGGTCAGCGGGAGGTTCTCCCACCGACAAACCGCCGATGGCATACCCCGGGAAATCCAGTGCCACCATTTCTTGCGCCGAGATTTCACGCAAGGATTCGTACATTCCGCCCTGGATGATCCCGAACAGGGCATTGGGATTTCCTTCGTGACCGCGCAGGGAACGATCCGCCCAGCGCAGGGATAATTCCATGGAATTGCGGGCTTCTGGCTCTGTGGCCGGATAAGGCGTGCACTCATCAAAGGCCATGACGATGTCCGAATTCAGGACGCGTTGAATTTCCATGGAGATTTCCGGGGTCAGGAACAGACGATCACCATTGAGGGGGGAACGAAAGATGACCCCCTCTTCCGAAATCTTGCGCAATGCCCCCAAACTGAAAACCTGAAACCCCCCCGAATCGGTCAGGATCGGAGCTTGCCAGTTCATGAATCCATGCAATCCTCCCTGCGCCCGAAATACTTCTAGTCCGGGGCGCAACCACAAGTGAAACGTATTCCCCAGAATGATCTGTGCCCCCAGGGCCGTCAACTCATCGGGGGTTATGCCCTTGACCGCCCCATAGGTTCCCACCGGCATGAATACGGGCGTTTCCACCACGCCATGGGGCAAACTCAAGCGAGCCCGACGCGCCTTGCCATCCTGAGCCAATACCTCAAACTTCATCTTTTTCTCTTTCCAACAACATGGCATCCCCATAACTAAAAAACCGATACGCCTGTGCAACGGCATGGGCATAGGCCTGCCGCACCGCTTCCATCCCGGCAAAAGCACTAACCAGCATGAGCAGGGTTGAACGGGGCAAATGAAAATTGGTCAGGAGGCAATCCACCACCTGAAAACGATACCCTGGGGTAATGAACAAGCGGGTTTCCTGAGACCCTGCGCATAATTCCCCCTTGGCTGCGGCGGATTCCAGTGCCCGCAAACTGGTGGTCCCCACCGCCACCACCCGCCCACCTCGCGCCCATGTACGCCGGATGGCCTCCACCGTTTCCGCAGGGAGGTTGAACCATTCCGCATGCATGTGATGATCCGCCAGACGCTCCACGCGCACGGGTTGAAAGGTTCCGGCCCCCACATGCAAGGTCAGGGAGGCTGTTTCAACACCGCCAGCGCGCACCGTCTCCAGCATCGCTTCATCGAAATGCAACCCCGCCGTGGGAGCCGCCACCGCACCGGGATTCCGGGCATAAACGGTCTGATAGCGCTCTGCATCCACCACACCCGCCGCATGATCAATGTAAGGAGGCAACGGCAAGGACCCCACCTGTTCCAGCCAGGCATGGAAGTCCGGCCCGGTCTCCCCATCCATCAACGCAACCCGGTAAAGGTCTTCAACTTTTTCCAGGACTTTCCATGCCCGGCCATCGGCAAAACGGATCAAACCTCCCGCACGGGGCGCATGACTGGCACGAATCTGCACCCAGGCTTCAGAGGCCGACACAACCCTTTCCACCAAGGCCTCGATCCGCCCGCCGCTGGCTTTCTGGCCGAATACCCGCGCCTTGATCACGCGCGTATCGTTAAAAACCAGAAGATCACCCGCCCGCAGCAACTCGGGAAGTTGAGCAAACCACTGATCCCGTAACCCACGCGCGGATAGATGAAGCAGCCGGCTGGCACGCCGCACCGCCGTCGGCGTTTGGGCGATCAGGTGAGGTGGAAGAATATAATCGAAATCACTCGTGCAGAAATCCATGGAGCGCATTATAATGCACGGCTACTGCCCGGGTGGCGAAATTGGTAGACGCATCAGACTCAAAATCTGACGCTGGCGACAGTGTGCCGGTTCGAGTCCGGCCCCGGGCACCATCAAGTACCACGATATCCCTCAATCACCTTCACGGCGACAGGGTCTTCATTGCCCGGCCATTCGGGCAGTGACAAATCTAAACCCTCCGCAGGTACATGGCGAAAAGTCCGGGATGGGCTTGCTTGAGTTTCTGGCGCAAAGCCATTGTCCGTTCCGAAAGCGCTCCACCGCCTACCAGCAAAGTGTGCAGAGCGGCATAAGCTCGACCTGCAGTATGCGCCTGTGAAACTTCTTCCGCAGTTAAGGCATTGCAGGTTTCCGTCCTCTCCAACAGCAGCCAGACGGGGAAGAACGGCGTACTCAGTTCAGATTCCGCTTCAAGGTTACGATAACGTTCCCAGTCTGGCCGCAATTCCTTGTCGGGCAATGTCCCGCTTGCCAGCGCCTGTTCCATCTGGACAGGAAAATCCCAGCACATCCTGCACCAAGCGGCCAGCGCTGCCGGGCGGTTGCCAAGGTAAAACAAGGCTTCCGCCAATCGCAGACGCAATACCGGATCAATCTGCCACACCGAATCTTCAAGCACCGATTCCTTCACTCCGGCCCAGTCCTGGGCACGAGCGAGCGGGTAACTGGCATGCAGCAATGGCGTCTCTGCCACAAACGGACGCCCACGCAAGGCATCCGCCATCCTCCGCCAGAACGGCGCCAGAAAGTCTCTCGCACCGACACCAAGCGCTCCTGTTGCCAGCGGCACCAGGTATCCTTCAAGATATTCGATTTCAGAAAAATAATCGTCCACTGGCTCGAACTGTCTTTGAGCAGCATTGCACAGAACTTCCAGCATGCCCAAACGCGGATGGGATGGATCCGTTTCCAGCAACCTGTCCGTTAGCCGGATCGCCTCTTCCACGCGGCGCGACGACAGCGCATCGACAATGCCGTTGACCAGCACATTGCCGGAGTTGTCCATGAACAGGTCGAGTTGAACCTCGTTACCACCGCGCCGATAATGAACGCAGCACAACTCTTCAAACTCCGTATCGCTGGAAAATCGTAACGCTTGCCCAGCCTTCCCCTCCCAGGAAAGAAATTCGCGCCGGTCCGCGTGCAAACCCAACTTCACGGCGTAGCGACCAGCCTCAGTCAACAATGCACGTATACGCACAGGATTGCCTGCCAGCACCTCCTCCAGCGCAATGACTCGACCATAGCGCCAGGCTTCATAGTCAGGATAGGACAGCCGCCCCTCGGCAAGCAACAACTCGACTGGGGAGTAAATACCTTGCTCCAGCAGGAGCCGGTCGACTTCAAAACAAATTTTCCGGAAATCTTCCATTATTTTCAATGAATCCACTCGCTCTTCACTATCCCTGATTTATCCTAGGGGTTCGAACAACATCGTCAAGTCCTCCGCAGTCATTGGCGCGCTGACTTCCCCACCGTCTTCCAGTACGCCTTGTGCGAGATCTCTTTTCCTTCCCTGCATGCTGATGATCTTCTCTTCCACCGTGCCTTCGGTAATCAGTTTATAAACGAACACCGGGTTTTCCTGGCCGATGCGATGGGCTCGATCGGTAGCCTGATTTTCGGCTGCGGGGTTCCACCATGGGTCGTAGTGAATGACGGTGTCGGCAGCGGTAAGGTTCAGTCCCACGCCACCCGCCTTGAGACTGATCAGGAACAGTGACACCTCGCCGTCCTGGAAACGATTTACGGGCGTAGCACGGTCAATGGTATCACCCGTGAGTTTGACATAAACCAGACCGTGCCTGGCCAGTTCCAACTCGATCAACGTCAGCATGGAGGTGAATTGGGAAAACAGCAGGATGCGTCGCCCTTCTCCCAGCATATCCGGAAGCAGGCTCATCAATAATTCCAACTTGGCTGACTGATCCACCCGTTTCGCTGTGGGCAATTTGAGAAGTCGAGGATCGCAGCATACCTGACGCAATTTGAGCAACGCATCCAGGATCACGATCTGGCTGCGGTTCACGCCTTTCTTGTCGATTTCCTGTCGCACTTTTTCGTGCATGGCTATCCGAATGGCTTCATAAAGATCCCGCTGGGTGCCGTCTAGTTGGCAATAACGCACAATCTCCGTTTTCGGAGGCAATTCTCTGACCACTTGTGCTTTTGTTCGGCGCAACAGAAATGGCGCGATACGCCGTACCAGAAGACTGCGCCGTTCGTTATTACCCTGTTTTTCAATGGGCGTACGAAACAGTTTGCGAAAACTTTTGTCGTCGCCAAGCAATCCGGGCAGCAGGAAATGAAACAGCGTCCATAATTCGCCCAGATGGTTTTCCAGTGGGGTGCCGGTGAGCGCAAGTCGATGGCGCGCCTTGATCTGATGAACAATGCGGGTGGCCTGCGACTTGGGGTTCTTGATGATATGCGCCTCATCAAGGATCAGATAATAAAATTCCTGTTCTGTCAGTACATCCTTGTCGCGCAGCAGCAAAGGGTAGGTGGTAAGCACCAGATCGTAATCGCCAATGGACTCGAAATGCTGCTTGCGCGACAAACCCTGCAACACCAGCACGCGCAACATCGGCGCAAAGCGCTCCGCCTCCCGCTGCCAGTTGAACATCAAACTGGTGGGCGCCACCACCAGGCAGGGCCGATTCAGTCGATCAGATTCCTTTTCCAGCAGTATATGCGCCAATGCCTGCACAGTCTTGCCCAAACCCATGTCGTCGGCGAGGATTCCGGCCAAATCGTATGCGCGCAAAAATTGTAGCCAGTTGAGGCCTTCCTGCTGATAGCCGCGTAACTCGGCTTTCAGGCCGAGGGGGGGAGCGACCGGCTGGATACCCTCGAATTCGCGCAACTTTTTCCCCAACGCTCGCAGCCGTTCCCCACCCATCCAGCGCAGGCCGGTAGCAGCATCGTCCAATTCTGCCAAACGCGCGGCCTGAACGAGTGACAACTCGAAGCGCTCCGGATTTGCATCTTTGTCGTAAAGTTCGACCAGTACGGAAAGAATGCCACGCACACGGGAGGAGGGTAACAATAGCAATCGACCATCGGGCAGATGACCGATAATGTCCTGATTCCCATCCGCCATCTTTGCCAGTGCCTCGACAGTCAACTGCTCCGGGAACTGGCGAATCATGTTCAGCAGAACAGGCAGCAGATTCACTGCATGGCCATCCACCTGTATCCCCAATTCCAGACCAAACCAATCGTTGCCACCGCCCTCCTCCACAGTGACGGTCCAGTCTTCCACTTTGGCAAAATTAAAGCGGAAATTTGCGTCCATGTCCACACGCCAGCCTGTGGCCCGCAACTCAGGCAGATCATAGAGACAAAAATCGATCCAACCTTCATCCTCGTCATCAAGGACAAAGCCATCCGGGTATTTTTTGCCCAAATGCTGATCGTATAACTGGGACGGAACGAATCCCACATCGACAAAATCATCGAGAAAACGCTGTTCGACATCAGTATTGCGGACGATATGAAGCAATTCCGAACCAATACAACGCGTGATTATCTTGTCCGTGGACGCTCCACTGATGCGAATACCGTCATAATCGAATTCAACTTGCGCCAACTCGATGATTTCCGGGCTGGTTGGGTTGCTTCTGACGTATCGATCGTAATAGAACGGCACGGGCAGGTCAATGCTGGACAAATGCAGGCAGGGAACCGGAAGAAGATCACTGATTTCCCGCTTCTGCAATATTTGCAGCAATGGCGCCCTGGTCGAAGGCAGCCTATGCGCCAACTCCATTCCGAGACGTCCTGCCAGATTGGCCGGTATGACTGGCGCGTCAGCAAGCGCATGAGCGATTTTGTCGGGAATACCGGTATCCAGTTCGCCGCAGACCCTTGCGTTCTCATCCAGATACCAGGGAGGAGAAAACGGTAATACGCGCGCTGGCAAAGACATTTCAAAAGTCAGCCGCTGGTTGCCAAGTTCATCCATCACCCACATCGGCTGCGCCGTGCGTTTTTCGCTCATGGAAAGGGGCTCGGAATCTGTGGTATCCCAATAGCACCTGCCCGTGGCAATCATTTCTGTTGCCACCTTGGCACCCATCTCCCCTCTCAATCCCATCTGTGAATAACCACTCGTGCGCAGCATATTCATGCTGGCGATAATTTCCTTATCACGTCCCGTGAAATAGCGCGGCGGCGGATTCTGGTTATTGAGAACGCTGTGATGAGGTGATGCCTTGCCAAAACCGCCGGCCTTGAGCAACTTGGTGGTAAAAAAATGTACCTCTAATTGTGGTGGCGTGCTGCGGGAATTCCTGAGAACATAGAGCAGACGTTGTGGCACATCATCGGACAAGATATCCCTATCGATCGTCGGTCGGGTTGCCAGTTCGATTTCTTTCAGCCAAGTGGTGATTTCGTGGGGCAGTGCCGGCTCATCAGATTTTTTTTCGGCAAAATCCGTCTGAGCAGCGTTCGTGGGTGCGGGTGATAACGACAACGCTCGTGCACTGAGCAGTGCCGCAACCACATGCTTGCAATTATATCCCACTGGACAACTGCATTCACCCTCGATCCGCGTTCCGCCACCCGGCTGTGCCTGAAAACGAATATAGACACGGTAGCGGTTGCCGCCAGAACCACCAACAACCGCAGAAATCAAACTGCCGTCCTTCGGGATTTCCAGCGTAATCACTTTACCGTTGCGAGAATATGCTCGCCCGCGTTCCAAACAAGTGCTTGAGAAAGCCCCAGAAAAATCCTGCGGGGTAATGGTTGAAAGCATCAAGGTAACCTCTTATTCAAGTTGACGCCCCCCCGACATGATGGTCTTTATGGGCACGGGCAGTACCGGCAGGGCTTGCCGCGCATCGGGTCATTCTGATACCCTCGCAGTATTCAAGTGGGAATTATGGGGATTAATGTTGAGCACGGCAAGGCTCTCGGAGCGTCTCGCCACCCGCCATGCACAAGCAAGTCCAGAAAAGCGAACAAAGACCATGATCAAAGATATCCCCGGTTCTGCTCAACTCTGGTTTTGCCTGCTTCTTTTGTGGGCCCCCTTCTCCGCCCAGGCCTCGGAAATCCCCGCCTGGCCGCTGAGTACCCTGCGGGATATCCCGTTACCCGGTCACTCAACGCGCTGGGATTATGTCACCTTCGATCCTGATTCTCACCAACTTTTCCTCGCTCATTTAGGGGATGATACGGTGGTTGTGTTTGATACCCGGGAATTGCGAGTCATCGCCACCATTCCTCAAGTCAGTCAAGTGCATGGAGTTCTGTACATTCCAGAACTTCACCGACTCTATGCCTCCGCCACTGGCACCGATGAGGTGGTGGCCATCGACAGCGTGTCCCACCAAATCATCGCTCGCATCCCCGTGGGGAACCATCCGGACGGCCTGACCTATGTGCCAGGGGAACATGAACTTTTCGTTTCTGACGAACATGGCGGAACAGATACGGTGATCGATGTCCTCTCCAACACACGGAGGGCCACCATCCCGCTGCAAGGTCAGATTGGAAATAGCCAGTATGATTCGGCATCCGGTCATGTGTTCGTCAACCTTCAAACCTT
Source organism: Ferrovum myxofaciens (assembly GCF_000735045.1). GTDB lineage: Bacteria > Pseudomonadota > Gammaproteobacteria > Burkholderiales > Ferrovaceae > Ferrovum > Ferrovum myxofaciens. The sequence goes on from NZ_JPOQ01000025.1 coordinate 14,205, forward strand.
GGGGCAACTGGCAGAAATCGACCCCAGGAGCCATCAGGTTCTGGCGCGCCATCCCCTTCCCAAGGCCCATGGAAACCATGGACTATGGGTCGATTCCGTCCACCAACTGGCTTTTGTGGCCTGTTCGGACGACAACACCCTGATCGTCTTCGACCTTGAAAATCACAGGACGATCGCCACTTTCCCCGTCGCCCGTGATCCCGATGTCCTGGCCTACGATTCCGGTTTGAACTGGCTCTACGTTGCCGGAGAATCTGGTGAAGTATCCTTGTTTCAAATCCACGGAAGAACCGTCACCCCCTTGGGAACGGCCTGGCTAGGGCCCAATGCCCACAGTGTGGCCGTCGATTCCGACACCCATCGCGCCTGGTTCCCTCTGTGGAATAAAAAAGGCCCGTCGGTACTCAGAATCACCTACCCCACCACGACGTCACGCTGATATTTGGTTCTCAAACCTTCAACGGATCATCTGCAACGCCGGCAACACACTGGCAACGCTTTTGTATCCCACTTCAATAGCCTCTACCCCGCGATGGAAATCAAAAAACCCCACATGACCCACCTTAGGGGTAATGAGAACATCCGCCGGATCCCCCGCCAACCGTCCGCGCGAAATACGTAATTGCATGATATTGATACTATTGCTTAGAATTTCACGCAAGGAGGGTTTCGTCATTTCGGGACGCATCCAGGGTTGAAGAAGGTCCGTGTTCAAATCCACCGCAATGACAAATTCAGCACCCATTGCTCTGGCCAGAGACACCGGGACAGGATTGACCAACCCCCCATCCACCAAAAACTTTTCGTCTCGCCATACCGGAGGAAACAGTGCAGGAAAAGCAATGGAGGCTCTCATGGCTTCTATGGCCGAGCCTTCGCGCAACCAGACCTCCATTCCCGAGTGCAGACACGTCGCCACCGCCCCATAAGGCAGAGCCAATTGGTCTATGGGGCGATCCACGAAGTGAGTTCGAAAATACTCGATCAGTTTTTCTCCTTTGATCATTCCTCCCTTCAAACTGACATCCAGCAATGAAAAGATATTCCTCAGGTTCATGTCAACCAACCATTGTTTGAACCTGTCCAGTTCGCCTGCCGCATACACCGCACCGACCAAGGCTCCAATGGAGGTTCCACAGACCAGATCAGGATGAATACCCGCATCTTCCAACGCTTTGATCACCCCCACATGGGCCCAACCCCGGGCCGCGCCACCGCCCAGCACCAGTCCAATCCTGGGTTTTTTCGGAACCGCCGGGGCAGAAACCCTGGTCGTTTCGGCATCAAATCTCTTCAGAAAATGCATTTTCCCTCTGTCCTTCAATCAAGTGTCAACATATCACCGTGATTCTGGCAAACGAACCGGATCCTCAAGCCCGCCAACGTGCACATTGCTTCTGCACCACTTCGGCCAGAGACTGCGTCTTTGCATGCTGTTGACGCAACCAACCCGCATCGCCACTGGCGGTCAATACTTCTCGACGCAGGGCGGCACAGGCTTCATCCGCCTTGAGGGCGATGGCGTGGGGTTCGATTTTGTTCAAGGTATCCAGGATTTCCTCGGACAAGGAACGATGTTCATGGTTCCGGGGGTTGACGTAAACCCCTTCATACCCAAACCGACAGGCCTGGAAACGGTTGAAGGTATAAACCAGATAATCTGTTTCTCTTGGGGAATAGGGGCGCTCGAGGGTCAGATAACGGGTCAGCGACTGGATGAATGCCGCAATCCGGGCCGCCTTTTCTATGGTCAATGGGGTATCCATGACGCGCACCTCGATCGTCCCATATTCGGGTTTGGGTCGAATATCCCAGTAAAAATCCTTCATGCTTTTGACAATCCCGGTTGCCATCATGGAATCAAAGTATTCTCCAAAGGAATCCCAGGTTTCAATCAAAGGGGCACGTCCACTCAGGGGAAACGAAAAAACGGAATTCAGGCGTGCCGAATGAAAACCCGTATCATTGCCCTGAACAAAGGGGGAAGACGCGCTCAAGGCAATAAAATGCGGGATGAATCCCGAAAGCAGATGAAGAAGAGTCAACGCCTCGTCTGCATTGTCGCATCCCACATGAACGTGCTGCCCAAAAATCGTAAACTGCTTGGCCAGGTACCCATAGAGTGAGGATAATTGGTCAAAGCGGGGCGTATCATAAATACGGCGTTCGCTCCAATGCTGGAATGCGTGGGTTCCCCCGCCACAAACCCCGATATCAAGACGATCCGCACATTCCACGATGCCCTGACGAATCTCGTCGAGTTGCTCGAAAACATCGGCATGGGAGACACAGATCCCCGTGGCCATTTCCACCATCCCCTGAGTGATTTCCGGCTTGACGTCCCAATCCTTGCCCTTTTTTTTCAGGAGACGCAACAGATCGGTGGTGGAATCCACAAGGTCATAATCGTAGGTATTAACCAGTTGCAATTCCAGTTCCACGCCCAAGGTCAGGGGACGGGAAGAAGAAAAGGGGGGAAGTTTCATGACGATTTTTCCTGGAATTCCTGCGAGCGAATCAAGCCCCATTGAACTGCCATGGGCCCCAGGACTTCAAGCACGTTCATCATGCTGAAAACGATCGGAAGAATCTTGACTCCCATCTGAGGGTACAGGGTCCGCATATCCATCAATTCCACCAGTGGGATTTCAGCCATGGGGATGAGGACGACCCCCAGTACCAGCGATTGACGCAGATTCAATCCACTGATCGGTCCCAGCAACAACACCCCCAGCCCTTTTGCAAGAAACCTGACCAACAGGACGATCATGGCGGTTTCCGCCCCAACCATAAACTCGTTCCGGGTCAACAAGGAACCCGTCATCATGAACAGGATGATTGTCAAGATGCTCCCCGCCGTTCCAAAGTGACGGGGCCAAAGATGAGGCCGTGGGTCGAAATGCTTGGCCAGTACCCCCCCCAGTAACGGAGCCAGAAAAACAGGTAACTCGAGCGCAACGAGCAAAGCCTGCAACAGGAGAAGAAGTCCGAACAGCACAGGCGCACTTTGCTCGTCCGACAACTCGAACATCCTGCGCAACAACTTGAAAGACAGAGCCAAGACCAACCCCATCCCCAGGGAACCCACAAGAAGATAAAACGAATGGAAGAGGGCCATGAACCATTGACCATGAAACGTGCCTTGAAACCAGCCCATGATCAGGTAAAAACACACCACCGAATAAACCGTGTTCAGGCCGCACAATACCAGCAGACGCTGGGTGACTTGCCCTTGGGCGCGCATCTCGGTCACCATCCGCAGGACGATGACCGGCGAAGTCCCCATGGCAATGACCGCGATGGACAAGGCGCTTTTCACCTCCAATCCCATCATCATGAGGACTGCGAACACCGCAACAAAAGTCGCCCCTGATTCCAGAAGACTGGATGCAATGACCCAGGGATTATATTTCAGCCAACGCAAACTCACCCGCACGCCCAACTCGAAAAGCAGCAGGGTCAAGGTCAACTCCACCAGAAATCTGAAGTCAGGCAGGTCCTCTCCATCCACCCAGTCCAGACCCAAGGGACCCAGCAGAAGACCTGCCAGTGCATATCCCGTGATTCGTGGCATTTTGACCAGACGACAGACCCCCTCTCCGGCCAGGGAAGCCAGAAGAAAGGAAAGAGCGATACGCATAAAAAACAGCCACTGGGTGTGTCCCATCATGGATATTGGCTCCTGACGATCTCTCAAAGGACATTACCATCGACAACAGTCTGTATTTCCAGGAGAGGGTAAACGATGAGCGCAAACGGCGCTGATGACAAAAGACACCCGGTTTTTCTAGTTTGAAAACCGGGCAGAAAAAATTAATATCGACGTACAGTATAATGCCCCGAGCATGAAAGTCCAAACCTTCACCCTCTATCCTTCTTCCACAAAGGTTCTCATGATCCGGTACGCGACAAGTTCCGCCATTCCCTATGGAAGGAATATCGACACCACACTGCCCGCTCCAAACCGAACGCTCTGCGCAGTCCTCGTTCTGGCTCTGGCTCTGGGGGGATGTGCCCATACACAGGACTTCGTCCTTTCCCCTCGAGACAAACCGCTCAACCTCAAATTGGCCGAAGTCTCCACCGTGGACCCGGCGTCGGTGCGCAGTTGGGCTATTCCCGACTCAGCCAAGGATACCCCCGACACCCAGGCCAAGGTCCATCAGATCATAGACCGCGCAAAAATGCGCGCCATGCAGGACATGACCGAAAATTTGTCGCCTCTGCCTGCTCTGCGCGTCGATCCTGTTCCTCTGGTATTGCCCCCGGTCCTGGAAACACGCCCCATCACCGGACAGGGAAACACGCTGGATCCCGCACTTCTGACCCAACTCCAACAGTCTTCTCCAGGAGCCGATGCCTTGCTGAGATTCGGGATTACGGATTATGGTCAGACCCCCACCGCCTGGAAGAAAGGCGTGATCGTTTTTGAAGTTGTCTCCACCCTCGGCATCGCGGCCCTGGCCTATGTCCGTCCCGCCACCCGCGCCATCGCCGGGATTTATCTGGTGGATGAAACCATTGAAGAAAGTATTGAGGCCTATTCCGGTTTCTGGGCCCTGAATGAAGTTTACCGGCCAGTCAGAGTACAAGCCGAACTGATCGACTTGCACAATGGACACCAGATCTGGTCTGATACGGAAACGGGGTTTTCCGATGGACGCTGGACCCGCATGATCCGAACCGTCACCCCGGAAGAACGAAGCGCCCAACTAAAGGCAGCACTTCATGACGCCATCACCAAAATCGTCGCCAACCTTGAACGAGACTCCGGGTCCACGCCTCCGGTTCAGCCCTGATCCAAGGGAGGGAACAGTTCTGTGCACCCCATGAGCACACACCCCCCCGGTCTCGTCGTCCTGCATGGCAACCGTCTGGAGTTGTTGCAAGAGGCCGTGGTGCACTGGATGCGCCAGCACCCTCTGGACCCTCTGACCGAAGAAGTCATCCTGGTCAACAGTATCGGTGCGGCCGAATGGGTCAAGGCCTCCCTGGCAGAATCGCTGGGGATCTGTGCCGCAACAAGGGCCGAACTTCCCGGCCGCTTTCTGTGGCGTTTATACCGAAAAATCTTGGGCCGGGCGATGGCGGAACGATCCCCTCTGGATCGTCAGGCCCTGATCTGGCGAATCATGAAACTGGCGCTTCAGAACTCACTTCCCACCCCCCTGGAGGCCATCGCCCACCTTCTTCGGGTGAAGGATCCGGAAGCTCGGTATGGCTTTGCCAGCGAAGTCGCAGATCTCTTTGACCAATATCAGAATTACCGGTCCTCCTGGCTGGCGGATTGGATTCAGGGTCGAGACCAACTGACCACGGCCCGGGGAGAAAGGTTGCCGGTGCCGGCGACGCAAGCCTGGCAACCCGCCTTATGGCGTTGTCTCTGGCAGGAATTGTCTCCCACCGAACAAGCGTTTACCCTTCCTGTCCTGCATCAACAGGTCCTCGAAGGACTGCACCGGAACGGGAAAATCCTCGGGTTACCCCCCCGCATTGTCGTTTTCGGCATTTCCACCCTGCCCCATTCAACCCTGCAGATTCTGGATGCCTTGGCCCATCACTGCCAGGTACTAGTGGCCTTGCTCAACCCCTGTCGTTTTCACTGGTCCGATATCGTGGAAGGGCGGGAACTCTGGCAAGCCGTTCAGCGCCGCCAACCCTGGCGTCACCACCATGATTTCAGCATGACGGCCTTTGAAGACATGCATGTCCATGCTCACCCGCTGCTGGCCGCCTGGGGTCGCCAGGGAAGAGACTTCATGCGGCAACTGGACGCCTACGACCCTTCTGTCCCGGATACCACGGACCTCCCCCGCGTTGATCTATTCGATGAACGAATCCCTCGCACGTTACTGGAAGAAGTTCAGTGCGCCATCCGCGATTTGCTCCCTCTCGCCGAGCACCCGCTGAATGCCGTTGCTGCAACGGATCGCTCTCTGATATTTCATCGCGCCCATAGCCCCCTGCGCGAAGTACAAGTATTACAGGACCAATTGCTCGATCTTTTGACTCAGGCATCCCCCGCATTGCAGCCTCGTCAGATCGTGGTCATGGTTCCCGCGCTCGAAGATTATGTCCCTTTCATCGAAGCCGTCTTTGATCGTTATGAATCCGGCGACCCGCGCTTCATTCCCTATGAAATCGCCCTCTCCCGCCCCCGCCTCAGTACCCCGCTCATCCACGCCTTGAAATGGCTGCTGGCCCTCGACCAGCACCGGATCACGGCCAGCGAAGTCCGTTCATTGCTGGAAGTTCCTGCGTTGTCACAGCGCTTTGAACTGGATGCCAACGGGGTGAGCAAGTTGTCTCAGTGGGTGGAAGCCAGTGGTATTCGCTGGGGCCTGGATGACCTCCATCGCACTTCTCTCGAATTGGGGGCCTGTGGCGATCAGAATACCTGGCACTTTGGTCTGGAACGTCTCTGGCTCGGCTATGCCAATGGATGTTCCGGCCCCTTCGACGGAATCGAGCCCTACCCGCACTTGAGCGGACTGGAGGCCACGACCCTTGGCTCCTTGGCCCGTTTCATCGAGACCCTGAAAGAAACCTGGGAAACCCTGCGTACCCCTGCTCCCCCAGCCGTCTGGGTGGAGCGGGGACGCCATTTACTGAACCACTGGTTCGATGCGACCAATGAACTGGAAAATCTCAGCCTGGGCCTGTTGCACGAAGCCCTGAGTGACTGGCTGACCCTGTGCCAGGAAACTGGTTTTGCAGATCCGATTCCCCTTTCCCTGTTTCGTCGATCCTGGTTCGATACGCTGGAAGAACCCAAGGAATCGGGCCGTTTTCTCAGCGGAGGCGTCACATTTTGCACATTATTGCCCCTGCGCTCCCTTCCCTTCGAAGTCATCTGCCTATTGGGCATGAATCTCGAAGCCTTTCCTCGCCGCTCTGCCGCGCGCCCGCACGATTTGATGCAATGGCCAGGCATGCCGCGCCCCGGCGATCGCGCCCGGCAGGAAGATGATCGGGCTCTAATGCTGGATACCCTGCTCGCCGCCCGGCGAGTCCTGTCCATCAGTTGGTGCGGTCGGGACCCGCGCGATGATTCCGAACGCCCTCCCTCCGTGCTGGTGGCCCAGTTACGCGACTATCTGGTGCGCGGTTGGCGCCCCGATGAAAGTCACGGGCATTCCGATCTCCTGGCCCAGCAGACTCAGGATCACCCCCTGCAACCCTTCAGTCGCCGTTATTTCGAGGAAAACCAGCCCCTTCACACCTATGCCGAGGAATGGCGTCGGATCTTTGACCCGGAATTACTGAAAGCACCTTTTCCTCCCCTCGCTCCCCAGGATCCACCCAAAACGCTCTCTCTCAAGAGACTGGGGCGTTTTCTCAGAAACCCGGTCAGGTTTTACCTGGAATCCATCCTGAATACGCATTTTGAGGAAACCCTGACTCCCCCGGACGAAGAAATATTCGAGACTTCGGGTTTGGCACGTCATGAATGGATCGATGCCCTGATCACCCCACCTTTTAACCCGCACGAATCGCAGGAACTGGAAACCCGGTTACAGCGTCTGTGTCGTGCCGGACAACTGCCCCTGGCGGAAATGGGACAGGCGGTCATGACCGAATTGCGCAACACCGTCACCCCCATGCTGGAAACCTGGGGAGAATTGCAGGAACGTTATCCCCACCCCTGCGAGAAGCACCCGGTTCACCTCTCTTTTGGTGCCTATGAAATCCGGGACTGGCTGGAAGGCCTACGAGGAGAGGGGGACGGGAAACCCGCCGCATGGGTGGAACTCCATGCCTCCCGGGTCCTGGAAAAAAATGGCAAAGACCTGCAACTGCACAAACTGCTTCCCGTCTGGCTCCGCCACCTCGTTACCAGCGCCACGGGTCACGTGCTCGACTGTCATCTGGTGGCACAGGACACCTTGCTCACCCTGCGCGCTCCTGCACCGGAAGAAGCTCATGGGGTGCTTTCTTCTCTGATCGAACTTTGGCAGGAGGGCCATCGCCGACCGCTGCCGATGGCGCTCAAATCCGCTCTTACTCTGGTTCGATCCGACGATCTGGGCAAAGCCGCCCAGATCTACGAAGGGACAGACCATTCGCCTGCGGAAAAGGACCGTTATCAGGAACGGATCTACCCTACCTTTGCCTGCCTGAACCAAACGGGAGAATTTGAATCCCTGGCCCACTGTCTGGGGCCTCCTCTATGGTCCTGGGCAAAAAATGCCGTATTGACTCCCCTAGGGTCCTTCCATGAGTGACCCCCTTGATCCTCTGACCTTTCCCCTGTGGGGGAGTCGCCTCATCGAAGCCAGTGCCGGAACCGGAAAAACCTGGACCCTGGCTGCGCTCTATGTGCGTCTGGTGCTGGGACACGGCACCGCGAATCACGCCCCCCCCGGCGCGTTCCTGCCCGAACAGATTCTGGTCATGACATTTACCCGAGCAGCCACCCGCGAACTTTCCGAACGCATTCGAGTGCGCCTGGAAGAAGCCGCAGCCTGTTTCAGAGGCGACAGTCTTCCCACCGATGATTTCCTTCGTTCCCTGCTGGACGACTATCCTGAATCGTCGACACGGCGCCGTGCCGCCTGGCGCCTGACCCTGGCCAGCCAAGCCATGGAGGGCGCCGCCATCCACACGCTGGACGCCTGGTGCCAACAGGTGTTACAGGACACGACTTTTGCCCATGGACAATGGTTCCCCGCCCAAATCACGGACAACGACGAAGACCTGATTCCCGCGGCTTTGCAGGATCTTTGGCGACAACGCCTTTACCCATTGAGTGGTTTGGAATTCCGGGTTTTTCTGGAGGACTGGAAAGATTTCTCCCGTTTTTCTCAACGCATCCAGAAAGATCTCCCAAAAAACACCCTCCCGCTCTGGTCGACGGAAAGCGTCAGCATTAACGCCATCGCCTGGACTGAAAAGCACCATGCAATGACCCATGAGTTGAAAACCCTGCGCACGCTCTGGCGTCCCCGCATCGAAATCCTATGTGCCTGGCTCGACGGCCAACTCCCGCCCAGTCAACCCGACACCCCTTTCAATCAAAAAACCTTCAAGGGGGAAACAGTACGTCAGTGGTGCGCCCGTTTACTCCACTGGTGCGAGGAAAACGGCCCGACCGATCCCTGTCTGACGGAGGACCAGTGGGACAAACTTACGCCCAACGGACTCCAGGCACAAGTCAAGAAAAATTTTCAGATCGATCCCCCGGCGCTTTTTGACGAACTCCATGACTTCCGCACAGCCTTGCAAAACCTGAAAGACCAAAGGAAGCATTTGCATGACCTCATGGTGGAAGGTGTCGCCCTGCGCCTTGCCCAGCACAAGGCCCAGGTCCTGCGCCAGAACTTCACCGATATCCAGCAACGTCTCGACCAGGCCCTGCAGGGACCGCAAGGAGAGGCCCTGGTCACAAGTCTGCGCCTGCGCTATCCCGTTGCCCTGATCGACGAATTTCAAGATACTTCGATGCGCCAACTGCGCATGCTGGACCGGATTTACGATCTGAATGCCAATGCCTCGGAACGGGGGATCTTTTTGATCGGTGATCCCAAACAATCCATTTATGGTTTCCGCGACGCAGATATTCAGAGTTACCTCAAAGCCCGTGCGTCCGTAGCGCCCCGTCATTACCTCCTGACCACCAATCATCGTTCGGTGGCTCCCGTCGTCGAACTCATCAATGTACTCTTCGAAGGCGCCGAACAACGGGTCGGACCCGGGGCCTTCCGCTTTCGTGCAAAGGATGATGCTCCCTTGCCGTTCCACCCCGTACAGGCCCGTGGACGGGATGAACAGTTGCTCTGTGACGGGCGGCCCCAGCCTGCCCTCACGGTGGCCTGGACCACGGAACCGGATAACCGGGGGCAATTATTCGAACGCATGGCAGAACATTGTGCGGAACATTTGGGTAGACTTCTAACCTCCGCCGCCGGTTTTTACACCAGCGGCCTCCAGGCCCTTCTTCGCCCCGCTGATCTGGCCATACTGGTGCGCGACCGTCATGAAGCCGCTGCGGTGAAAAGTGCCCTGGAACGACGAAACATTCCCTCGGTCTATCTGTCTGACCGAAGTCACCTGCTGGACTCTGCGGAAACCCCGGACATCCTTCTCTGGCTCCAGTCCGTGGCTCATCCCCGCAACCCCCGCCTTCTGCGGGCGGCCCTGGGCACCAGCACCCTGGGATTCTCCCTGGCTGAACTGGAACAATGGGCCAGGTCGGAAACCGCCTTTGAAGAGATATTGAATTTCTGGATGGAACTGCACCACTGCTGGCAGCGACAGGGAGTTTTATCCATGCTGCAGCGCCTGCTCCATCATTTCTTTCTGCCAGCCCGCTGGTTACAGGAAAAAGACGGAGAGCGTCGTCTCACCCAGGTCCTCCATCTGGCGGAATTCCTGCAACGCACCAGCGCCCATCTCGAAGGCCCGGAAGCCCTGATCCAGTGGCTGATCCACGAGCTTCAGACCCCCACCTCGAGCCCGGAAGAATTACGTCTGGAAAGTGATGCGGACCGGGTCCGTATCATCACCATCCATAAAGCCAAGGGCCTGGAATTTCCTGTAGTCTATCTTCCCTTTGCTACCTGTTTCAAACCCCAACCCGAAGCCGAGGAAAAGCGCCTCCAGGAAGATATCCGCCTGCTTTATGTGGCCTTGACCCGTGCCCAGCACGCCCTGTGGATCGGGGTTTCGCCCTTCAAATATAAAACCAGCGGCCCGCTGTTCTCCGCCAGTGCCCTGGGTTGGTTGTTGGGGGCCACCCCGGGCGCTCCTGCCGAAGAACTGTTGCCCCTGCTCCAGGAAACCTGGAAAAGTCTTCCGGAGGTGCACTTCACGGAAGCCAGTCTACCGTTGTCAGTCACGGGCTTCATCCCCCCGCCTGCCCCAGCGTTGCGCCCTGCCTCCCTGGTCACAGGCCCCTTCGATCGCGCCTGGGCCATTCACAGTTTTTCTTCCCTCACCCGTTCCCTGGCATTTGTGTTGCCTGATTCACCCACTGCACAACAAAACTCGCCTCTTCCCGGTACCAGCCCACGCCACCGTTTTCCACGCGGGGCCTGGGCCGGGAAATTTCTGCATGAACAACTGGCCTGGGCTGCCGAGCGCCGTTTTACCTTCGATACCGACCCCACATTGAATCTTCAGTTACATCAACGCTGCCTTCGTCAAGGCTGGGAAACTCATGCCGCTGACCTCGAGCAGTGGTTACAGGAAATCGCCCTGACCCCCATTGCCCCCAGTGGAGTGGCCCTGCGTGCACTTCCCCATACTTTCCAGGAAATGGAGTTCTGGTTTCCGCTCCAGCCCACCCATACCGAAGAACTGGATGACTTTTGCCAAACCCGTTTCTGGCCTGGTCACCCTCGCCCCCCCCTCACGGCACGGACACTGAAAGGATTGATGATGGGGTTTGCCGATCTGGTCTTCCTCTGGGAGGATCGTTTCTGGGTATTGGACTACAAATCCAATGCCCTGGGGGAAAATGATGCCGCCTATACCCGCACGGCTCTGAAGCAGGCCGTGCTCACTCATCGCTATGAGGTACAACTGGCGCTTTATCTATTGGCCTTGCACCGCCTTCTGAAAGTGCGTCTGGGATCCACCTATATCCCCCGCCAGCACCTGGGCGGCGGCATCGACCTCTTCCTGCGGGGTATCCAGGGACCGGAGCGCGGGAGCCTGCTCCTCGAATCTCCCCATGAGTGGATTGAAACGCTCGATGCCTTGCTCACCCCCGCGTTTCCTGGAATCTCTTCATGACCCCCGCCTCCCTTTTGGAACATCTTGAAACCTGGTACCGTCAGGGGAAGTTACGCCTACTCGATATCTCCTTTGCACGTTGGTGTTCCCGGCATGACCCCGCACCCACGCCCGAACTTCTGCTGGTCACGGCTTTGGTTGCCTATCTGGAAGGACGGGGGCACAGTTGCCTGGATCTCGACTCCCTTCTTCTGAATACCCTGACTCTGGGTACGGAACTGGAGGCAGAACTGGCCCAGGTACTGACCGGGTTGCCGCGCACCCTCCCTGTCTGGCAAAACACCCTGTACGGCAGCCCCTGTATCAGACCTCCCTCGTCCCCAGTCCCTTCTCCACTGGTTCTGGCGGAAAACCGTCTGTACCTGCGCCGCTATTGGCAGTACGAAACTGCCCTCAGCCAACAGATTCGCCAGCGTACCGACCCTGCCCTCTGGTCCCTTGATGCGCTGACCAACGCCCTTCCCTGGCTTCACGCCCTCTTCCCCGCCCATTCTGAAATCCATTGGCAACGGGTGGCCTGTGCCCTTGCCCTGCGCAGCCCCTTTACCCTCATCACCGGCGGACCGGGCACCGGAAAAACCTATACCGTCGCCCGTTTGCTAACTGTTCTCCTGAGCCAGTCCGCCCGTCCGGAAGCGCTGCGCATTGCCCTGGCCGCACCCACCGGGAAGGCCGCAGCCCGCCTGACCGAGTCTCTCCAGAAAGCCCTTCGTGAATTGCCTTCGAACCTGCCTGCAGCACTGGATATTTCGACCCTCATCGAACAGGTGGGCCCGGCTCGCACGCTCCACTCCTTGCTGGGCCAGGACTGGACGACTCGCCAGTTCCGCCACGATGCCGCGCACCCCCTCGACCTCGACCTCCTCATTGTGGATGAAGCCTCCATGGTGGATCTGAAAATGATGGTGGCGCTGTTTGATGCCCTCCCGCCCCGCAGCCGCATCGTGCTTCTGGGAGATCGTGATCAATTGGCCAGCGTGGAAGCGGGCGCTGTGCTGGGGGATCTCTGCCTCCATGCCGAGGCAGGACATTACCGTCCGGAGACGGCCACTTTTCTCTGTGCCCTGGGTGAACCACCCTTGCCAGAAAATCTGCGGGATAGCAAAGGTTCGGATCTGGCCCAATGCCGTGTCATGCTGCGTCACAGTCATCGCTTTGGTACCGCCATCGGCACCCTGGCCTTGGCGGTCAATGCCGGTGACGTCAACTCCGTCACCCGCTTGCTGAAACAAGAAACCCATTCCTCCTTGATCTGGAAGGAATGCGCTTCACCTCAGGAAGTGGTGGAGGTCGCCACCCGCCCCACGGAACTCTCCTATGGAAAATTTTCTCGACTGCTTCAGACCCGACCCGCCGCATCCGCCGATTTTGATGCCTGGGCTCTTTTGCTGCTCCAGACTTTGGACCAGTTTCGTGTCCTGTGCGCGTTGCGCGAGGGCCCCTGGGGCGTGATCGAACTCAACCGTTCCATTGAGCAAAAATTGCGAGCCATGGGCGGACTCCAGCCCCAGGGCGAATGGTACGAAGGGCGTCCGGTCATCATCACCCGTAACGACGCCGACCTGTCCCTGGCCAACGGGGACATTGGTCTGACCCTGCGCTCTCCCCATCCGGCGCAGGGACTACGGGTCTATTTTCCGGATACGGCACGAACCCTGCGCGCACGGGCACCCAGCCGGCTCAACCATGTGGAAACCGCCTTTGCCCTGACCGTCCACAAATCCCAGGGCTCAGAATTCGAGCACACCTGCCTGGTGCTTCCTGCACCCCATCCCATCGTCACCCGGGAACTGATCTACACCGGCATTACCCGTGCCCGCCAGCGCCTTACCCTGCTCTGCGCAGACCCCAACACGCTGGAAGTCGGACTGGCTCGCCCCACCCAACGCACCAGTGGTCTGAAATTTGAGTCATGACCCCAGGTCCGTCCTTTGCCTCAGTGCCCCGAATCGTCTTCCATCTCCCTCAACGTCTCATCGATATCCGTTTGGTAGGGAGCCATGGACATCAACAGGGCATCCTGCTGACGTTGTTCCTTCTGTTGGTGCACCTTCTCCAGTGTCAAACTCACCACTCCCATACCGACCAACAAGAGTACCGAAATGATCAGCCACATCAATTTTCCAGTTTTCATGATCGACCTCCCGAGAAATCTCTTCGCTTCAACCTTTATCAAGCAAAATTGATGCCATAGGAAACAGGGCGCAGAATCCTGAAAAGTCCCCTGATTAAACTGTATTTTTTGAAAAGTTCACGGCAGAATTCCGTGCGCCGCGCTGCTAAACGGTGCCAGTTCCGGTATGCCGGCGCCAAAACAGGGCGCCGAAGCCATGCGGGGCCTTCGATCCTTTGGTAAACTACGGATCGCCCCCTGTCTTCACTAAACCCATTGGCCCTGAGAGTGTTGTCCTGTGCATGAGAACGCGCTGTGAGTTTTGAACCGATCCGCATCCTGGCGGCCGATGATCTAAAAGCACTGGACGCGGTCATTCGCCATCACTTGCATTCTGATGTGGCGCTGGTCCGACAGATTGCCGAATACCTCATTCACAGCGGAGGGAAACGCCTGCGCCCTCTTCTGCTGCTACTCTGTGCTCGTGCCTTGGGCTATCAGGGCCATCATCACCATACGCTTGCTGCCGTCGTCGAATTCATCCATACCGCGACCCTGTTGCACGATGATGTCGTGGATAAATCTGATCTGCGGCGCGGACAAAAAACCGCCAATTCCCTGTTTGGTAACGAAGCCAGTGTGCTGGTGGGCGATTTCATTTACTCACGCGCCTTCCAGATGATGGTTTCCGTCAATCAGATGAAAGTCATGGAGGTGCTGGCGGATGCCACCAACGTGATCGCTGAAGGCGAAGTGTTGCAATTGCTCAACTGTCACGACCCAGAAGTGGATGAATCTCGCTATTTACAGGTAATCCGCTACAAAACCGCCAAGTTGTTCGAGTCCGCAACCCGTCTGGCAGGGATTCTATCTGAGGCCCCCCTTCCCATCGAGGAACATCTGGCGACCTTCGGCGGTGAATTGGGCACCGCTTTTCAAATTATCGATGATGTACTGGATTATTCAGGCCAACTGGAGGATCTGGGCAAAAATCTGGGTGATGATCTGGCCGAAGGAAAAGCCACACTCCCGGTGATCCGCGCCCTCCAAACCGCCGCGCCTGCTCAGGCCGACTTGCTCAGAAACGCCATTGAACAGGGGGGCGGATCCTCTCTGGAAGCCGTTGCCTGCATCGTCAGGGACAGCGGGGCCCTGGAGTATGCCCGCCAGCGTGCGTTGCAGTTCAGCCAGTCAGCCCTGGCTCACCTGAATCAGGCCCTCCCCCCCTCGACCTATCGGGACGCACTCCAGCAACTTACCTTGCTGGCCGTGGAACGCACTCAATAACCCACGATTCCTGCGATTTAAGGCGCACTTAAGGCAAATAGTGTCTAATCACTCCTGAGTCTGAGACTCCTCTGTGAATGGATTCGTTTCCCCTTAAGGTGGCCCGCTGGGCCACTTCTTTTTATCCAGATCGAATCCGGCCATTTCCTCTAGAATGTCACTTTCTTTGGGATGATTCATGAGACTTTTACTGGTTGAAGACGATCCTTTGCTGGGTGATGGTTTGCGCGTGGGCCTGCGTCAGGCAGGCTATGCCGTGGATTGGGTGGAAGATGGCCAGACCGCCAAATTTTCTCTGCAATCAGAAAATTATGATCTTGCAGTGCTCGATCTTGGTTTACCCAAAATTCCCGGCCTGGAATTATTGAAATGGTTACGCGCCCAAGCCATGACCCTTCCCGTTCTGCTCTTGACGGCGCGGGATACCATTTCTGACCGGGTCACCGGACTGGATGCGGGGGCCGATGATTATCTGATCAAACCCTTCGATCTCGACGAGTTAATCGCCCGTCTCCGGGCTCTGTCGCGCCGCGGCAGCGGACTGGCCACCCCCCTCCTCACCTACCGGGAGATCAGTCTCGATCCTGCCGCCCACCAAGTATTTAAAAACGACACACTGGTGGAACTGTCTGCACGGGAATTTTCCCTTTTACACCAACTTCTGCTCAACATTGGCCGGGTTCAGACCCGCGATCAACTGGAAACCCGTCTCTATGGCTGGGGCGAAGAAGTGGAAAGCAATTCCATCGAGGTCCATATTCACCACTTGCGCAAAAAATTGGGCAACACCTTGATCCGAACCCTGCGTGGCATCGGGTATGTCATCGACAAACCCTGATCCTCCCGGACCCGTGCAGCGCACCCCATGAATTCCTTGCGCCAACGCCTGCTCCTGTTATTGTTGGGGGCCATGTCCCTCGTCCTGATCGTGGTGGTATTCTTTGACCACCGCTCGGCACGACAGGAACTGGACTCCCTCTTTGATGCCCAAATGGCCGAGTCCGCCCATGTTCTGCTGGGCATTGCGCAACGTACCCTCACGGAACGCATCGAGCACGGGATCGAGGACGAATCTCCGGTCACCCATGAGTATGAACAAACCATGGTCTATCAGGTCTGGAACCATCAAACCCTGATTTTGCGGTCTGCCACTGCCCCTGCCACCTTGATGGGGGCTTCGACCCAGCCGGGTTATTCCACGATCACCATCAATACCCATCGTTGGCGTTTACTGGTTCTGTGGGACTCGGCCCATGAACTCATGATTCAGATGGCCGAACCCATGCGTGGACGGGAACGACTGGCTCGTCAGATCGTTCTGAACATGTTGTTTCCCTCCGTGGCCATTGCCATTCCCCTGGTTCCCCTGATGATCTGGGTCATGGTCAATACCGGACTGCGTCCCTTGCGTCAGTTGCGGCGCGAAGTGGTTCAGCGCTCTGCAGACCGCCTCGAGCCTCTGGACCTGCTTTCCATCCCCTTCGAAGTCAAACCCTTGGCCACGGCCCTCAACGACCTGTTCGGGCGATTGCGCCACTCCATCGAATCAGAACGCCGCTTCACCGCCGATGCCGCCCATGAATTACGCACCCCGTTGGCGGCTCTGCGTACCCAGGCTCAGGTCGCCCTGCGTTCCGTCATGGAGGAAGACCGCCACCATGCCCTGCATCAGGTGCAGCAGGGGATAGAACGGTCCACCCATCTGATCGAACAACTCCTCACTCTGGCACGCATTGACCCGGAAGAAGCAGGGACGCGTCATGACCTGGTGCTGATTTATCCCCTCGCGGCTGAGTCCCTGGCTTTTTTGGCGGGTCAAGCCGAATTGAAAAAAATAGAACTGCTTCTCAAGGGCGAGACTGCCCTGCGCATTTTGGGCCAAAGCGGCCATCTGAGCATCCTGCTGCGTAATCTGGTGGACAATGCCATCCGCTACAGCCCTCCCCGCAGCACGGTGGTTTTGCAGTTATCCCAGACAGCGTCCCATGAAGTTCAACTGGATATCACAGACAATGGGCCGGGAATCCCCGCCGAAGAAATGCAGCGGGTCATGGAAAGATTCTATCGCTTGCCCGGCAGCGGTCAACAGGGGAGTGGATTGGGTCTATCCATCGTGCAACGGATTGCAGAACACCACCGGGCTCGTCTGAGCCTGGCTGCGGCCTCATCCCAGGCTGGGCTCCGGGTCACAGTGATTTTCCCCTCCCTCCCCCTCCTTCATCCC
>NZ_JPOQ01000026.1 GCF_000735045.1 Ferrovum myxofaciens
TCCCAGAATTTTGCCCGAATCGGGACCGGTCCAAATTCAAATCGACACCACCCATTATCGCTCGCAATCCCGCGTCAATCGTGGCTTGCAGCGTTTCGGGTCGTCAATTAACCGGACACTAGTGATATTTTATAGTGTAATCGTTCATGCAAAGCATTATATAGATGCTATTTGTATAATTCAAGCGAAATCTAAGTCAAAATCAAATTCCCGCTTTCCTCCCCATGGCTAAAGCGAGGGGATTCTCGCGGTGTGGGGTTGAATAAATCTTGTCTTTGTTGGTTCTGTTTGGCCTGTCCAGCCAGCGCTTCTGGCTGACAAATATCTTTCAACGAGCATTCGTTACAGCGTGCATCGTTCACCGGTGGTGGTAGTTTTCCTGAAGCCAGCATGGCGCGAATGGCGTCAGCAGTTTCTTCCACCAGTTGCCTGAGTTCCGGTGTAATGTTCACTTCTCGCCGCCTATGGCTGGTGGCATGAAAAATCGCGCCTTTTGGCACAGAATGATTCAATATTTCTTCCAGGCAAATCGCTTGCGCGGCGAGTTGGATATCGTCATGCAACTTTTATCGCTTGGCACCGTGTTTGAACTCAACGGGGTACACACTGCCATCCGGATGGAATTCAACCAGATCGGCCTTGCCATTCAGATTGAGCCGGTCGCACCATACAGGTAAAGCACGCTCCACTCGCACACCCGACTTGATTTCATACCCCGGCGTATCAACAAGATGATGCACAACCTGCCCACGCGCTGTGTGTATGTTATCCTCAAACACCTGCTCCAAATGAATCAACCCGCACTGGCGCGGACAATAAATCCAATGTTGCAGTGCAGAAAGCGCAACGATTTCATCTGATGGATTTGCCATTTAATCAAATAATTGCTGGATGAGTTCGTCGCGCGTGAGTCCATAATGCGCGCCCACACTGGCGAGAATAGCGGCGAGCGTACCCAGTCTTAACGGATCATGATTAGGGATTGTGATGTGATGCTCGCCACGGATCGTGCTTGTCAACGAATCGTGCTTGTCAGTCGCATGTGACTGCCTGTCTGGCGTGTGACACTGTATCCGTATCGTCCGAGACGTTTGACCAAATCCGCTCCGGAAAGATCGCGCGGCAATCTCATGCTGCCAATACTTCTTCACGGGTGATATGCAAGCGTATTAGGCTAGGCGACTGTCCATCGTCAAAATGACAATGCACTGCATCACGGACTTGGGCGTGCAGGCTATGCAGATCGTCCGCCTCGGTCACAATATCCACGCCAACAGCACGCGCGACATAGCCGCCTTCCAGCGCTTCTTCGACAATGAAATGAATTTCACTCATGAATACAGCCCTCCAATAACAAAGATAATCGTTGGAATAGGCTGGCGTTATTGCCATTCCAGTCCGGTAGACCGGCGTGGTGGCCTGCAATGAGATAGACCAGCAAACCGGCCCGCACCCTCTGGCGAGCATAAAACGCGGATTTGTACGCCAATAAAGTTTGATTATCAAATTGCCGGATACCCGCCTGTGGTCATTCGAGTCAATCGCGTGGTATTTCACCTTCTTTTTCTGAGTACCCCACCAATGCCCTGCAAATAAAAACAGCCTGGAGTTTTTATCTCCAAGCCGTTATTTTCACTGGTGCCGGCACTAGGAATCGAACCCAGGACCTTCTGATTACAAATCAACTGCTCTACCAACTGAGCTATGCCGGCACGGCGATGGCGAACATTATCTCATTTAACCAGCGTAAGTGTGGGTTTTTTTGTTGACGAAGTTTCTTTTTTCGATTCAATTGCAGAAACCGATCCCTCTCCGGTAGTTTTCTTGGCTTCCCGGATAGAGGAGGAATCCTGTAAGGGATTTTCTTCTGTCTCTTCAGAGGACAGACGGGAAATCGCCAAACTCAAGGCAGGCCCCTCGGTAACCGAAGAAACGGTGGAAGATGCTTCATCCCATTCATGCTCATCCGGGGGAAAAGCCATACCTTCCCCTGTCTCCCGTGAAAAAAGTCCCAACACGGCCTTCCAGGGTACCCACACTTGCTCCGACTTTCCGTTGAAACGGGCATTGAACTCGATGCCTCCATTGTTCATGGAAAGTTGGCGCGTAGCGGAGTTGCTGATATTGAGAATGATCTGACCTTCCTTGACGAAAGCCAGGGGAACCCGTGCTCCTGTCCCCTCCACCAGAACATGCAGCAGGGGAGTCATGGTATTGTCCTCGCACCACTCCCAAAGTGCACGGGCCAGATAGGGTTTGGTTGAACGGGACACGATCTTACTTCCGCATGGCCTTTTCAGCCGGCGTCATGGAATCGATGAAAGCAGGGCGGGAAAAAATCCGCTCAGCATACTTGAGAAGGGGAGCCGCTTGCTTGGGCAACTGAATCTGATAGTGATCCAGACGCCACAAAAGGGGCGCAATGGCCACATCCAGCATAGTGAAATCTTCACCCAGCATAAACTTCTGCTTAACGAAGATAGGCACGATTTGCGCCAGATTATCGCGCAGGGCTGCCCGGGCTTTATCTGCCAGACCTTTGGCCGCAGCCCCGGATTCCAGGGTGACGACATGGCTGAACAGTTCCACTTCAAAGCGATGAAGAAACAGTCGTGCCCGGGACCGCATGACGGGTTCCGGGGGCATCAACTGCGGATGGGGAAAACGCTCATCGATATACTCATTGATAATGTTTGATTCGTGCAACGTGAGATCGCGCTCCACCAATACAGGCAATCGGTTATAGGGATTCATCACCGCAATCTCTTCCGGCAGATTGAATACGTCCACATCCACGATCTGAAAATCCATACCTTTCTCATACAGCACGATACGACTGCGTTGGCTGAAGGGACAGGTGGTCCCAGAATATAGGGTCATCATAGGATATGTCTCAACTTGGGCAATCTCCCATTCTAATGGATATCTTTCCAGAATTCTCGTTTTAAGGCACGCGCAACCAAAAATAGTATCAGCAGAAACCCCATGACCCACAATCCCAGATGAAGACGGGCTGAACGGGTTGGTTCTGACATGAATACCAGAAAATTGACCAGATCCCCCGCAAACTGATCGTACTCCTGGGGACTCAGACTGCCTTTTTGAATCAGTACCAGCGTGTCTTTCCCTCCCTGCTTCTGAAGCGCCTGCTGCCCCTGCAGTGCCCACAGGACATGGGGCATGGCTACATTGGGAAAGACACGATTGTTCCAACCGCTGGGGCGCTGGTCATCGCGATAAAAAGAACGCAAATAGGTATAAATCCAATCTGCCCCATGCACCCGTGCTTCCACGGTCAGATCGGGGGGCGGAACCCCAAACCAGTTTTGGGCATCCTTGGCTTTGAGTACCACGGTCATGTAGTCCGCCACCTTGGCATCGGTCAGAATCAGGTTCTGTTTGACCTGTTTTTCTGACAACCCCAACTGTTCGAGCAAGTCGAAACGGGCCAGATGGGCACTGTGGCAGTTCATGCAGTAATTCATGAAATGCTGGGCGCCACGCTGCAATGAAGGCAGATTGGAACTATCCACTGGAGCCTTGTCCAGTTTCATTTCCTCATCGGCCTGCACACTGGCGCAGGACAGGCCCAGAAACAGGATCAAAAACCCTTGAATCAAGGCGTGATTCCATGCTTTGAAATAGTTCATGAGGTCACCCGTTCAGGCACTGGTTTGGTTTTGTCGAGCCGGGAATAAATGGGCATCAGCAGAAAGAAACCAAAATAAATCCCGGCACAGACACGGGCAATGGGGTTCACGTACCAGATCGTGGGTTCCTGAGTCCCCAGATAGCCTAAAACGAGAAAGGACAGTACAAAGGCAGTCAATGCCGACTTATACAAGGTTCCCCGGTAGCGCACCGATTTCACCACCCCACGATCCAGCCAGGGAAGCAGGAAAAAAATGAGGACAGCCAAGCCCATGGCCGCAATCCCCAACTGTTTCTGGGGAATGGCTCGTAAAATTGCGTAGAACGGGGTGAAATACCAAAGCGGAGCAATATGGGGAGGCGTCTTGAGAGGGTCGGCGGGGATGAAGTTGTTTTCCTCCAGAAAATAGCCGCCCATTTCCGGCAAAAAGAAAATGATGCCGAAATAAGCGATGAAGTATCCCGAAACCCCTACGATGTCCTTGACCGTGTAGTAGGGATGGAAAGGAATGCCATCCAGAGGAATATGGCTCACGGGGTCCTTGTGATCCTTGATTTCAATGCCATCAGGGTTGTTGGATCCCACCTGATGCAGCGCAACGATGTGCAGAAAAACCAGAACCAGCAGTACCAGTGGCAGGGCGATGACGTGAAAAGCAAAAAATCGGTTCAAGGTGGCATCCGAAATCACATAGTCGCCCCGAATCCACAAGGCTACTTCCGGACTGATGGCATCCACCAGGGAAACGATCACCTGAGCCCCCCAGTAGGACATCTGTCCCCAGGGCAGAAGATAGCCAAAAAAGGCTTCTCCCATCAGACACAGATAAATTGCCATCCCGATGATCCAGAGAAGTTCCCGCGGCTTACGGTAAGAGCCATAGAGAATTCCGCGCATCATGTGCAGGTAGACCACCACAAAAAACATGGAGGCCCCGGTGGAATGCATGTAACGGATCAGCCACCCAAAGTTCACGTCACGCATGATGTATTCCACCGAGGCGAAGGCGAAGCGCGCGTCCGGCTTGTAATTCATGGTCAGAAAAATGCCGGTAACGATCTGCATGACCAGCACGAGAAGGGCCAGGGAACCGAAGTAGTACCAGAAATTAAAGTTCTTCGGGGCGTAGTATTCTGCCAGATGTTCTCGCCAGACTTTTGTCAGAGGAAAACGTTCATCTATCCAGCCCATCACTTGGGAAACCATGATCAACCTCCCTTCTTGTTGGCACCGATCAGGAGACGTTGGTCGTCAAGATAGGTATAAGGCGGGATGCGCATATTGAGCGGTGCTGGCATGTTTTTAAAAACACGCGCCGATAGATCATATTTGGAGCCATGACAGGGGCAGAGAAACCCTCCCGGCCAATCAGATCCCATTCCTCCTTCATTGCCCGCTTTCAGTTTTTCCGTGGGAGAACACCCCAGATGGGTACAAATTCCCACCACCACCAGCATATTGTCATGCCCCGGCATGGCCCGAGCCACATTTTTGCACGGCTCCGGCTGCTCGGACTTGTCGGAGTTCGGGTCACTCAACAAATGCGCATTTTTTTCCAATTGCGCCATCATGGCAGGCGTCCGGTTGATAATCCAGACCGGTTGACCGCGCCACTCCTGAGTCACCATCATACCCGGTTCCACCTTGGAGATATCTGCTTCCACCGGGGCCCCTGCTGCTTTGGCCCGCGCACTGGGAAGCATGCTCAGAACGAAGGGGGTCGCAAGAGCCCCTACGCCCACCCCACCAATGGCTGAAGTTACCCCGATCAGAAGACGCCGACGCCCCCGATCTGCCTGAATTTTGTCCATGTCATTCACCTTCTTTTCAGCTATAGTTCGTATGGTTCGACAGGATCTGCACACACCACCGCTCGCCTGTCATTCTATCAAATTGAGGCGCCTAACTCCTGGTTTCCCATGATCTTGACAACTCGCCCACAGACATCTATAACAATATATTTATTAAGGGATTTTTATTTTCCCGATCCAGCGAAAAATAATATCCTGTCACAACTTGCCGAATATTGATCCAATGAAAAAACTTTGGTTACTTTTTACCCAGGCCGTCACCCTTTGTGCAGGGGGGCTTTTTGCCTTGAGTTTTTTTCGTCATATCTCTCCGGATGAACTCCCCCCTCCCTGGCCAACTGCTGCGCGCCCATTCAGTTCTGCATCCTCCTCCAGTGCCCCCGTGGGGACCCCCGCAGGAGAACCGCTGGGGTCTTACCGCGATGCTGCCCACCGCGCCATGCCCACCGTCGTCAACATATTTACACGCAAAACCCCGCCGCACCGCGCCGATCTCCCTCCCGGCGATCCCCGTCAATTTTTTGGTGATAACGACCCCCAGGATAATTCCGCAGCCCAAATGAGCCTAGGTTCGGGAGTCATTGTACGCCCCAATGGTTACATTCTAACGAATGACCATGTCATCGACGGTGCCCAGGAAATTCAAGTCGCCCTGTCTGACGGGCGTACCATCAAAGCCACTGTAACAGGCACGGATCCGGAAACCGATCTGGCTGTACTCAAGGTCGATCTTGATCATCTTCCGGCCATCAGTTTTGGATCCTCAGACCAGGTGCAAGTAGGGGATGTGGTCCTGGCCATCGGAAATCCCTTTGGCGTGGGTGAAACCGTTACCTCTGGCATCGTCAGCGCTTTGGGGCGTAGCCGTCTGGGGATCAATACATTCGAAAATTTTATCCAGACCGATGCGGCCATCAATCCCGGCAACTCGGGGGGTGCCCTGGTGGACAGTACGGGCAATCTGGTGGGAATCAACAGTGCCATTTATTCCAAGTCGGGAGGTTCACAGGGCATCGGATTCAGCATTCCCGTCAGCCTCGCTCATCAGGTCATGGAGGAAATCATCCGGAATGGTGGCGTAACCCGCGGTTGGATTGGGGTGGAAGTCCAGGACGTCACCCCGGAACTGGCAACCTCCTTTCAGTTGGAGAATGCCAGCGGAGCACTGATTTCAGCGCTCCTGAGGGGAGGACCGGCGCAGCAGGCAGGCGTTCATGCAGGAGACATTCTGGTGGGCGTCGAAGGCCATCCGATAGGGGATTCTCGTGACATGCTCAATCAAGTGGCGGCACTCAAACCCGGGCAGACCGCTCAACTCGAAGTTATTCGAAATCACCAGTCGCTCAAGTTTTCCGTTCATATTGGACGGCGGCCCAAGGGAACCATCCGAAATCTTGACGAACCCGGACAGTAAACCGGAAAGCGCCGGTTGATCTTTGTCCGCGTCGAACTTCTTCAGGATTCCGGGTTCGGCAATTTCAACGGTTCGGCTTCCTCCTCCTTGGGGGCAACCCGACTGGCCACCAGGATCCCCAATTCATACAGCAACCAAAGAGGAATGGCCAGCAAGGTTTGTGAGACTGCGTCGGGAGGGGTGAAGATGGCGCCCACCACAAAAGCAGATACCACCACATAGCGTCGGGCGGCACGCAGTTGCGGTACATTCAGGATCCCCAGTTTGACCAGGAGAACCACCGCCACAGGAGTTTCAAAAGCCAAACCAAAGGCCAGGAACATACTGATGACAAAACTCAGATACTTGTCGATATCCGTCATCATTTCCACTCCTTGGGGTGCCGTATTGGCAAAGAAACCAAAAGCGAAAGGAAAAACCGCAAAATAGGCAAAAGCCATTCCGACATAAAACAGCAGCGTACTGGAAATGATCAGGGGCAAGGCCATGCGTTTTTCATGGTCATAGAGCCCCGGCGCTACAAAGCCCCAGATTTGTGCCAGCACGTAGGGGAGAGCAAGCAGAAAAGCCACCAACCCGGCCACTTTCATGGGAACGAAAAAGGGCGTGGTGACTTCCGTGGCAATCATATGCCCGCCGATGGGCATTTTACTCAACAGGGGATAAGCCAGCCAGGTATACAGTTTGTTAGCAAAGGGCAAAAGGGCCACAAACACCACAAATACAGCCGCCACGGCCCGAATCACGCGGGTACGCAATTCGATGAGATGAACGATAAATTCCTGAATGGTCGTGGATTCTTCGTTCACGATTCCCCCAAGCCCGGTTCTGAAGTGCTGTACATAGGCTGTGGCTCACGGGACAAACTGCGTAACGGCGCGGAACGCCGAACCCCGAAGGGATCACCGCCAAAGAGGGTTTGACCGACCTTCAGAGACTCTTCGACCCCTTGTACCAAGGGGGCATCCCCGTTCATGGCAGAAGACTCCACGTTCCCTGCATCGGCATCGCCGAGCACCGGGTTGGATGGGACAGGATCGACAAGGGTAGAGACCGGGGATACTTCACGCGGGTTGGTCACGGTTTGTACTTCCATGACCGGCTGGTTCAAAACCTGATCCACCGCACTGGTGGAAGCCGCAATTTGGCGCGCCGCTTCGGCACGGGCCTCGGCAATCTTCTTGTCCAGGTCTTTCAATTCAGCCTGCTGCAATTCCCGGTCGATTTCCGCCTTGACCGACTGGGTATAACGCCGAAAACGGCCAAACAGGACACCAGCCCCGCGCGCCACCTTCGGCATACGCTCCGGACCAATGGCGATCAGAGCCACCAGCCCCACCAAGCCAATTTCACTGAAACTAAAGTCCAGCATCGAATACCGTCCTCAGGACGGGGTCTTGTCCTGAGTAGACGCTTCCTTGACAGGAGAAGTGATGGTCTTCTCATCCAGACCACGTTTTTCTTCGGAATTCTCGGCAGTTGCGGTACCGGTCATGCCCTCCTTGAACCCCTTCACTGCTCCACCCAGATCTGCGCCAATATTGCGCAACTTTTTGGTTCCGAATATCAGCACCACGATCAACAATAACAGCAATAAATGCTGGATACTGAATAGATCACCCATGTTTCCTTTCTCCTCTGTGCCTACGCACCCTTTATTTATCTCCACTGCGGGGCAGTGGAGAGGATTTAATGCCGCCCATGATGTGAATGTGCAGGTGGTAGATCTCCTGCCCCCCTCCGGGACCGGTGTTGATCACGATACGGAAACCATCCTTCAGTCCCTGTTCCTGCGCCAGGCGCGGTGCCAGTCCCAACATTTTGCCCAACAATCCTTCATCCTGGGCCGTACATTCAATCAGAGAATCGCGATGTGCCTTTGGAATGATCATGAAATGCACCGGCGCTGCCGGGTGAATGTCATGGAAGGCCAGAATTTCCTCGTCTTCATAGACCTTGCGGCCAGGTAATTCGCCCCGTACGATCCGACAAAACAAACACTCGCTCATGATCCCGCTCCCTGAGGGGGTTGCGCGTCCTGACGCGCAGCCTTTTCGATATGTCCCGACACGCCTTCGCGCCGTGTCAACTCGTTCAATACTTCCTGGGCACTGCCTCCCTGGTCCACCAATAGCACGAGGGAATGAAACCACAGGTCTGCAATTTCGCGCACCAAGGCGGGATGATCACGATCCTTGGCCGCCAGAATGGTTTCCACTGCTTCCTCACCCACTTTGCGCGCCATGACATCCACCCCTCGGGCATACAAACTGGCCACATAGGATGAGTCTGGTGCAGCACCCTTACGCGCTTCCAGAGTCTGGCTCAGACGAGACAAAATTTCCACTTTTTCAGACACCATAGATTTCTCGCGGATCTTTCAACACCGGATTCGATTCGTGCCATTGATCTCCTTCCAGTATCCGGAAAAAGCAGTGGGCACGCCCCGTGTGACACGCAATCCCTCCCACCTGCTCCACCGTCAGAAGCAGGACATCTCCATCACAATCCAGTTGAATCTTTTTCACCTTCTGCACATGCCCCGACTCCTCGCCCTTATGCCACAGGCGTTGACGCGAACGGGACCAGTATACAACTTCGCCTCGACGCACCGTCTGCTGCAAGGATTCGCGATTCATCCAGGCCATCATCAATACCGTGCCCGTGCCCTCTTCCTGAGCAATGGCCGGCACCAGTCCCTCAGCGTCCCAGTGTAGCGCATCCAGCCAGGAAACGTCAGGCTGTGTTGGAGATACAGGGATCATAAACGGACCTCGATACCCTGACTGGCCATGGCTTCCTTGGCCTGCCGAATCGTGTATTCCCCATAGTGAAATATGCTGGCAGCCAAAACCGCATCGGCCAACCCCACACGCACCCCATCACAAAGATGTTGCAAGTTGCCTACCCCTCCACTGGCAATGATGGGCACGCCCACAGCCTCCGCCACGGTACGGGTCAGTTCCAGATCAAACCCTTCCCGGGTACCATCCCGATCCATACTGGTCAACAGGATTTCCCCCGCGCCCCGGCGTACCACCTCTTGCGCCCAGAGCACGGCATCCCATGCAGTGGGACGACGCCCTCCATGGGTGAATACCCCCCATCCCGATGCAGTGGCGGCACGCTTGGCGTCGATGGCTACCACGATGCACTGGGCCCCAAAAAAGTCAGAGGCCTCGGACACCAGATCCGGCCGCTGCAATGCTGCAGAATTGATGCTGACCTTATCCGCCCCGGCATTGAGCAACCGGCGTATATCCTTGACTTCCCGTACTCCCCCCCCCACGGTCAGGGGAATAAACACCTGAGCCGACACTTCCTCGATGATGGGCAGAATCAAATCCCTTTCTTCCGCGCTGGCGGCAATATCGAGAAATGTCACCTCATCTGCCCCCTGTTCATCATAACGCCGGGCAATCTCCACAGGATCGCCGGCATCCCGCAGGGCAACGAAATTCACTCCCTTGACCACCCGTCCGCCCTTGACATCCAGGCAGGGAATGATGCGTCGCGCCAGACCCATTATTGCCCAGCCGGCCAGGCGTTTGCCACGGCCACCGCCGCCGCAAAGTCGAGCGTACCCTCATAAATCGCGCGCCCCGTGATCACTCCGCTGATGCCTTCTTCCTGCACCTGACAAAGCGCTCGAATGTCGTCCAAACCATGCAATCCACCACTGGCGATCACCGGAACATGCAATGCCCGAGCCAGTTCCACGGTTGCCGCCACATTCACCCCGGTCATCATGCCATCCCGACCGATGTCGGTATAGATGATTCCCTCCACCCCGTAGTCCTGGAAACGACGGGCCAGATCCAGGACCTCGTGGCCGGTCAGTTTGGACCAACCTTCCACCGCCACCTTGCCGTCCCTGGCATCGAGCCCCACCAGAATTTGGCCAGGGAAGGCATCACAGGCCTCGTGCAGAAACCCTGGATTCTTCACCGCCGCCGTACCAATGATGACCGCATCGATGCCATCATCCAGATATCGCTCGATCACTTCGAGAGAACGAATCCCACCGCCCAGTTGAATCGGGATTTCCCCGCCCACCGCTGCCACAATCTCCTTGAGCGCCTGTTCATTAACAGGCTTTCCCGCAAACGCCCCATTCAAGTCCACCAGATGAAGGCGCTGGGCGCCCAGCGACAGCCAATGACGCGCCATTTGGGCCGGTTCTTCGGAAAATACAGTCGCCTCTTCCATCAGCCCTTGGCGCAAACGCACACAGCGGCCATCCTTGAGGTCGATGGCAGGAATTACAATCATGGTCGTACCTTTTTCATGAACGTTGGGTAAAAAATCAGGGGGTCCAGTGAATAAAATTGGACAACAGGGTCAGCCCGGCAGCAGCACTTTTTTCAGGGTGAAACTGTACGGCACAAAGGTTGTCCCGGATCACTGCACTGGTAAAAGGAAAACCATACGTCGTGGTGGCCGCACACTCTGCCTCATCGAATTCCTGCACGTAGTAACTATGGACGAAATAGAAACGGGAATCCGGGGCCAATCCACGCCAAAGAGGATGTTCCCGGGTTGCATGTACCTCGTTCCAGCCCATGTGAGGAACCTTGAGACGCTCTCCCTGGGGGCCAAACCGATCCTCGGGAAAACGGCGCACCTTGCCTGCCAACAGCCCCAATCCTGCCACATCACCTTCCTCGGAATGGTCGAACAACACCTGCAACCCAAGGCAAATTCCCAGAAAGGGGCGAATCTGCATCAATTCCCGCACTACCTCCAGAAGATGACGCTCGCGCAAACGTCTCATGCAATCGGGCAATGCCCCCTGCCCCGGAAAAACAACGCGATGGGCCGCGCGCAACCGTTCGGGGCAGTCGGTGACTTCAACCTCGACTTCGGGGGCTACCCGGTTCAGCGCACGGGCCACCGAACGCAGGTTACCCATTCCATAGTCCACCACTGCAATGCGCATCACATTCCGATCCTGTATCAGAGAGAGCCTTTGGTGGAGGGGACTTGGGAAGCACTGCGCGGATCCAGAGTCACCGCCATACGCAAAGCACGCCCCAACGCCTTGAAAACAGTTTCAGCCTGGTGATGCGCATTACGCCCTTTCAGGTTATCCACATGCAAAGTCACTTGGGCATGATTGACAAACCCCTGAAGAAACTCCTGAATCAGGTCCACGTCAAAATCTCCGATGCGGGCACGGGTATAATTCACTTCATACTCCAGCCCAGGACGACCGGACAGATCCACTACCACCCGAGAAAGCGCCTCGTCTAAGGGAATCAGGGCATGACCGTAACGCATCAGACCCTTTTTATCCCCCAGCGCCTGAGCAAATGTCTGGCCCAGCGTAATACCCACATCCTCTATCGTGTGGTGGGCGTCGATATGAAGATCTCCCTGGCACGCCACTTCCAGATCCATCAAACCATGACGGGCCACCTGATCGAGCATGTGATCAAAGAAGGGAACACCGGTGGACAGACGGGAAACGCCTGTCCCATCCAGATCGAGGGAAACCGTCACGGTGGTTTCCAGGGTAGTGCGGGTCAATCGCGCACAGCGCATGTTCTTGTCCGTATTCATTGAATGTCCAACACCCGGCTCAACGCGTCGAGAAAAGCCAGGTTTTCATCGGGAGTTCCCACAGTAACGCGCAGACAATCGTGTAACAGCGGATGTGCCTGACTGAGGTTTTTGATCAATATACCATGATGCCGAAGTCCGTCAAATACTTGCCCGGCTCGGGGTACGCGGAACAGCAGAAAATTTGCGGCGCTGGGAAAAACCGTGACCGGAGCCAACGCTTTCAAGGACGCAGCCAGCAGCATGCGTTCCTGCACAATGGCCTCCACCTGCGTCTGCAGTTCGGCCCGATGTTCCAGCATCACAACCGCCGCCGCTTGATCCAACACGGAGATGTTGTAGGGAAGACGCACTTTGTCAATTTCCGCCAGTATTTCGACGGGTCCGCATAACCAGCCCAAACGCACCCCCGCTAACCCCAGTTTGGATAAAGTACGCATCAAGAGCAGATTGGGATAATGCCCCAACCGATCCTTGAAGGAATAAGTGGTGAAGGGGTAATAGGCTTCATCCACCACCACCAACCCGGGACTGGCCTGGATGACCGCTTCCACCGTTTGAGCATCAAAGCAGTTGCCGGTGGGATTATTGGGATAGGCCAGAAAAGTGAGCGCAGGACGATGACGGGCAATGGCTTCCAGCAAAGCCGGGCCATTCAAGGAAAAGTCCGGATTGAGTGGAACTCCCACAAAGGTCACCTGAGCCAACTGGGCAATCAAGCGAAACATGACGAAGGAAGGTTCTACGCCCAGAATCACTGCACCTGGCTTTGCCACCGCCAAGGCCAGCATCTGGATCAATTCGTCCGAACCGTTGCCCAGCACCATGGCTGGCGTATCGTTCAAGCCCATCAAAGCACCCAGTTGGTGTTTGAGTTGGGAGGCAGAGGGCGAAGGATACCGGTTCAAAGCCAGTTCCCCCAGAGTCGAAGACAGTCGAGCCCGCAACGCAGTGGAGAGCGCGTAGGGATTCTCCATGGCATCCAGTTTTATCATTCTCTCTGCGGAAGGGACTGGGTAAGCATTCAACGCGCGGATATCTTCCCGAACCACGGTACGAACCAGGTCTTCCACGGCTAGACCTCATTCCGAAAACGACAGGCCGCAGAACGTGCATGGGCATGCAATCCTTCCTGCAAGGCCAGTACCTCGGCAATCTCACCCAGGTGACGCGCACCTTCCCGCGAGACCTTCAACACGCTGGATCGCTTCTGGAAATCGTAGACGCCCAGAGGAGAGGCAAACCGTGCCGTGCGCCCGGTGGGCAACACATGATTGGGCCCTGCACAATAATCTCCCAGAGATTCGGAACTGTATCGCCCCGCAAAAATTGCGCCAGCATGGCGTAACAAAGGCAAACAGTCCTCGGGTTGGGCCACGGACAATTCCAGGTGTTCCGGTGCGATGCGGTTGGACAAGTGACAGGCTTCCGCCAAATCACGGACCCGGATCAGTGCCCCCCGATCCGCCAGGGATTTTTCGATCACGGCTTGGCGCGGCAAGGTCGGCAGGAGCGCTACAATGGCCTGTTCCACCTGCTCCAGATAGTTTGGATCCGGACACAGCAATAACGCCTGGGCCAGTTCGTCATGTTCCGCTTGGGAGAACAGATCCATGGCTACCCAGCGAGGATCCGTGGAACCGTCCGCAATAATGAGGATTTCCGAGGGGCCTGCCACCATGTCGATTCCCACCACACCAAAAACCTGGCGTTTGGCGGCAGCCACATAGGCATTGCCAGGGCCGACGATCTTGTCCACTGCAGGTATCGTGGCCGTCCCGTAGGCCAGGGCCGCAATGGCCTGAGCCCCGCCCACAGTAAAGACACGCCGTACACCGGACAAGGCCGCCGCCGCCAGCACCAGTTCATTGCGCACGCCCTCCGGGGTGGGCACCACCATGAGGATATCCTGGACTCCGGCCACGGCGGCAGGAATGGCATTCATCAGGACGGAAGAAGGATAGACCGCTTTACCGCCGGGCACATAAAGCCCCACACGATCGAGGGGAGTGACACGCTGTCCCAGTTCGGTTCCATCCGCTTCCCGTACGCTCCAGGACTCCATGCGCTGATGCTCATGAAATGCGCGAATCCGTTCTGCTGCCTTTTCCAGCGCTCGCCGCTGCGACTGTGGCAACTCCTCCAATGCGCGCGTCAGGACATCTCCAGGCAATTCCAGCAACTCGGCTTGCGCCACGACCAGGCGATCAAAACGTTGGGTGTACTCAAGCAAGGCTTCATCCCCGCGCTTTCTGACGTCCTGAAGAATGGAACGCACCACCGTCTCGACCTGCTCATCCAGAGCACTGTCAAAGGACGTCAGACGGACCAGTTCCGCATCAAATCCCACCGTTGTAGAATCCAGTCGTCGCATTTTCATGGGACCTCTTCTCCAAAAGTTTCCTTCACACCCTGGGCAATGGCTTCTACCACCGGAGCCAGACGCTCCCGGTACAACTTCCAGGCCGCACCATTCACCACCAACCGGGAACTGATCTCCGCAATATTCTCCACGGCCTCCAGGGCATTGGCGCGCAAGGTATTGCCACTGCTCACCAGATCGACGATGGCATCGGCTAAACCCGTGAGTGGGGCCAGTTCCATGGAACCATACAACTTGATCAAATCCACATGGACGCCCTTGGCGGCAAAATGTTCACGGGCCAATTTGGCATATTTGGTTGCTACACGCAGGCGCGCACCCCGTCCTATGGCACCCTCATAGTCAAATCCCTGAGACACAGCCACCATCAGACGACACCGGGCAATACGCAGATCCACCGGTTGATACAGTCCTTCACCGCCCTGTTCGAGCAGAACATCAAGCCCAGCCACCCCCAGGTCAGCGGCCCCCCGCTGGACGTATGTAGGCACATCCGAGGCCCGCACGATGACCAGACGCACATCAGGTCGACTGGTGGGCAGGATGAGTTGGCGTGAACTGTCGGGGTCCACCAGCGGGACAATGCCAGCGCGCGCCAACAAAGGCAAGGTTTCGCCGAAAATCCGCCCCTTTGAAAGGGCCAGAGTGATCCCCGTAAAGGGCGTCGTACTGGATTGATTCATGGTTTCACCGCTCATTCAATCGTGCCACTGCGTTCTCTGCGGACCTCTGCCCCCAACGCACGCAACTTTTGTTCCAGGGTTTCGTACCCCCGATCCAGATGGTAGATCCGATCCACCACGGTTTCTCCCTGCGCAATCAATCCTGCAATCACCAGACTGGCAGAAGCGCGCAGGTCTGTGGCCATGACTGTTGCCCCCTCCAGTTGAGACACCCCCCGAATGATGGCAGCATTGCCTTCCACCTCGATGTTGGCCCCCAATCGGCGTAACTCCTGAACATGCATGAAACGGTTTTCGAAAATGGTTTCGGTGATCACGGTCGTACCTTGCGCCACCGCATTCATGGCCATGAACTGGGCCTGCATGTCTGTAGGAAAGGCAGGGTAGGGCGCCGTACGCAAACTGACCCCGTGATTCGGACCTGCCATGGTCAAATGAATCGTCTCTTCAGTACAACGAATGCGGGCATTGGCTTCCCGCAACTTGTCCAGCACCGCATCCAGTGTCCCGGGGCGTACCCCACGCAATAGAACGTCCCCACCGGTGGCGGCGGCGGCCACCAGAAAAGTGCCGGTTTCAATGCGATCCGGCATGACCGGGTGGGTGGTTCCCTGAAGGTGTTCCACCCCTTCGATGGTAATGACGTCCGTACCGTGTCCTTTAATCTTGGCCCCCATGGCAATCAGGCACTGGGCCAGATCCACCACTTCCGGTTCACGTGCGGCGTTTTCCAGAACCGTCGTCCCTGCCGCCAGAGTCGCTGCCATCATCAGATTTTCGGTACCCGTCACCGTCACCGTATCCATGAATATCCGGGCACCCTGCAAGCGGGTTGCCGATCCCACGATGTACCCATGTTCCACCGACAGATGGGCACCCATAGCCTGCAATCCTTTCAGGTGCAAGTCCACAGGGCGTTCGCCGATGGCACACCCTCCCGGCAAGGAGACACGGGCATGTCCAAATCGGGCCAGCAGAGGTCCCAACACCAGAATGGAGGCACGCATGGTCTTGACCAAGTCGTAGGAAGCCAGGGGTTCCAAGGCAGTCGATGCACTCAGAACCACTTCGCCGTGCTCACCCTCGACCTCCACCCCCATGCCTCTGAGTAAACGCAGCAACGTGCCCACATCGCGCAAGGCAGGAACCCGAGTCACCCGAAGCGGTTGAGCGGTCAACAGAGCAGCGCAGAGAATGGGTAAAGCCGCATTCTTTGCGCCGGAAATCTCAACGGTACCCGTGAGCGGTTGGCCCCCGGCAATGATCAGTCTATCCACGATGTACCTGTCTAGCGAACTTCCACTTCCGCCCATTGGGCAGGGGTCAGGGTGCGCATGGAGAGGGCGTGGATCTCCTCGCGCATGCGGTCTCCCAAAGCTCGATACACCAGTTGATGCTGAGCCACACGACTTTTACCTTCAAAAAGGGCGCTGACGATGATGGCCTCGAAATGTTGACCATCACCACTGACGTCCACATACTGACAGACCAGTCCACTTTCAATGTATTGCTTGATATCCTGGGGAAGTACCATGATCATTTCATCCTCTCGACACATTCGGGGGTTCAGGGGCGTACCCGCCAACCACTGCGCAATAAAGCCAAAGTCACCCATGATAAAGCCAAACAGGTACTTCCGACAATGAGCAGGGATTCCCAGGGTGAAACGTCACTCGCTCCGATGAAGCCATAGCGAAACCCATCGATAGCGTAAAAAAATGGATTGAAGCGTGAAATGAAGTGCCAGAGAGGGGGCAGGGAATGGAGCGAATAAAAGGCGCCGGACAGGAACGTCAAGGGTAAAATGAGAAAATTCTGCCAGGCCGCCATCTGGTCAAACTTTTCTGCCCAGACGCCAGCCAATACTCCCAATGCCCCGGACAAGCCCGTGGCCAGAAGACAAAACACCAGAATCCAGAGCAGTGAATGGATCTGGAGCGGAAAGAAAAAACCTGCCGTCATCAGCACCACCGACCCCACCAACAGCCCACGCAACATGGCGGCCAGTACATAAGCCAAAAAAAACTCCATTTCCGACAGGGGAGCCAGCAGCACGAAAACCAGATTTCCGGTTATCTTGGATTGCACCAAACTGGAGGAACTGTTGGCGAAGGCGTTCTGAAGCATGGCCATCATGACCAACCCAGGTACCAGAAATTCGGCATAACCCACCCCTGGGTACACGCTGATGCGCTGACCCAGGACTTGCGCAAAAACAACCAGATAGAGCAAGGTGGAGACCAGGGGCGCAAGCAAGGTCTGAAAAGATACTTTCCAGAAACGCAGCACCTCCTTGCCAAATAACGTCGCGAATCCCACCCCCATCCTAAGCCTCCACGTCTCGAATCAATCCCATGAAAGCCTCTTCCAGCGTGGCTGCCTGCTGTCCCTGCAACAAATCACTGATGCGTTCGCAGGCCACCAATTTCCCCTTGTGCAATACGGCCACACGCTGACACAGGGCTTCTGCCTCCTCCAGATAATGGGTGGTCAGGAGGATGGTATGGCCTGCGCCATTGAGTTTCTGAACAAATTTCCAAAGGGTCTGGCGCAGTTCCACATCCACGCCGGCTGTGGGTTCATCCAGCACAATGACC
The DNA here is from genome assembly GCF_000735045.1 of Ferrovum myxofaciens. Taxonomy (GTDB): domain Bacteria; phylum Pseudomonadota; class Gammaproteobacteria; order Burkholderiales; family Ferrovaceae; genus Ferrovum; species Ferrovum myxofaciens. The sequence continues at coordinate 18,103 of NZ_JPOQ01000026.1, forward strand.
GGCGGACGATGGACCAGTGCCTGGCCAATCAATACGCGTCGTTTCATCCCCCCCGACAGCGCACGCATGTTGACCTCAGCCTTATCGGTCAGATGCAGGTTCTCAAGGATTTCGTCGATCCAGTCGTCATTGTGGCGCAAACCAAAATAACCGGACTGGATACGCAGGGTTTCACGAACGCTGAAAAAAGGATCGAATACCAATTCCTGGGGAACCACCCCCAGAGCACGCCGAGCCGCTCGATAATCCTGCGTCACCTCGTGCCCCATGACTTTCAACGTTCCCGAATCAGCACGAGCCAGCCCGGCCAGTACGCTGATCAGTGTGGTTTTTCCCGCCCCGTTGGGTCCCAGCAACGCGAAGAACTCTCCCTGTTCGATGGTCAGGTCCACCCCTTGCAAGGCCTGTAGCGCCCCGTAGGATTTCCGCACCGCGCGTATTTCCACCGCGGGCAATGATTGCTCCAGAGAAGACATCGGTTTCAGACCTCGACGATGCCTTCCAGCAAGGGAGAAAGACCATAAAGCGAGATTAGAACGTGCAGATTGTCAGGAATTTTTACGAAAACCAGTTTTTTCTTTCCCCGCGCCGCTTCCCGTAACCAATGCAGAAGCAAGGCTACCGCCGCCGAATCCAGAGTCGTCGTACGAGAAAAGTCGATGGTCACCTCCGGTCCCAGAGAGGAAAAAGAGGTGGAGTTCACCAAATCGGGTACCGTATCCATGACCACAGGGCCTTCCAGAAAAAGATGGTTGCCTTCAAGCTGGATCATTTTTTTCCGGCGGTCTTGCTTTCCGCCTTCCGACTCTTGTCCGCCATGGCCTGGATCAATCCATCGATCCCATGATTGCGCACGATATCAGAAAATTCGTTGCGGTAATTGGTCACCAAACTCACCCCATCCACCTGAATATCGAACACTTTCCAGTCCTCTCCCAACTTTTCCATGCGATAGTCGAACGGAATGGATGGACCGTCAGAAGGGATCAGGACAGAGTGTACCGTGGCTTCATTTCCACCATCATACAAATCCGAACCCTTGACCTTCAATTCCTGATTCTTGTATTGAGACAGTGAAGTGGCATAGGTCCGTACCAGCAGGTCACGGAACCCTTCGGTCAACTTTTGCTGCTGCTCAGGGCTGGCCTGACGCCAGTTTTTGCCCATGGCCAAACGTGTCATGCGCGTAAAATCAAAGTGCGGAAGAACTTTGTCCTGAATCAGGGCATAGGCTCTGGCGCGATCTCCGTTCTGAATGGCCTTGTCCTTTTTCAAGGTTGCCACCACCTCATCTGCGGTGTTGGAAATCACGGATTCAGGGGTGATGGCTGCCCACACCGCCAGATTCCACCCCACCAAGGTCACTGCCACTCCGACCCTTTGCCACACTGTCCATCGCTTCATGGTGCCCCCTTATCGGTTGAAGTCTTGTCGGCCCCACCGTCCTGAGCCTTATTGAAAAGAAACTGGCCAATCAGACGCTCGAGTACCATGGCCCCCTGCGTCAACTTGATCTCATCACCATTCTTCAGCATCTTGTCATCCCCACCGGCATCCAGTCCCACATACTGCTCGCCCAGAATCCCCGAAGTCAGAACCGAAGCAGAACTGTCCACCGGGAAGTGATACTGGGAGTCGAGAGCCATCTGCACCTCGGCATTGTAATGGAGCGTATCAAAACGCACCGAATGAACCCGCCCCACCAGAACCCCGGCACTGCGCACGGGGGCACGTTCCTTGAGTTGCCCGATATTATCGAAGTGGGCCACCACCTCATAAGTGCCTCCCGACCCATCCAGGCTCAAGTTCCCTACCTTGAAAGCCAACATCAGAAAAGCCACAAAACCCAACAGTACAAAAAACCCTACCCAAAGATTCAAGGTTGCTCGGTTCATCAATTCCACCCCTTCATCATAAATGCAGTCAACAACAAATCGAGGGCCAGGATGGCCAGGGAAGAACTCACCACCGTACGGGTCGTGGCGCCGGAAACCCCTTCCGCCGTAGGCGGTGCTTCGTACCCCTCGAAAGTGGCAATGGCTGCAACCGCCACACCAAAGACCAGACTTTTGATCATGCCATTGAGAATGTCATGGCGAAAATCCACGGCGGCCTGCATCTGCGACCAGAATGCTCCGCTGTCCACCTTCAACATGATCACCGTCACGAGAAATCCGCCCATGATCCCCAGGGCGGTAAACAGAGCAGCGAGCAAGGGCAAAGAAATCACTCCCCCCCAGAAACGGGGAGCCACGACCCGCGCCAACGGATTCACCGCCATCATTTCCATGGCCGATAACTGTTCCGTGGCCTTCATCAAGCCGATTTCCGCCGTGATGGCCGAACCCGCACGACTGGCAAAAAGCAGGGCCGAGACCACCGGACCCAACTCGCGCATCAGGGAAAGTGCCACCAGTACCCCGACGCTTTCCGAGGAGCCATAACTTTGCAAAGTCTCGAAGCCCTGCAAACCCAAGACCATCCCCACAAACAGACCGGACACCAGAATGATGATGAGAGACTGCACCCCGGCAAAATAGATTTCCCGAATGACCAGACTAAAACGTCGAAAACTGGTGCCTGAATGGCGCAAGATCTGCCCCAAAAACAGAACCACCGCACCGATTCTCTCGACGATGCGCAAGGTGGTATCGCCCACGTTGCGCAGGCCTTGTCCCCATGCGCCTCTCATGCCTGCCCTCGCTCATCGCCAAAATCCATTTTCAGGGTTGGCCCAGGATAGTGGAAGGGCAGGGGACCATCGGCCTCTCCCCAGACGAACTGGTGCACAAAGGGCAGAGCAGAGGCGTGAATTTCTTCAGGTGTTCCCTGAGCCACGATCACACCGTCCGAAACAAAATAAATGTAGTCCACGATCTTCATCGACTCCTGTACATCGTGTGTCACCAAAACGGAGGTTGCCCCCAGCGCATCGTTCAACTGGCGGATCAGGCGACCGATCGCGCCCATGGAAATGGGATCAAGCCCCGTAAAGGGTTCATCGTACAGAATCAACGCCGGGTCCAGTGCCGTGGCCCGAGCCATGGCCACGCGTCGTGCCATGCCCCCGGACAGTTCGGCAGGCATCAGGGACTGCACCCCACGCAACCCCACCGCATTGAGTTTCATCAGGGTCAGGTCACGAATCATGGATTCTGGCAAGCGGGTATGTTCGCGCATTTGAAAAGCCACATTGTCGAATACCGATAAATCCGTGAAAAGTGCGCCAAACTGGAACAGCATGCCCACCTGACGACGCATGGCGTAGAGTTGCGCTTCATTCATATGGTTCAATTCCTGACCCGCCACACGCACCGATCCCTGGCGTGCCAATAACTGCCCGCCCATCAGGCGCAAAAGGGTGGTCTTGCCACAGCCACTCAACCCCATGATGGCCACCAGACTGCCCTTGGGCACCGTCAAATGGATTCCCTTGAGCACCAGTTGGTCGCCATAGCCAAAATTCAGATCACGGATTTCCACCTGGTGGATCATATTCAGTCACTGCGGAGAAAAACAAGAAGGGCATACGGATAGTCTTCCCATGTTACCCCAGAACCGGACACGCTCACAAATCCCAAGGATTGCGCAGACTTCTTCGACCCTGCGCCCCTGATCACTTCCGGCGCCAAAATAACAGATCCCATACGCCATGCCCGAGGCGAACACCACGACTTTCAAAGCGGGTCAGGGGGCGCCAATCCGGACGCTCAATAAAATCCGCCCCCGTGTTTTCCAGTTGGGATTCGGCACGTAATACGACACGCATCTGCTCGGCATAATCCTGCCAATCCGTGGCCAGATGCAAATAGCCGCCGCCCTTCAGACGCTCGCTCAGGAGTTCCACGAAGGGCGGTTGAATCAAGCGACGTTTGTGGTGGCGAGATTTTGGCCAGGGATCCGGAAAAAAAATATGAATGCCCTCCAAAATGGCCTGGGGAAGCATGTGGCGTACCACTTCCACGGCATCATGGCGCATTACCCGGACATTGTTGACATTATTTTCGGCCAGTTTCTTGAGCAGAGCCCCCACGCCAGGGCCATGGACGTCGATGGCCAGAAAATTCCACTCCGGGCGCTGCAAGGCCATGGCCAAGGTCCCTTCGCCCATACCAAAACCAATTTCGAGCCCAAGCGGCGCAGTGCGCCCAAAAAGCGTCTGCAAGCGTTCGGGCGTAAGCAGATCCTGAGGCGAGTAATCCACCCCCCAGCGCGCCCACCCTTCTTCCAGGGCCCTTTGCTGAGCCGGAGACATGCGACCCTGGCGAAGAACGAAACTGCGGATCGGCGGATGGTCAGTCACTGAATCAGACCACTCAAAGGAGAACTGGCGCTGGCCCGATAAGGTTTTTTGGGCATTCGTCCCGCCCGCCAGGACAGCCGTCCGGCCTCCACAGCCAAGGCCATGGCCTTGGCCATCTGCACGGGATGGCGGGCCTGCGCAATGGCCGTATTCATCAAAACCCCGGCACAACCCAGTTCCATGGCAATGGCAGCATCGGAGGCCGTGCCCACCCCTGCATCCACGATCACCGGGATCTGGGCTCGCTCCAGAATGATACCCAGATTCCAGGGATTGAGAATCCCCATCCCGGATCCAATCAGGGATGCCAGAGGCATGATGGCGACACAACCGAGGTCTTCCAGACGTCGGGCCAGAATGGGGTCATCGCTACAGTAGACCATGACCTCAAACCCTTCCCGAATCAAAATTTCCGCAGCCTCAAGGGTTTCCACCATATTCGGAAAAAGTGTATCGGCATCCCCCAAAACTTCCAACTTGACCAGTGCATGCCCATCCAGTAATTCACGGGCCAGACGCAGGGTACGCACCGCTTCCTCGGCTGTATAGCAACCTGCCGTATTGGGGAGCAGAGTGTAACGGTCAGGCGAAATCACGTCCAGCAAATTGGGTTCGCCCGGGTTTTGCCCAATATTGGTGCGCCGGATCGCCACCGTGACAATTTCAGCACCGCTGGCTTCCACGGCTTCCCGGGTCTGGTTCAGATCGGCATATTTGCCGGTGCCCACCAGTAAACGAGAACGAACGGTACGTCCAGCCAGGATAAAGGGATCAGGAGAAACGGGAAAGGTCATGAGTGGTCCTGCAGTGAGTATCAATAGATAAGAATGGTCCGGGAACGGGGGTTCAACCCCCGCCCACCGCCACCACGATCTCGAGCCGATCGCCCTCGGCCAACGCCCTCGAATCATAGTGGCTGCGCGGCACAATGTCTCCGTTGCATTCGATGGCCACCCGACGTCCGGTCATACCCCGTTCGTCCAGAACCTGACGCACGGTCGGTACCGTAGCAAAAATCTGCGGTGAACCATTGATGAAAAGAGTGATCATGCTGGAAACGAACAGACTATAAAAAGGGAATTCTACCATGGGCACTTATCTGGCCAGAAGTCCCGGGAATCATCCCTTCCCGAAAAAGCAAAACTTCTTTCACATCAAGCCCCAAACCAAAACCTCCCCAGCGCCCTCCGCTCGCCACCACGCGGTGACAGGGAATCAGAAAAGGCAGCGGGTTAGCGCCACAGGCAGAACCCACGGCACGCACCGCCCGAGGCCGTCCGATCAGCGCTGCAATATCCCCATAGGTACGCCACTGTCCTACCGGAATGGTACACAGGGCATCCCACACGGCCCGCTGAAATCCTGTACCTGACAGGTGCAAAGGAATGGGTTGGCGTACCACAGTAGGGCATTCCACTGCCGCAAGCAGCGCTTCTTCCCAAACCTCCTGCACTTGAAGATCAACCTTCCCACCCAGAGCCGAAAAACGCGTCGCCGCCTGGCGATATCCTGCCTCAGGAGTTCCCGTCAAAGTCAGCCAGCGTACCCCGTCAATATCAAATACCCAAGAAAGACACCCCAAGGAACAAGACGTCTGCTGAAGTCTGTTCATGGCAAAAATCGTTGCAATAAATCATTAAGAAAGCGCTGACCACGAAAGGTCGGACACAATCGGTGGGGGTTGGCTTCCAACCAGCCTTCCTCCTCCAATTGACTCAAAAGAGGTTGAAGTCCCTGCAAAGATAACCCGGTATGACGTTCGTACATCTCTCGGGGAACACCTTTGGACAAGCGCAGGGCATTCATCATGAATTCAAAAGGCAGATCCTGTGCGGCCACGTTCAAAGATTCCTCGATCGGTACCCCACGTTCCACGGCACGCATGTAGGCCTCGGGCTGACGAGCGCGACGTTGTCGCTCGATGCCCCAGGGGCCGCTCAACTTGCCGTGAGCCCCGGCACCCAGACCCAAATAGTCACCAAAGCACCAATAATTGAGATTATGCCGACATTGATCCCCCCCGCGAGCCCAGGCAGAGGTTTCATAGGCCTCGTACCCCGCAGCAAGCAAAGCCCCATGGGCGGCCTGTTCCCCCTGATCCAGGGTATCGGCATCCGGCAAAGGCGGAGGGTGATGGTAGAACGGGGTATGAGGTTCCAGGGTCAATTGATAGCAGGACAAGTGCGAAGGCGCATACTGAAGCGCTTGGGCCACGTCTGCGCAAACCCCTTCAATGGTTTGCTCGGGCAACCCCACCATCAGATCCAGATTGAACCGCTCGAAATGAGTGGCAGCCGCTTCGGCTGCCCGATGCGCCTCCGATGACCCGTGTATGCGCCCCAACAACTTCAACTGGTCATCCGAAAAACTTTGAATCCCCACGGACAGGCGATTGATGCCTACGGCGCGAAAGGCACGAAATCGTTCAGCATCCACCGTACCGGGATTGGCCTCCAGGGTGATTTCAGCTCCTGCCGCCAGCGGCACCAAGGCCCTGATCTCCTCGAGCAGACGTCCCACTCCTTCCGGCGACAAGACACTGGGCGTTCCTCCCCCAAAAAACACCGTTTCCACAGTGCGTCCCCAAATACGCGGTAACTGCATCTCCAGATCCTGACGCAAAGCCGTCAAGTAACGTTCTTCGGGCAACCGGGTTGGCATAACATGGGAATTGAAATCGCAGTAGGGACATTTGCGAACACACCACGGCACATGCAGATACAACGACAGGGGAGGCGTCAGTCTCATGCCTGCAGAAAGGGCAACAGTGATTGCCAGGCGCGGGCACGGTGACTTTGGGCATTCTTTTCGGCCAGCGTCATTTGAGCCGCGGTTTTCCCGCATTCGGGAACCCAGAACAGGGAGTCATAGCCAAATCCGCCCGCACCCCGAGGCGCGTCCAGAATCTCGCCAAACCAGCGTCCTTCGGCGATGCAAGGCGTTGGATCAGCCCCATGCATCACCCAGACCAGAACACAATAATAAAAGGCACGACGTTCGGTACTCCCGGAAAGAGCACGCAGAAGCGCTTGGTTGTTATCCTGATCCTGTCGTTGAGGACCAGCATAATGGGCCGAATCCACTCCCGGTGCACCCTGTAGCGAAGGCACACAGAGTCCCGAGTCATCCGCCAAGGCCGGGCGCCCACTCCGTTGGGCCACATGCCGCGCCTTGACCAGAGCATTTTCCACGAAAGTCCGATGAGGTTCGTCAGACCCCTCGATCCCCAGATCATTCTGGGCGATTACCTTCCAACCCAAGGGTGAAAGAAGCGCATCAAATTCACGGATCTTGCCCGGATTGGAGGATGCCAGAACGACCTCACGCCCCTCTGTCATCCTGCGACCAAACCAGTTTCCAGGGCCTGCATCTGCAACCCGATCAACTCCCGACATCCCTTGGATGCCAGGTCCAGCAACGCATCCACCTCGTTTCGCCGGAAAGGGACGCCCTCAGCGGTACCCTGTAATTCCACGAAATATCCATCGGCAGTCATCACCACGTTCATGTCCGTATCACAGGTGCTGTCTTCCTCGTAGTCAAGATCCAGAACAGGGACACCTTGCCAGATTCCCACCGAGACTGCCGCCACGGGTTGAAGGATGGGCGACTGATCCAGTATCCCCCTCTCCAGCAACTTGCTCACTGCGTCCTCGAGGGCGATGTAGGCCCCGGTAATGCTAGCCGTACGGGTACCTCCATCGGCCTGAAGGACATCGCAGTCCACATGCAGCGTTCGCTCACCGAGCACTTCCATATCCACCACGGCACGCAGGCAGCGCCCGATCAAACGTTGAATTTCCTGAGAACGCCCGGAGGGCTTGCCCAGGGTAACTTCACGCCGGGAGCGGGTGTGGGTGGCACCGGGCAACATGCCATACTCCGCTGTCACCCAACCTTTGCCCTGTCCTTTGAGAAAGGAGGGAACTCCTTCCGCCACGCTCACCGTGCACACCACACGGGTATCTCCGAAGGCCACCAAAACCGAGCCTTCTGCATGTTTGGTGAATCCGCGCAAGAACTCGACAGAACGCAACTGATCGGTTCGACGTTGGCTGGGGCGCATAGAGGGTTCTCTTCTCACGATAAAGTCATTGGACCCCGATTCTAGGGGGCTACAGCACAGGATGCAACTAGAGTATGATAGCCCGCAGTCATCGAATCGTTCCGTTTTGAAGGATACGCCCCCTTGAATACCTTGTACAGCATGACTGGTTTTGCCTCCGGCTCTCAGGAGACCCCCGATGGGACCCTGCTGATGGAACTGCGCAGCGTCAATCATCGCTACCTTGAATTGCAGTTTCGCCTGCCCGATGTCCTGCGTCCCTGTGAACCGCGCCTGCGCGAACTTCTATCCCAGTCCCTGAAACGGGGCAAAGTGGACTGTCGTCTCGAATGGCTACCCCATCCCTCAAAGAGTGAGTCCCTCTCCCCGGACACCCACACCCTGGAACAGTTGCGTGTGGCTGCCGCCCTCATCCGGAAAGATTTTCCCGATGCCCGTCCCCTGTCTGTGGCGGATATCCTGAATTGGCCCGGGGTCCTGCCCCATTCTCTGGAGCGCGCGCCTGCAGATGAATGGGTGGAATCCCTGACCCGCACCACACTTCATTCCTTGAGTGCCACCCGTAGCCGGGAAGGACAAAAATTGGGCAAATTCCTGCTGGACCATGCCCAGGCCATGAGCGCACGAATCCAACCCCTCAGGGAACGAATGCCCGCACTGGTCTGCGCCTACCAGGAAAAACTGACCCAGCGCCTGCGCGAATCACTGGCGAGCGTCGATGAAGACCGCCTGCTGCAGGAGGTTGCCCAATGGTCGGCAAAAATTGACATCGCCGAGGAACTTTCCCGTCTCGACATGCACCTCGAGGAGGTGATCCGAGTCGTCCAGGCCGGTGGGCAAAGCGGTAAACGCCTCGATTTCCTGATGCAGGAATTGCATCGTGAAGCCAATACTCTGGGTTCCAAGGCCCTTCACTCGGAATTGTCCCTTGTCTCCCTTGATCTCAAACTGCATATCGAGCAAATGCGCGAACAAGTACAGAACCTGGAATAATGATGTCCGATACCGATCCCTCACTGCCCGGTCAGTTATTCATTGTCACTGCCCCCTCAGGTGCAGGTAAGTCCAGTCTCATCGCTGCGCTTCTGAAACAGGACCCCCGGGTCCGCCTGTCCGTTTCTCATACGACCCGTGCACCGCGTCTGGGTGAAGTCGAAGGGCAGGACTATCATTTTGTCAGCCCTGCGGCCTTTTTGGCCTTACGCACAGAAAATCAGTTTCTGGAATGGGCAGAAGTCTATGGAAATTTTTACGGGACCACTCGTCAGTCTCTTGAAGATTTGCAGAACCAGGGTTTTGACGTCATTCTGGAAATCGACTGGCAAGGTGCCCGCCAGGTCCGTCAACTCTACCCGGAGTCTTTGGGGGTTTTTATCCTCCCTCCCTCCCTCGAAACGTTGCGCAACCGACTGCAGGGACGGGGCAAGGATGATCCTGCGACCATAGAAATGCGCCTGTCCCTGGCGCAGGATGACCTGAGCCACGAGAATGAGTTTGAATATGCTATCATCAATGCTGATTTTGATGAGGCCCTCAGGGATCTGGCGGCCATCCTGCGCGCTGCACGGTGTCGGCGCGCCTGTCAGTATCCCCGTTATGCCTCACTTTTAACGCGTTAGATTTCTCTCTCCTGGAACCCTGACCATGGCACGCATCACGCTGGACGATTCTCTGCATTCCAATCAAAACCGTTTCGAGTTGACCCTGGCGGTCACTCAACGCGCCCGTCAAATTGCTTCTGGCTCCCCACCCCGGGTTGATCCGCAACGCAACAAACCCATTGTCATTGCGCTGCGCGAACTCGCTGCAGGCAAAACCGGGCCAGAAGTCATCGACAAAGTCTGATCCGACTCTGGTGAGCGAGCCCACCCCCTCCGAGATTCTGACTTCCGAACCTCTGCTTCGGGTGGCCACCACCTATCTGCGCCCGTCGGATCTCGAACTGCTGGAGCAGGCGTTCCACTTGGCAGCCTGCGCCCATAAGGGGCAGTTCCGAAAAAGTGGTGAACCGTACCTCATCCACCCTCTCTCCGTTGCCGTCATTCTGGCGGAATGGCATCTCGACCCTCAAGCCTTATGCGCCGCCTTGCTCCACGATACGGTCGAGGATACGGGCACGACCGCCCAGGAGATCATGGAACAGTTTGGCCATTCGGTGAGCGAACTGGTAGAGGGAGTCAGCAAGCTCGATCGTCTGGAATTCCAGACAGAGCAGCAGGCCCAAGCCGAAAATTTTCGCAAGATGCTGTTGGCGATGGCCCGGGATGTGCGCGTCATTCTCATTAAACTGGCAGACCGGCTGCACAACATGCGCACCTTGGGGGCCATGAAGTCTGATAAACAACGGCGCATTGCACGGGAAACCCTCGACATTTATGGCCCCATTGCCAACCGTCTGGGACTGCACAAACTGTACCAGGAACTGGAAGACCTGGGCTTTCGTTACCTTTACCCCAATCGCTATACTGTATTGAGTAAAGCGCTCAAAGCGGCACGGGGCAACCGGCGCGAGGTGGTAGGCAAGATTCTGACTGCGTTGGAACAACGCCTTGCCTCCTTCGGTCTGGACGTGTCTATCAAGGGACGGGAAAAACATCTGTCCAGCATCTATCAGAAAATGCAGGAAAAGTCCCTGTCCTTTTCGCAAGTACAGGACATCTATGGTTTTCGAGTCATCGTACCGGATCTGTCCAGTTGCTACCTTGCCTTGGGCGCATTGCATACGCTTTACAAGCCAATTCCCGGAAAATTCAAGGATTACATCGCCATTCCGAAATCCAATGGCTATCAATCCCTGCACACCACTCTGTTCGGTCCTTTTGGTACCCCCGTGGAAATCCAGATCCGCACCCGGGACATGCACAAGATTGCCGAATCCGGTGTGGCATCCCACTGGCTCTACAAGTCCTCCAACACCCCCTTGAGCGATGTCCAGAAAAAAACCCATCAATGGCTCCAGTCATTGCTCGAATATCAATCGGAAAGTGGTGATGCAGCAGAGTTTCTGGAACATATTAAAGTCGATTTGTTTCCCGATGCCGTTTATGTCTTCACCCCCAAGGGAACCATCAAATCCCTGATACGGGGGGCAACGGCCGTGGACTTTGCCTACGACGTTCACACGGATATCGGTCATCACTGCGTGGCTGCCAAGATCAACGATCAATTGGCCCCCCTCCGTACCATCCTGAACAATGGAGATCGGGTGGAAATCATTACAGAAGCCGAGGCCACCCCCAACCCCGCCTGGCTCAATTATGTGGTCACTGCCAAGGCCCGTGCCAAAATCCGTCATTATCTGCGTACCCTGCGCCACGAAGAGGCTGAAGTTCTGGGAGAACGCCTGCTTCATCAAGCCCTGCGCGCCCTCAATGCAGACCCGGGTACCCTCACGACGGATCAATGGGAACAACTTCTGAAAGGAGACCGTTGCAAGACTCGGGAAGAAGTGTTGGCCGAGATTGGCTTGGGAAAACGTCTGAATATCGTGGTGGCCAGATCTTTTCTGCCCAAAAATGGGGATACTTTCCCTACGCCCGAAATGCGCACTTCCATCACCATTCGCGGGAGTGAGGGCATGGCCGTGCAATTTGCTCCCTGTTGTCGTCCCATTCCGGGAGATCCGATTATCGGACTGATCAAAAAAGGTCAGGGATTACTGATTCACACCCAGGATTGCCAAAATATCCGTCAATCTCGCACCGACCCGGATAAATGGGTGGATGTGGCCTGGGAAAACAATAGCGGTCAACTGTTCGAAGTGGCGATCAAGGTACTGGTACTCAACCGTCGTGGCGTTCTGGCCACGGTTGCTTCGGCCATTGCCGAGGCACACTCGAATATCGACAGCGTCACCATTGCCAAGGCCGATGGTACCTATAGTGAGATCAATTTTACGGTTCAAGTGCAGGATCGTGCACATTTGGCCATTTTGATGCAGAATTTGCGGGAAAATCCCGATGTCGTCCGTCTCACCCGCGTATAAAATCCCCCTGGAGCCCCATGTCTAAAACCATTTTATCTACTTCCTCCGCTCCCGCCGCCATCGGTACCTATTCCCAAGCTGTTCAGGTGGGTTCCACCGTCTATCTGTCGGGTCAAATCGGGCTCGACCCCACCACCATGATCCTGGAAGAAGGCATCGATGCCCAAATAGAACGGGTTCTGACCAACCTGCAGGCAGTCACCCAGGCCGCAGGGGGAAGTTTGAACAACCTGGTTCGAGTCACGGTATACCTCACGGATCTGGCGAATTTTTCCAAAGTCAACGAGGCCATGGCCCGGCACTTGAGCAGCCCTTATCCCGCCCGTGCCGCCGTGGGCGTGGCCTCGCTCCCTCGTGGGGCTTTGGTGGAAATGGACGGAATCATGGTCTTGGCATGACTGGAGCGGGTGAAGGGAATCGAACCCTCGTCTTAAGCATGGGAAGCTTCTGCTCTGCCATTGAGCTACACCCGCACCGAACTTGAACCCGGATTCTAACCGATTTACCATGAATTGTCCCGCGCCCCCCTCGACTTTCTTCGCGCAAATGCTGGTGGCCTGGCAACATCAACACGGTCGCCACGACTTGCCCTGGCAAGGCACCCAGGAACCTTACCGGATCTGGGTCTCGGAAATCATGTTGCAACAGACCCAAGTCGGCACGGTCATTCCCTTCTACCAGCGCTTCATGACCGCTTTTCCCGATGTGGTGGATTTAGCCCGAGCCGACCTGGAAACCGTGTTGGGCCACTGGGCCGGACTGGGATACTATGCCCGTGGCCGTCATCTCCACCGTGCGGCTCAGGAAATCGTTCAACAGGGATTTTTTCCTCGATCCCCCGAAGAACTACAAAAACTTCCCGGCATTGGGCGTTCCACTGCTGCCGCCATTGCCGTATTTGCCTTTGGACGACGCGCAGCCATTCTGGATGGGAACGTCAAACGTGTTCTGGGACGTTTCTTTGCATTGGACAACCCGGGAGACGCCGAGTTATGGGCGCTGGCCGAATCTCAACTGCCAGATCGGCATTTGGAAGCCTATACTCAGGGTTTGATGGATTTGGGAAGCCTGCTCTGCACGCGCGCACGCCCCCAATGTACGACTTGTCCTCTTCAGCCCCAATGCCAGGCATACCTGCGCGGAGAAACCCTGCGTTATCCCACCCCACGCCGAAAAGCCGTCCGTTCCCAACGTCATCATCGTCTCTTGTTGCTTTGCACGCCAGAGAGACAATGGCTGATGGAAAAACGCCCCGCTCCGGGCGTATGGGGAGGATTATGGAGTTTCCCCATGGAAATCATGGACTCACAGCCTGCCGGTCACTCCCTGACTCTCGATCTCGCTCCCTATCCGGAGCTTGAACCCCCTCCCTTCATTCACCGTCTCACCCATATTAACTGGCACCTGACCCCCCGTGCGTTCAAGGTCAGGGACACTGTCCCTCCCTCTTCACCCTCCCCATGGCATTGGGGATCTCTTTCGGAACTGATGACCTATCCTCTCCCTGCACCGATTCGCCAACTTCTACATGGCTTGACGCGAAAGTTGTGATGCCCGGTTGGCACCAACCGCAACTCCTCGATTTTACCAGTTCCCTATATTCGCAGACTTTTTCGGCAGCCTGCTAAAGATCCAAATTTGGAACAGGATCACTTTACGTTAAATTATTATAAATGATAATAATTAACACATTTAACTTTTGTTAATTGAATTGTTTCGCCATAATGAAATTCAGACATCGCTCCCTGTGCGCGTCGACGAACCCCCTTAAGAGGATCTCAACCATGTTATATACGGAGATTGTCATGCTATCAAATCTGAATTTCATTATCCTTGCACTCATCTCTGCGGTACCGTTGCTACTTTGGGTAATGGGCATGTTCGGGAGCATTCTGTCTGGCGAACATGCCCAGCGTATGGCACGTCTAAGCAACGGCGCCGCTGGGTTGTCCTTCATCTGCGCGGCCCTTGCCGCACTACTGTATGCGGCCGACGGGAACTCACTGACGGTGACCCCGTTCTCCTTTGCATTGCCCGGAAACATGGGGGCATTAGCCCTGAGCATCTATATCAATGCAGTCACGGTGTTAATGCTCTCTCTGGTTTCTTTCGTCGGATTCGTGGTCTCCCGCTACGCGCGCAACTATCTCCAAGGAGAAAAAAATCAGGGGCGATTTTATACCTGGCTGAATCTCACGCTCGCCTCCATCCTGACATTGATCATTTCCGGCAACATGCTGATGTTCGTCTTGGTATGGATGACCACCAGCCTTTGTTTGCATCACCTCCTGATGTTCTATCCGGAGCGAACGGGCGCCGTACTCGCAGCGCGTAAAAAAATCATTGCCAGCCGGGTTGGCGAGGTTGGCCTGCTGATCGCCGTATTGCTCATCGGCTCCACCCTGCACACCATGGAGTTTGAGACGGTTTTTCATACCATGGCAACAATGACCGGTCCGTTGCCAGCCGCACTCCAATGGGCTAGCGGGCTCATTGTACTGGCCGCAGCCCTGAAATCGGCTCAATTTCCTCTGCAAGGCTGGTTGATCCAGGTAATGGAAGCCCCTACCCCTGTGTCGGCCCTGTTGCATGCGGGCATTGTCAATGGAGGAGCTTTTCTGATTATTCGCATGAGCCCGCTCATGTCCCAGTCCGTCAACGCCTCTAACGCCCTGGCCATCATCGGCCTCATTACGATCGCTACTGCCGGGTTGATCATGCTGACCCAAACCAGTATCAAGGTATTCCTGGCCTGGACGACCACTGCCCAGATGGGTTTCATGTTGCTGGAATGCGGTCTTGGGTTGTATAGCCTGGCGATGCTGCACCTGGTGACGCATTCCTTATATAAGGCGCATGCCTTTTTATCCTCGGGCAGCGGCGTGGATATCTTCCGCGCACCAGCCGTGCGCTCCGCCCAGTCCACACCAACTTTCTGGCAGTGGCTCGTCGTGCTCGCCTTCGCGAGTCTCATGACAATCGGTGTCGGTGCTGCCTTTGGAGTGGCGCTGGAGAGTCAGCCCGCTCTCTATGCATTGGGCACAATCGTCACTGTGGCCATGACTCAACTATTGCTCCAGTCTTTCAAGGCGGGGATGGGGGCTGCGTTCACCCTACGTACGGCCGGTCTCAGCGCTTTGGTCTGTACCGCTTATTTCAGCCTGCATGCCGCATTTCATTTCATGCTGGAAACAAGCCTCCCGGCCATACGAATGGTCACCAGTCCCTCTCAATTCGCCCTCGTCGGACTGGTGATGCTGACATTTTTTTCCATCCTCCTGATTCAGCAGAACTTGCCCAACTTGGCGAAATACCCGATGGCACGCAGGGCCTACGTGCATCTCTATAACGGATTGTATGTCGATATTCCGTTCTCGCGGCTGTTGCAACGATTTTGGCCGATACAAACCGTTCCCTATGCGCAACCGAAAGGAGTCCAATCATGAACCGCACGACAAGCATTCCTTTGCACTCAACTGTCAGAACCATGGACTTCAATGCTGACGATACCGATGCAATCAGCAGGATCCGTGTTGTTTATAACTCCGCTTCGCTTAAAGCCGTGGTGGAATCGGCATGCCAGCGGATCGTGCCGCTCTGGCCACTTAACGCCTTCGTGGCGGTCAGCCCCTATTTTGGCCTGCGTCATCAGGATTTCGAGCAGGCCGGCGAAACCCTCGCCAGAGCGGCAGGTTCCCCTCTGGTCATGCCTCGGCGTTACTATCAGGAGCAAATCTCCACAGGTCGCATTGCTCGCGTCGACCTGGAACAGTCACTCCGGGAACATGACCTCGCGCTCAGCACCGCCACATTTGAAAAGGCCATCGCCAGCGATACCTCTCCCACCATAGGCCAAATTGCACTGGTTTCAAATGTCCTTGAAGACCTGGACGGTACTCCATGGACCGGGTTTGTCATAGAACGAATCAGCCAGTTTTCTGCCGCTTATTTCGATCAAGGCCAGGCCATCTGGCCGATGCCCTGGCGGAAAGAGTCTCTCTACGAGGCATGGCGCCATTTTGCAGAAATTGATCTGGCCCCCGGTATGATGGGCTTGCGGGAGATCAGGAGCGCAATCGCAGCACTGCCTGATCTGCCTATGGACACGATTGCTCTGGCTCTACAGAGACTCAGCATCCCAACGGACAGGACGGATGATTTTCTTCATGCCACCTTACTGAATATCGGCGGTTGGGCAGCATGGACACGTTACCTCCGCTGGGAACAGGAATTAGTGGGAGGACAGGAGGACTCCATCGTCGATCTGCTGGCCATCCGGCTTGCCTGGGAACTGATTCTGTTCAATACGCGGCAGACTCCAAAACTGGAGGATGCCTGGCGGCATGCGGTGCAAACCATGGGGCAAGCCCCTGCACGCAGCACGCAAGCTCATATGCAAATGGACTTTGTGCTGCAAACGGCTTTTGAACTGGGTTACCAGAAAAAAATCATTGCGGAACTTGCCAACCCTGCCCGGCAAGCAATAACGAAGCCTGACCCTGTCCGTCCCGCCGTGCAGGCCGCATTCTGCATTGATGTGCGATCGGAAGTGTTTCGCAGGGCTTTGGAAACCGTTGCCCCCACTGTGCAAACCGTGGGCTTTGCCGGATTTTTTGGCGCTTTCATGGAATATGTACCTTTAGGGGCATCTGATGCGCGGATGCACATGCCTGTGCTACTGACGCCCGGCTACCGGGTCCACGAGCATATTCACGGGGCCAGCGACCAGGAAGTGGGAAAAGCCATCAACCGCCGCCATCAGCGTCTGCACAGCGCCAATACCTGGAAAGCTTTCAAGAGTTCACCCTCTTCCTGTTTTTCGTTTGTAGAATCGGCGGGCCTGCTTTATGGCCCGAAACTGCTAGGCGACAGTTTCGGGTGGAGCCGTACCGTGCCCCATCCAGAGACCAAAGGAATCGCCTCCGAGTTACGCAACCGTCTCGCTCCAACATTGGAGGCAGTCTCTCATGGGCATGAAATAACCCAAACCCGACAGAAATCAACCCAGAACCCGACAGTGGGTATCCCCATGGAAAATCGCGGCGCCTCGGCAGAAATGATTTTAAAGGCCATGTCGATGACCAGCAATTTCGCACGCTTGATTTTGCTGGTTGGGCACGGAAGCAGCACAGTCAACAATCCTCATGCCACAGGACTTGATTGCGGGGCTTGTGCAGGCCAGACCGGTGAAGTCAGCGCCCGGGTCATCGCTGCATTGCTGAATGATCCAAAAGTGCGCAAAGAACTTGCACAGAAGGGCATTTCCATACCGTCGGATACCCGGTTTGTACCTGCGTTGCATGACACGACCCTTGACAAGATCACCTTGTTCGACATCGAAGGGCTGGAATCGACTCACGCACCCGATCTGAAACAACTGAGCAAGTGGCTCGCTCAAGCCGGACAACTGGCACGCATGGAACGGTCCCATTTGCTTGGCATCTCGAATCCGTCTCCAGAGATCGTCGACTCGCTGATCCATGAACGCAGCCGGGACTGGTCGCAAGTTTTTCCGGAATGGGGTCTTGCCGGCAATGCCGCGTTCATTGCTGCACCCCGTTCCAGAACCACAGGCATTGATCTTTCCGGAAGGGCATTTTTGCATGACTACGAGTGGCGCAAGGATGAAGGCTTCGGTGTTCTGGAACTCATCATGACCGCACCGATGGTGGTCGCCAACTGGATCAACATGCAGTATTACGGATCCGTCGTTGACAACCAAAGATTCGGCAGCGGCAATAAAGTGCTGCACAACATCGTGGGCGGAGCCATCGGCGTATTCGAAGGCAATGGGGGTGACTTGCGTGTCGGCCTTCCGCTGCAGTCGCTCCATGATGGCAAGCGGTGGGTGCATGAACCCTTGCGATTGAACGTATTTCTCGAAGCGCCGAAAGCAGAGATCGATCGAATCATTGCCAAACATGAGCTCGTGCGCGAACTCGTCGAGAATCGATGGCTGTTCCTTTTTCAAATCGACGACGAACACGGAGGCATCTACCAGCGCAATACGGACGGGCAATGGCAACGAATGACGCCCAATTGAAACCAGAGCCGCACTCACCGTGCAGGATGGGAAAGTCATGAGTTCAGGAAAATCCGTCTACAACGGCTCAACTGCGGCCCTGCTCACCCAGCATGGCAAGGAACGGGTGATCGCGCCGGTGCTGGATATTGCCCTGGCTTGTCGGGTCGAGCGGGTAAGCGGCTTCGATACTGATACCCTGGGCACCTTCACCCGCGAGATTCCACGTCCAGGTACTCAACTGGAAGCGGCGCGCAAGAAGGCGCGCATTGGCATGGAACTGTCCGGCCTTCCGCTGGGACTGGCGAGCGAGGGAAGTTTCGGGCCTGATCCCTTCACCGGGATGTTCTCCTGGAACATGGAGATGATCGTCTGGATCGATGATACGCTGGGCATCGAGGTGGTCGGTGTAGCCTCGGGACCAGCCAGTTTCTCTCATCGGCTCACCGCAAAATGGGAGGATGCCGAGGAATTCGCACGCCAAGCCGGATTCCCCGAGCACCCTCTGGTGGTGCGCCCGCAAGGCGAAGAGGACCCGCGTATTCGCAAGGGAATTTCTGCTTGGGCGGAACTTGAGGCCGTCTTTCCTTGGGCGCTCGCAGAATCGACCAACGGGCAGGTATTCATCGAAACCGATGTGCGCGCCGATGCCAATCCCGCGCGCATGGAGAAGATCGGCCAAGCCGCCCGAGACCTCACACGCAAACTTTGCACACTCTGTCCCATCTGCAACGCCCCCGGCTTTCAACTGGCCGAGCACATCCCTGGCCTGCCCTGTGAGTATTGCGGCACCCCAACCCAAGAAGCCCGAGCCGACATCCACCGTTGCGTCAGGTGCCACCACCAAGTGACGGCAGAGCGCCCGGAGAAAGTGGCGCAGGCGGGCCGCTGCGACTTCTGCAACCCGTGAAATTTATAAAGATAACGCAACGCTCACCCGAACATCGGCTGCCGCTTCTTGCACCCGGCGGGACTGCTATGGCATGTGGAGCCTGTCGAGCCGGTGCGCAGCAGCAAACAAGTATTCCATGAATGTCTTGGTGGTCAGGGTAAGTTGCTTTCCCGCAGGATAAACCGCGTACCATTTTCGTTCCAGAGGAAAGCCGCACACGTCGAGCACCGCCAGATCCCCGCTGGCGAGTTCCGCGCTTATCGTGCTGGCGGATAGCACAGCCATGCCCAAACCACTGGCCACTACTTGCTTGATGGCCTCGTTACTACCAAACTCCATGCGCGCCTTGAGAGCGATACCATGCCGCTCGAAAAACTCCTCGGTGGCTAGGCGTGTTCCCGAACCCGGCTCGCGCAGGATGAATGGAACGTCCCTCAGGCTTGATGGAGCGATCTTCTCTTCCGGTACCAGAGGATGGTCAGCCCGGACCACTATCACCAGAGGATTGTCAGCAAAAGGTTCTGCGGCGACGTTCATGTGGGCTGGCGGCTGTCCCAGGATGTAGAGATCGTCCTGGTTGCGCGCGAGCCGTTCCAGCAAGACCTCCCGGTTACCGACGAATAGAGCAGCATCGATACCAGGATGCTTTGCGCAGAAGTCCCCCAATAGGCGGGGAATGAAGTATTTGGCAGTAGCGAGGGTGGCGAGTTTCAGACTACCCTTCTCTATTCCCTGGATCGCGGCCAGTTCCTGAGCGACACGCTCCAGTCGGTCGAACATATCTTGACAGGCCACTGTCAGTACAGTTCCTGCCTGGGTAAGATAAATCTTCTTGCCGATCTGATCGAAAAGGGGCTGACCAACAGCCTCGGCGAGTTGCCTGACCTGAATGGACAGGGCTGGCGGCGTCAGGTGAAGTTCCTCGGCAGCGCGGGCAAAACTCATGTGCCGGGCCACGGCATAGAAGATCTTGAACTGGTGCAAGGTAGCATGACGGATAGGCATGATTTATATTAAACCAAAGTAAAACACAATTGTAAACATAATTAACTTTTACTAAATCATTAAATTGTGCATAATTTTCACAGTTGCCCAGCATTTCACAAGATTTATCAAAAGTTACCTCACCTCTATTGGTATTGGCACTTGACCAGAATACTCTGCGGCACTCGTTTCTTCAATCAACAACCTGGAGGATGCTCCTATGAACCAACCCAAGGAATCTTTATATAAAAGCATCGTTCAGCAGCGTGAAATGCTCACAGAATTACTGTACGAACCATTGCACCAATTGGCGGAAGCATGTAGCCAAGTCTGGAGTGATCGCGCGAAGATGGAGACCGTATTGAGCGATGCGTTTTCCTCTGTGCCTTTCTGCAAATTCCTGTATGTGCTTGATACGAACGCGGTGCAGATCACTTCCAACATAAGCAGCGATGGGTTGGTGGTGGAACATTTCGGACGGGATCGGTCAGACCGGCCCTACATGAGAGAAGCGCTGCTTGCCACAGGGTTTTTTGATAAAAACCGTGAACAGCATTACCAACAGTGGCCTTACCTGCGTGAAGGAGTTCAGGCCACCGATTTCCTGTTGTGCGAAGCCTATATCAGCCTGCGGGCGCTACGACCTTCGTTGACTGCCATTCAATTTGTGCGCAATGCCAATGGAATTGTGCTCGGTTTTATAGGTGCCGATTTTGCCTTGCGTGATTTGCCGCAGACGCACCAACTCTATGAAGAACCCCGTCACTGGCGCCAGTTCGTTGGCGACCCCTCAATTCTCGTTACGGTGTCTAACCAGACTCGTTCGAAAAGTGTGATGGACAGGCATCTGGATACGGTCCTCAGCGTGGTGGAAGAGTTGATCCTCGACCACGGCGTATATCATGTGATTCTACATTTCTCCAGCAGTCAGGCCATTGTCTGGGTGATGGATGATCCCTATCGTTATCGTGTGTTGCCCATGGATATGCTGGCTGATCCGGACAGTTGCATGGCGTATCCCAAGCGGCCGTACCCCACCGATGCGCTGGTGCCTGCCCAGCAGATCCGTGCCGTGCTGGATAACCTGAGGGCACTGCGGTTCATGAATGAAATGTTATACCTGCGCTCCGGTACACTCAACATTTTCAACGGCATAGTGGGCTTGACGTTCTCCTGCGAAGGGTCACATTACATTCCATATGATGAATTTCTCAAAATGGATCATGGGTTCTGGGTAAGCGGTTGACTATGTTCAATTAACCGAATGGTCACCCACTTCCCCAAACGGCGCCGAAATGCCACGACTTGACCTTGGGGAAGAAATAGGATGCGCCGAAGCAGCGCGCTCCAGCCGGTCGCGCACCGCCTGCCAGTCCGCCCCGATGGGTGGTGCCTCGATCAGAATGTAGTCGAAACATTGAACATCCAGGGCACGCAGCCGCGCGTACAGTTCGCGTGCCCATCCCGCCGGGTAGTCCGGCATGCCCTTCCAGAGACAGGCATCGGGCAAAAGGAGAGCAATCCTGGACAAAACCGCAACGCGCTGCCCTTGCCCGAGGTGCCACCGCACTTCGGCTTTCAGATATGCGGGCGGAATCAGGCAGACGGGGGTTTTCGGGGCGTAATGAGAGCGCAGCATGCCCGGCACCCGCGGCGCTTCGTTTCCCGGTT
This sequence comes from Ferrovum myxofaciens, assembly GCF_000735045.1. Lineage (GTDB taxonomy): Bacteria > Pseudomonadota > Gammaproteobacteria > Burkholderiales > Ferrovaceae > Ferrovum > Ferrovum myxofaciens. The sequence continues at coordinate 40,026 of NZ_JPOQ01000026.1, forward strand.
GGGCGATTGGTTGCTTGAGGACGGCTTCGATCTCGGCAAGAGTGATCGCGCCAGGACGCAGCAGCCGAGGCTGATGCCCGCTCAAATCGAGGATGGTGGACTCGATGCCTACGTGGCAGGGTCCACCGTCCAGGATCAAGTCCATGGCATCCCCAAGTTCTTCTCGAACGTGCGCTGCGGTAGTGGGGCTCACCCGGCCAAAGCGGTTGGCTGAAGGAGCAGCAATTCCACCGCCAAAGACCTTGAGCAGCGCCAGGGCGAGTGGATGATCGGGAACACGCAGTCCCACTGTGTCTTGGCCGCCGGTGACGATATCGGGTACACAACTGGCGCGACGCAGGATCAGTGTGAGCGGCCCCGGCCAGTAGCGCCGTGCGAGGTGCCAAGCCATGGTTGGGATTTCCCTGGCCCAGTGAAGGATCTGGTCGGGGGTCGCGATGTGAACGATCAACGGATGGTCGGCTGGTCTGCCCTTTACCGCGAAGATGCGGGCTACGGCTGCAGGATTTTCAGCGTCCGCCCCGAGGCCGTAAACGGTCTCGGTGGGAAAGGCTACGAGCCCGCCTCCACGCAAAACCTCCGCAGCCCCCTGCACATTGGAGAACATTTTTCCGGTCGAAAGCATGGATCAAGCACCACCCAACCACTTCATCCAGTGCAACGAGTGCGCCACCACCAGTCTGTTGGAACTGTCCAGCCTGTTCTTCATCGCGTGAGACCCATGTACAAGAGCGGCAACTTTTCGGGCAGCCTTTGCACGTGGTCCACCACCATGTAGTTCTTCGCACCGAAAATGCGCGACACATACTGGTCGGCTCTGGGATCGAGACTCAGGCAGTAGGTGGTGATGCCAGATCGAGTCAACTCTTCCACCGCTTTCTTGGCATCGAAGCGCAGGTATTGCGGATCGCGCATGTCATTGTCAGCAGGTTCGCCATCGGTAACCACCAGCAGCAACTTCCTGCTGCTGGGTCGGCGCTTTAAAATCGAACCGGCATGGCGCATCGCCGCGCCCATGCGCGTGGATAGTTGGCCGCGCATGCCCGCCAGACGGGACTTAGCCAAGTCGTTGTAGGGCATGTCAAAATCCTTGAAGCGATAATACTCCACGTCGTGCCGGCCATTGGAATCGAAACCGTGGATGGCGAAGGGGTCGCCAATTTTGTCTAGGGCATTGGCCAGCAGCACCGTGGCTTCGCGCGCCAACTGCAGAACCGTGTTGTTCGAACCCAGCACGAGATCGTTGGTGGATTCGGACAGGTCGATCAACAACAGCACTGAAAGATCGCGCACCTTGCGCACGTTACGCATCATGACGCGCGGGTCGGGCTGCTCTCCCATGCGCATTTCGATCATGGCGCGCACCGCAGCATTCAAGTCGATCTCATCTCCGTCCTCCTGCTTGCGCAGGCGTTGAACACCCTGCGGTTGCATGGCTTCGATCAGATACTTGAGCCTGCCGATGATGGATTTATACTTGACCACAATGTCGTCAATGACCTCCACTTCGCCGAGTATTGGGCGCTTTTCCAACACTGTGCACCAATCCGGACGCTCCAGTTGCATCTGGTAGTCCCACTCTGCATAGTGGTAAGGCTGGGGAGGGGGTTCCTTACCTTCCAACTCGTTGTAACTCTTGCCAAGATCTTCATAGGGGAAAAGTTCGCTGGATAATACCCAGATTTCCTGCGCATCGTCACCTGCGTTCTCGACCTCGACCTCATTGGCGAACTCCATGAGGCTGACATGCTTGCGCACCTGCTTTTCCTGCCACGGGGCCACCTGTGCAAACTCCGATACCTCGTCGAAATCCCACAGATAGCGATTGTCGTCGCGATAGGGCGCGCTCAGCATATTGGTATGCACGAAGGGTAACCGCATCTGCACCAGGTCGTGGGCAAGCGTCACGCCTATGTCCCACGCGAGATGATTGCTCGCAAGTTGGTTCAGTTGCTCGGCAAATAGCATTCTCACCTTGGCAATCAACGGATCTGGGTCTGCGTAGCCTGGGTCCAGCAACGCGCGTGCGATGCGGTTGAGATAATCACCGATGCTCGCGTTCTGGTGGGGCGTGGCGTGGTGAAGTTTTTGCCACAAAGGTGCAAGGCCGGGGAAACTATTGATCGCCAGTTGCTCCACGCGCGCGTCTTCAATGGTGCCGATAACCGTCATTTGCAAAGGCGTGAGTGCTTCGGCGGAAAGAGGTTCTTTGGTATACATCTGATGTGCGGCGGCATGGGCGCAGGCTGCCCGATAAAGTTCCACACCATCGATCTTGCCTGAAGGAAGGTCAAGGTCATCATAGGCGTCGGGCAAGTGGATGATGTAGCCCTCAATATAGGGCCGGTAGCCTTCGCGCTGCTCGAAGTCGCCGCTGGTTGGGCGCATGAAGAAATCCCGTCCCCACAAGGCGCGCAGGTACATACCGATGCGCCGTTGCACGTCGATGAACAAGGTGCCCCTGCGTTCCTTTTGCAGCACGCCTAGGGATTCCGGGCTCTCCAAACCGAAGTATCTGATCTGGGCATTGAAATCGGTTTTGTGCGCCTGGGCGCCCCAGAGCGCCCAACGGCGCAAACCACCGAGAGTCAGTTGCCCAAGCAGGGTGCCTAGGTGATCCAGCATCGGACGGACGCCGCGCGGTGCCTGGGCGAGCAGGGTATCAATCAGGTGCAGGTAGCCCCGGAATAGTTCCGGGTCGCCCAACCGGGAAGCGGCGATTGGGCTGGAGGAAAAAACCAGAGAGATCACGGTGGCACTGGTCTTGGAATACATTTTGATAGCGGCTGCGAGTAAATCACTCACCGCGTCCTCGCCCAGTTCGCGCGTTACCGCTGGCGCGCTCTGGATAAAGGACAACACCAGATCGGTGCCACGGCCCAACGATTTCAGACCGGTTGCGCCGTGCAGATAAGCTTCCAGACCTCGCGGACTGAACACCCTAGCCGCTTCTCCCCAGGATGCACGCAATACTTCGCTGGCATGCTCGCCGAGTTCGTCCAATATATCCTGATATTTTTCGAGTTCTATGGCCATCTTGCTGCTCCGGTAAATTCCGTTGTATGGCTAGTGTCTAGAAGAAAGTCGTCACTGCCGCGTCAAGCGCATCGCGCATGTCGGGGTCGTCGGTAATCGGACGAACCAATGCGACGCGGCAGGCGTTCTGGGGATCGACCCCCTTGGCGATCAGGCTGCCTGCATACACCAGCATCCGGGTCGATATCCCTTCGTCCAGGCCGTGACCCTTGAGATTTCTGGCGCGCTCGGCAATGGATACCAACTTGTCGGAAACTTCTCTGGGTACCCCCGTCTCGTGCGAGACGATCTCCATCTCGACCGCGTGCTCGGGATAATTGAAGTCGAGCGCACCGAAGCGCTGCTTAGTGGACTGCTTCAGGTCTTTCATCAGGCTCTGATAGCCCGGATTATAGGAAATCACCAACTGGAAATCGGGATGAGCATGAATGAGCTCTCCCTTCTTCTCCAAAGGCAATACCCTCCTGTTGTCCGTCAGGGGATGAATCACCACTGTAGTGTCCTGTCTGGCCTCTACGACTTCATCCAGATAGCAGATTGCCCCGTATCGAGCCGCGATTGCCAACGGCCCGTCCTGCCAGCGGGTTCCGCTCACATCCAGCAAAAAGCGCCCGACAAGGTCTGAAGCAGTCATGTCCTCGTTGCAGGCTACGGTGATCAGTGGCTTTCCCAACTTCCATGCCATGTATTCGACGAAACGGGTCTTGCCGCATCCTGTCGGACCTTTCAGCATCATCGGCATGCGCACGCCATAGGCAGCTTCGTACAGATCAACTTCGTCGGCAACGGTATGGTAATAGGGCTTTTGTTCTACACGGTACTGGTCGATCACGCCATTCATGGTGGCTCCTTATTAGTCGGTAACTGACGACAGGCGAGGTAAATCAGAATTACGAAATATCTCTCAGTCTGGCCAGACCCGATTCGGATGCAATACACTCGACTCGCCGGCCTTGGCGGATACAGGCTTGACTGCGACACGCGCCGACTTCATTTTGGCGACCGGTATGACCGGAACGCTTGCCGGATCCATGTCTGGCTGCTCCCCGTTTTGCTGAACCTTGATCTGGCGTACGCCTTGTGCAAGTCTTGATCCCATTTTCTTCACAGACATAAGACCTCCTCAATGATCGCTTCGATATCCGCCACGCCAACCTGCTAGACCTTGCCCGATGCGACCGCCAGCGTCTCCATCTCGCTGGTGAAAGCGGATACTCGCCTGTCCAGCGTGGCCAGACCCTCTGCATCAATGCTGACGACGACGTAAGTTTTGCCGAAGCTCAAATTCGGATAGTAGTCCTCGCGCCTGGACAATTTTGCCAGTTGATCCAGAAAGCGCCTTGTCTCGACGTAGTTGCCAAAATCAAAGCGCTGGTTCAATACCGGTTTGTACGCTACTGGCGTGGCGATATCCGTGTCTTCTTCCCTAGCTTGCGTCATGATCTCACTCTCCTTTTAACTCAGACAATTGCTGATCCAATTCCTTGAGATGTCCCAACTCATCTTCCATCAAGGCACGCATCAGCGCTTGCGTTTCCCCATCCTGGCGCCTGGCGCAATAGAACGCTGCTTCTTCATAAAGCCGGATCGCTTCGATCTCAAGCCCGCGATCGATTTGAAGCATTTCCGCCAGCGTTCTACCTGGGCGAATGGGTGGCAATTGGGTCGCATTACAAGGAATACCCAAGATCAACATACGTTCCATCAAGCGCTCGGCGTGCACCAGTTCCTCGTTCACATCCCGGCGAAATTGCGCACTCTGTGCAGATAAACCCCACAGGCCGGTCAACTTGGCCTGCATCAGATATTGCTGCACAGCCGCCAGTTCGTGGCTGAGCGCACGTGACAAATAGCCACTCAAACGCGGGTCTGTATACATGCTCACGCCTTTTCCACTTAAGCGATAGCCTGACTGAGATCCCCGTCACGTCCACCCAGGCCCGTATCCGGGCTCGTTGGCAGAATGTTTTCCACCTCGTTATGCACGCGCGCAATGATATGTGCCGCGACCAGCCCATCTCCCACCCGTTCGCACGCATCTGCACCGGCGCGCACTGCCGCGTTTACCGCACCGGTTTCGCCACGCACCAGCACGGTGACATAACCGCCACCGACGAACTGACGTCCCACTAGGCGCACTTCCGCCGCCTTGGTCATCGCATCCGCCGCTTCAATCGCCGGCACTAGGCCGCGCGTTTCGATCATGCCCAATGCAATACCGCTCACTATGTTTGCCATGATATATTCCCTTTTTTCGTCAAGTTGTTAAGACAAAACTCTTCATGCTTCAGGCTGATTCGGCAGAATGTTTTCCACCTCGTTATGCACGCGCGCAATGATGTGTGCCGCGACCAGCCCATCTCCCACCCGTTCGCACGCATCTGCACCGGCGCGCACTGCCGCGTTCACCGCACCGGTTTCGCCACGCACCAGTACGGTGACATAACCGCCACCGACAAACTGACGTCCCACCAAGCGCACTTCCGCCGCCTTGGTCATTGCATCCGCCGCTTCAATCGCTGGCACCAGGCCCCGTGTTTCGATCATGCCCAATGCAATACCGCTTACGTTTGCCATTTTCAGTACTCCTTTTGCGTTAAAAAAATGTTTACTTACCGGTTTGGCCAGTGCCGGGGTCCCAACCATCGATAATGCCGCCGATGGTCAAATCGGTAAGAATCTTGTAATCGCCCGTGGCGTAACGCGCCGCTGAACCACTCACGGTAATCACCCATTTGCCCGGTGGTACGCCCACCGGGTCGGCCGCCACATTGAGCCGACCTTTGGCATCGCGTAGCACCCTGAGCGAAATACTGTATAAGCCAGGAATGCGACGTGTGGAAACCAAGTCGGAAATTACTTCCATAACTTCCATTTCAATCTTCCGCCCAATGGTCGATGATGCCGACGATGGTAAGGTCGCTGGGAAAATCCTTGCTCCCCGCAGCTTCACGTGCGGCGGAAGAACCCACGCAAATCACCCAGTCTCCGGGGATGCAACCCACTGCGTCCACTGCTATGCTGCGTGACCCGCCTTTTTCTTTCACCACCAGCAGCGGGCGATGCCCCATCTCCTTGATCCGGTTAGTCGAAACCAGAGTCTTTTCCACCTGACAAATTTTCATTATGTTCTCCGCAAAACCTTAAGCGCCGTTCGCTTCTATCGACTCGATCGGGCTGCCGGGCCGTTTGTCCTGTACCGTCATGCCGCATACCAGCAGGCCTTGCCTGGCCAATTCGCCGTAGCGCAATTCGAGCGCCGCTTGGACCCGCTGGCACCGCTCTACCGTGCGCTCGCGGCAACCCGGCACGCGACTGTCGTAGCGAAAGTGAATCGCCAGCGGGATCGGCAAGCCATGATTGACGTTGAGCTTCTTGAAAATATTGATCCCCACATCCATATCGGGCGCGCCTTCTTCCACGGTGTGCAAATGGGCGAAGTAAGCCAAGTTGCGCAACTGAAATTCTTCAAAGCCGTCACCCACGCTGATAAAGCGCTCGTTATGTCCGATATCCGGGTAACGTCCGCCCCAGTTGCCGCATACATACTCGATCTGCGACAAGTTATTGATCAACAGTGTCGCAATCAAGCGCCGCATGCCTTCATGCGGCTCGCCGTTACCGCGACCCCAGCCACCACCTTGGGCGCTGGCCGCCTGAATCGCCTGATAGACCTTGAGCCGGGCAGTATTCCCGTCGTCATTGACGGTCTGTTCATACAGTGCAAGATTATCCACCGCGCGATACAAACTCATTTCTCCATCTGCATCAGGCACATGCACTTTGATCGCATCAGTGGCGGTATCCACACCGATCAGCAAGGTATCCACCGAAGCACCACAGCAAAAACTGTTCTCGATCGCTTGGCGGAACTCGCGCAACCGCTCCAGTCCTTTCTCCGCTGCCCGAACCTCATTGCTGCCGTGGGCAGCACAGCCTTCGTGTGCAGGATCGGAACTGCTGGTGTGGTACACCACCATTTTCAGGTAACGCGTCCCTGCATCGGGAGTCACCGGGCGACCCTCGCGAAAACGCATCAACTCGGTTTCTATCCAGCGTTTCACATTGGCTTCCACGTCGAACATCGCCCCGGCATAGGACTTGCTGCTGCGCACTGCTCCAGTGGGCAAGCGCAGGATGTAGCGCACCAAGCCCTTCAAACGCCCGTCCGAGCAAGGCGAGATATCCACCGCGTGGTAGCCGCAATCCAACATGAATGACACCGCTTCATCTACGTCCACCGCCTCCGGCGGATTGCTCGTGCGGGCCTGCTCAGCCAGCAAGCGCAATGTGCGCATCACAGTTTCGCCATATAAGGCGCTCATATCCAGACCGGTTACCCACGCATCCGCAAGGATGCGCGACGGCAAGTCAAAGCCAAGTTCCTGGTTCGCGATGGCTTGCGCCTGCGCAACAAACTCCGCTGCATGCTGCAAACCGGCAATGCGCTTCAAGACCGGGATAATATTGGCAAAGCGCTCCTTGATGGTTTTCTCATACGCCAGTAAGCGCCGATTCTCCATTTGGTTCGTCAACGGGTGGCTGCACAAACGTCCGCCCTGCATAGCACACCCCGGATTGGACTCCAGTGCCAAGGAAGCCGCAAGCGTCTCCGGCTGCCGCCCCTGGAGAGCGCCGTTAGGCGTCCCCAACCCGTAGGGCGGGCGGCTTGCTGCAAACTGCGGGCTGGTATGACGCCCAGGGCGGTTGCGAGTATTCATTTGGGTTAGCCTCGGGCGCCGCCAGAATAGGTGATGGTGGACCCGGTAGCGGCGTTACCGCTACTGCCGGTAACTTTGCTGGGCGGCACTTGCAAATGCTCGCGATCCTTTATCGCAGGAACTTGCATCGCCATGCTGCGCTGATTGCCGCGCAGGGTTGGGTTGCGTCGCGTGGCAGAGGTCCCTTCGGTGCCAGTAATACTTTCATTACGCCGCCAACCTGCGCCAGTGATGGCGAAGCCTCCTTCGCGCCCATCTCCAGTGAGGCGGCTGCGCTGAGCTTCAGGCACCTGTGGTTGCTCCATCGCAATCAGTGCAACGCCGTATGCATCATCCCGATAGCGAAACTCTGGTGTGCCAGAAACCAGTCCGGCGGCCAAATTCACTGGCCCGGTGATACGGCCTTGTGCGCCGGAGATGTTGCCGGTAATGCGACTCAGCCTGCTGTCCTGAGCTTTGCGTGCCGGGGTGACGATGCTGAAACTGCTTTGCTCCGTAACCGCCTGCGGCGCGGACTCTGCCTCATACGAAACATTTGCAGGTCCAAACGTTAGCGGATGCGGGTTGCTATTGATACCTCGCTGCGACACTCGCTGATATGGGCCGGAATAAGGCGTGCCGCTCAAAACCTGACTTTCTCCACGTTCCGCGCCTGTCATCCTGCCTCCCGATTCTACGAGTGTTCCGCTCAGCGCTATGCCCGCCCGGGCGCCGCGGCTTGCCATCAGAGCGCGCGATGCGGCTTGGCGATCCGCGTCGCAAAACGCCGTATACTGATCCGGGCCCATGTATTCGGTACCTGAAATCGGCTGACAACCACCATATTCATCGCCAGTAACTTTTGGGTTGTGTTCCATCATTGTTCCGGAAATCGGCTGGTCGCGTACCGTGCTCATCACACTCACCTTGTGCGGCACGCCGCTGCCTTGACACATGCTGACAGACAGATCCTGAGCATACTGACTGCCGGTGAGTTTGCTGTTGCAGGCACCGGATTCGTCTCCCGTCACCTTTACGCTACGCCCGACTTCGGTTCCGCTCACGTTCAAACCTGCCCTGGTAATGGCTACCCCCACTTTGGCTGGCGCACTTACCGGCTTGGAGGCACAGAAAGATTCGAATTGCTCCGCGCCCAGATATTCGGTACCGGTCACTGCCTTGCAGGCACCATGTTCATCTCCGGTTACCCTAGCACTGCGACCAAGTTCCACACCGCTCACACGCTGATTCCGGCTGGTGTTGCTGACGCTGACCTTGGCAGGTGGGGCTGGTGGAACGGATGCACATAACTTTCCATACTGTTCGGCACCAATGTATTCGGTACCGGTAATCCCTCGGCAACTGCCCGATTCAACCCCGGTCACCTTGCTGCTACGCTCGACCTGGGTGCCGGTGACCAAGTTGCCGCTCAAGGTGGTGCCGATCTCGACCTTGACCGGAACCGCGGGAGAACGCACTCTTCCGGAAGGACGACACGCCGGATCATTGCCTCGACCGTTAACACACATTTCCTCACGGCGCGCCCGTGCAGCGGCACGCCCACTCAATCCAACAGCCCCCACAGTCTTGTTGCTGCTCACATGACGTGTCGCGGCAGCATTCATTCCCGCAGATTTCATAGCCGCCTTCCCTTGGCTGGAGAGTGCTCGCCGCCGCTCCTGGCACAATTGACGCACTCTGGAAGAAGTCAGTCCCAAGGTGGTTGGGGGCTCTGCTTCTACCAGGGCACAAACTGTGTCCAGCGTTTTCTGCTCGACGGCATGCATACAACCGCAGTCACTTGAGGCATGGCTATCGTCCTTCAATGGCTCTGATTGAGGCGCAGCCGATTCCACGCTTTGCACGCGTACCGGCGCGATGGTAGGCACTGCCTTGCGTACCTGCCCCAAACTTGCCTTGCCGCTCTGCGACATCGCCTGACGACGAGCACGCGAGAGCATGCGTCCACTCGCGCCGTTGGGCGCAAAACCCTTATTTTCAGCCTTGGAATCGCTCATGCTTTTATCCTTCCAGTTTCAATAGGCCCTTGGGGGGCCTGTGCCGGATCGCCCAACCCCCGATTACCGTCCGCGGAACACCACGAAGGAACTGCCCTGGCTCTGCGAGTAGTTGTCATATCCAATCAGACGCACGTGGTGGTTGGGGTGAGCGCGATGGCAAGCCTCCAATTCGGAGATGATGGTATCCACCGATTGCTCCCCGAACATGGGCAGTTTCCACATGTACCAGTAGTAGTTGAATGCGCGCGTCGGTTCCACGTGCTCAATGCCAGGGTTCCAGCCCTGACTCACGATGTAGGCAATCTGACGGCGCATTTTTTCCGGCGACATCGCCGGCAAATACGAGAAAGTTTCGTACTTGGGGGTTGAGTTGTAATCTTGAATGTCAGCCATTTTCTTTTCTTTCCTTTCCTTTAACGCTTGGCGGGCCGTCCGGCCACGCGCTGCGAGAGTTTTCGGTTATGCTCCAAGGAGTTCCGACCCCAAGGTTAACGATTCACCACGTCCAGTTTGTCCACGGTGTCGAATTCGAACTTGATCTCTTTCCAGGTTTCCATGGCGATCTTGAGTTCCGGGCTGTCCTTGGCGGCGTTGGTGAGAATTTCCTTGCCTTCACGCTCCAATTCTCGCCCTTCGTTACGCGCCTCGACACACGCTTCCAGCGCAACGCGGTTGGCAGCAGCACCGGCGGCATTGCCCCACGGATGGCCCAGGGTACCGCCGCCAAACTGCAACACTGAGTCGTCGCCAAAGATGTTGACCAGCGCGGGCATATGCCAGACGTGAATGCCGCCGGATGCGACGGGGAATACACCCGGCATGGAGCCCCAATCCTGGTCGAACATGATGCCGCGCGAGCGGTCTTCGGGAATGTAGGATTCTCGCATCAAGTCCACCCAGCCCAAGGTTGCACCGCGGTCGCCTTCCAACTTGCCTACCACGGTGCCGGAGTGCAGATGGTCGCCGCCGGACAGGCGCAGCGCCTTGGTCAGCACGCGAAAATGGATACCGTGGTGCGGATTGCGGTCGAGCACAGCGTGCATGGCGCGGTGAATGTGCAGCAGCATGCCGTTCTTGCGGCACCAGCGCGCCAGACCAGTATTGGCGGTAAAGCCGCCGGTCAGAAAGTCATGCATGATAATAGGTGAGCCAATCTCCTTGGCAAACTCGGCACGTTCATACATTTCCTCGGGAGACGGGGCAGTCACGTTCAGGTAGTGGCCCTTGCGTTCGCCGGTTTCAGCCTGGGCATTTTCGATGGCATCCTGAACAAACAGGAAGCGGTCGCGCCAACGCATGAAGGGCTGAGAATTGACGTTCTCATCATCTTTGGTAAAGTCCAGGCCGCCACGCAGGCATTCGTACACGGCGCGACCATAGTTTTTGGCCGACAGACCCAATTTGGGCTTGATGGTGCAGCCCAGTAACGGGCGGCCGTACTTGTTCATTTTGTCGCGCTCGACCTGAATACCATGGGGCGGCCCATTACAGGTTTTGACATAAGCGAGAGGGAAGCGCACATCTTCCAGGCGCAGAGCGCGAATAGCCTTGAAGCCGAATACGTTACCGACCAGGGAGGTGAACACGTTCACCACAGAACCTTCTTCGAACAGATCGATGGGGTAGGCCACGAAGGCATAGAAACTGGTATCGTCGCCGGGTACATCCTCGATGCGGTAGGCACGCCCCTTGTAATAGTCCATGTCCGTCAGCAAATCGGTCCACACCGTGGTCCAGGTACCGGTGGAGGATTCGGCTGCAACGGCTGCCGCGGCTTCCTCGCGATCCACGCCAGGTTGCGGGGTAATCTTGAAACAGGCCAGAATGTCCGAGTCTAGCGGCACATATTCCGGCGCCCAATAGGTCTGCCGATATTCTTTTACACCGGCCTCATATTTTTTAACGGCCATACTTGCTCTCCTCGTAGGATAGTTGACAAACGCGATTGGAACCGTTACACATGAGTTCCGCTGGTTGAGTTGTATTGTGGAAGATTTGATAAATTAATTAAAGTTAATTATATTTACTATTATCTTTTACATTAATTTAATATTTAATAGGGAAGAAAACGTTTTTTGGCGAACGCCGTCCTGACCTGTTGAAAGTCATTTGGAACTTTACCGAACCTTGGCAACGCTGTTCACAATAGAAACAGAGTGTGTAGAATAATCCCATGAGATCCTTCCTCCAAACCCCATGAAAGAAGCCATCCAGCGCGCACGGGACGTTCGCATCATGGTTGGCTTGATCCTTACCGCCTGGATTCTGTCCTTCATGATGCTGATCAATTGGATGAATGAGAGTCGGTCACAGAATCAGGAAGAAATCAAAACCCGCGTCTCCCGTCTACTTGCCCTCGAAGAACTCACAGAGGAAGGTCAGGTCAGTTTTCAACGTGAAATCCACGAGTGGAAAAATATTCTTCTGCGTCAATATGACCCAACCTTGCGCCAGAAATGTTTGACGGACTTTACCCAGGCCCAGCAAACCACGCAAGAATTGCTGGATGCCGCCCAGATCCTGGCACAGGAAGAACAGATACCCGAAGTTGCCGAATTTTTGCAAATTTCCATTTCTCACCGTGCCCTTTACCTCTCCTACCGGACCGCCCTGTCCCATCTCAACGCCCATGATCCCCTTTCTTTTCGCTCGGTGGATAAACAGGTGCGCGGCCTGGATCGCCCCTTGGCAAACTCCCTACAGAAGTTGGCGGGACAAATTTCGGAATATGCCAGTCACCAGGTGGATGAACTGGATCGCTCGGGAAATGGCGAAAATCATTGGTGGCATATCTGGGGAAAGTATTTTGTCAGTCTCGAACTCCTGATCATCCTGGCCTTCATGCGTCTCATCCAGTTGGCACAAAGCACCGAACTCAAGGGACGACGAGCCGCTGTCATCGTGGATTCCATCGATGATGCCATCATCGTGACCGACTCCGAATGCCGTATCCGTTTTGTCAACCGTGCGGCAGAAGTGCTACTGGAATGCTCCCAGGAAAAACTCAAGAAGATTTCTTTTCAGAAACAGGTCCAAATGACCGACGAACACCTCGCGCCTGTACCTGATTTGCTGCTCCAAGTCATTCAGAATCGTCAGCGCGCCTCATCCGGTGCAGTACATCTGTTGCATACCCCTGCGGGAGCAATCATTCCGGTGGAGAGCCGGGCAGCGCCCATCCTCACGGAAAACAACCAGTTGGACGGGGTCGTCACCCTCCTTCACGACATGACGATGCACCAGAAACTGACGCGACAAATCCAGACCCAATCTTTTCGTTTTCAATTGGTCTTTGAACAAACCGGCATCGGAATTGCCTTCTGTGAACCCCACAGTACCAAGATCCTCGAAGCCAATCAGCGCATGGCTCACATTCTGGGGGCCCAGACCCCCGAACTCATCCTCGGGCGACGCTTCACCGAATTCTATGCTGACGTACTCCATGCCAATACTCCCAGTGGCCACAATGCCATTTTGAAGGGGTTGGAGCACATGATTCTGGAAGCTCGGGGATCCGATGTTCAGTTGCGGGATCTTACCGGCCAACAACTGCGTTGGTACCACCAAACGGTGGCTTTTCTGCATGATTCTGAACATCATGTTCCCAGTCAGTTGGTTTTCGTATTCTGGGATATCGACGATCGCGTCCAACTTCAAACCCGTCTGGAGATTCAGGGCTCCCGCGATCAACTTACCGGTCTGGGCAATCGTTTCCTGTTTCAGTGCGCGATTGAAAACGCCCTGACCCGGAGGATGCCGTCGGGACAGATAAATTCATTTTGTATCCTGCTGATCGATCTGGATAATTTTAAAGCCATCAATGATGTACGGGGTCACTCCGTTGGGGACAGTCTGCTCAAGGAAGTGGCCCTGCGTCTGACTCAAACGGTCAGGGACTATGATACGGTGGCCCGGCTGGGCGGAGATGAATTTGTGATTCTTCTGCACCATAGTCAGGAAAATTCGGCCACTGCGGTAGCAGACAAGATTTGCCATGCCATTGCCCAGGAATTCCTGCTGGAGGGGCTTCGTCTCCATACCTCTTGCAGTATCGGCATCAGCACTTTTCCTGACCATGGCCTGGAATATGATGTACTGCTACGCCGTGCGGACATGGCCATGTATCAGGCCAAATCTCTGGGGAAAAACCATTTTTCCCTGTTTTCTGATGCATTGGAACGGGAAGGCATGGAATACTGGCAGTTGGAAACGGAGTTGCGCGAGGCCTTGGAACGCAAGGAATTCGAATTATACTTCCAGCCAAAAATAAATCTCGCAACCGGCGCCGTCTGTGGTGCTGAAGCGCTGATCCGATGGAATCACCCGGTCCGCGGGCTCTTGACCCCCGATATGTTCATCACCTACGCCGAACGCTCCGATCTCATCATCGGGATCGGGAACTGGGTCATTCATGAGGTCTGCCGACTTCTCCACCAATGGGATCTCATGGGTGTCCCGCCGATGGAAATCAGTTTCAATGCTTCCCCTCGTCAATTGCTGGAGTCCGACTCATTGATCGCTCAGATCGAAGAAAGTTTGGCCAGTTTCTCCATCCTCCCCCAACGACTGACCATGGAAATCACGGAAACCGCACTGATGCAGGAAAAGACCTGGAAAACCGCCCATGAAGTCGTCAAATGCGGCATATCGATTTCTCTGGACGATTTTGGCACAGGATACTCGAGTTTGTCTCTTCTCCAGAAATTGCCTTTTTCCTCATTGAAAATCGATCGCTCCTTTGTTCGGGATTTTATTGACAATCTCACGGATGGAACCCTGGTTCGTGCCATTATCGGTCTGACTCGAGATCTGGGTATGGAAGTGGTTGCAGAGGGCGTCGAAACCCAAATTCAGGCCACCACCCTGGCCCGGTATGGTTGCCAGATTGGCCAAGGGTACTTCTTCTCTCGCCCCATTCAGACAACCCAGTTTTTGGAATATCTAAAAACCGCTTAGAGTGGATTGCTTACCGCCTTTCGCTTGTCCCCTCCCTCCCGATCCAGTTCCCGGTGAATGACCCGGGTACACTGATACTGAGAGAAATAGCGGGTCAACTTCTCGGCAAAATAGACCGAGCGGTGCTGTCCTCCCGTACACCCCAGGGAAACCGTCAGGGCCGCGCGATTGTCTTTGATGAAATCAGGCATCCAGGAAGTCACGAAAGTTTGTAAATCCGTAAACATGCGTTGCGCAATGGGCAGATTTTCAAGGAACTTGATCACCGCAGGATCCTGTCCCGTCAATGGACGGAGGTGGGGATCATAAAACGGATTGGGAATACAACGCAGATCAAAAACGAAATCAGCATCGAGCGGAATGCCGAACTTGAACCCGAAGGACTGAAAAAAAAGGGTGAGACGGGCTGGGTCCAGATCAACGAAATCACGCACCCAGGCCCGCAGGGTATTGGGTGTGATATGCGTCGTATCGAAACGACGAGCCAGATCCGCCACCCCCGACAGCAGGTTCCGTTCAAGGGCAATGCATTCTGCAAGGGAATGCTGATGGAGGGCCAGGGGATGGGGACGACGGGTTTCCGAAAAACGTCGGATCAGGTCCTGGTCGCTGGCCTCCAGATAGAGCAACCGAACATCCAACCCATTGTCACGCAAGGTGTGAAGCGCCTCAGGCAGGTTATTCAGGGCATTCCCACCACGCACGTCGAGGGTCAGGGCAATCTGACGCTCTCCCCGCGCCACCAGTTCCTGTAATACGAAAACCAGAAAGGAGAGAGGGAAATTATCCATAGCAAAGTAACCAGCGTCTTCCAAAGCACGCAGAGCCACTGATTTTCCTGACCCTGACAATCCGCTGATCAATACCACTTTGGACGTAACCACCCCCGGTTCACTAAAATTCATGGGAATCCCCCTGAGCGCAGGATTCCTGCATGAATTGTTGCTGACGATCGATAAACTCCTGGGTACTGTTGATCCCCCGCTGTTCCAGAATGAAATTGCGCGTGGCGGCTTCCACCAATACCGCCAGATTTCTCCCCACCGCCACGGGCAAAACCACCCGGGGAATGGCCACCCCCAGTATGGATTGGGTCTGACGTCCCATGGGAAGTCGTTCACAGGTATTCAGATCACCACTGGAGGGACGCTCGAGATGCACGATCAATTTCAAATTTTTACGGGGTCGAACCGCCGTTTCCCCAAATATGGAACGGATATTCAATAATCCCAGTCCACGAACTTCAAGAAAATCTCTCAACAGAGGAGGGCAGCGCCCCTGAAGGGTGTCTGGAGTAATACGGTAGAACTCCACCACATCATCGGCCACCAGTCCGTTTCCACGGGTAATCAACTCAAGGGCCAATTCGCTTTTTCCTGCCCCCGAATCCCCGGTAATCAACACCCCAACTTCAAGAATCACCATGAAAACGCCGTGGAGGCTTTCCTGCTCCGCCAACTCCTGACTGAGGTAATGCCGTATCTGATTGATGACCGAAGTACTGTCCACACTCGCCCCCATGACGGGGATACTTCGTTGTTCCGCTCTTTCAGCCAGGGCAGGCAACAGCACACACCCTTCGCTGAGAAAAATAGCCACCAATTCGGAAGAAAAGATGCCCTCCCAGGCCGTCGCCAGCGCTCCCTCGTCCAGACTCTGCAAGTAAGCCATTTCATGGGCACCCAGGACTTGAAAACGATGGGGATGTGTCAAATTGAGATGGGCGATCAACCCTGCGGTGGAATCACTCAGAGCACCGACGGTAACCACCCGGAGAGACCCTTGCTGCCCCGCCAACCAGCACAGGTCGAGTCTTTCCCGATTATCCGTAAAGAGGCGTTGAACGCTAACCGAAGGCATGGGGTTGAGAAAGCGCCTGAATCACAGCCAAGGGGTCCGTGACTGACAATAAGTGTTGGCGCAGGGATTCATCGCTGAAGAGTTCGGAAATTTCTCCCAGGAGACGTAAATGCACCTCGTTGGCATGTTCTGGAACCAGCAACACAAAGGCCATGCGCACGGGTTGACCATCCGGTGCCTCAAAAGGAATTTCCGTTGACAGGCGCAGAAACGCTGCGAAAGTGTCTCGTACCCCTTTCATGCGTCCATGGGGCAGAGCAAATCCATGCCCCAACCCCGTGGAGCCCAATTTTTCACGATTGAACAAAGCGTCGAAGACCTGACTGCGCGATAACTGGTCATGATTTTCGAAAAGTATCCCAATTTGCTCAAACAACCGTTTTTTGCTGGTCACTTCCAGATCGAGCACGATGTGGTCGGGTTTGAGCAACTGGTAGAGTCGAGGAACGACGCTTCCCACAGCAGATCACACCCCATTGGCCAGGTGTTTCAGCGGCTGGCCGTGCCGCTGATCGCTTTGACGCTCTTTGTGCTTAATGATTTGGCGATCGAGCAAATGGGCAAGGTCATCAATGGCTTCGTACATGTCTTCCTGTGAAGTATGGACAAAAAAGTCTTTTCCATTGACATGGACATTGGCTTCTGCATTGTGCTTGAGTTTCTCCACTGTCAACACCACGTTGATGTCCAGTGGATGTTCGAAATGGCGTTTGATCCGCCCAATTTTCTCCTCCACATGATCGCGTATCGCAGGGGTGACTTCGATGTGTTGCCCAGTGATAGTGACTTTCATCTTGTTGTTCTCCTTGAAATATACAACTCACAACGACTTGCGCAAACTGGCGGCAGGAAGATGCATGGCCTCACGATACTTGGCCACGGTCCGCCTTGCCACCTGGAACCCCCGCTCGCCCAGCAAATTCGCAATACGCTGGTCGGACAGAGGACTTTTAATATCTTCCTGATTGATCAATTGACGGATCAGGGCACGAACAGCGGTGGAGGAAGCCGCTTCGCCACTGTCCGTCCCCACATGGCTGCTGAAGAAGTATTTTAATTCGAATAAACCGCGCGGAGTCAACAGATACTTCTGGACAGTCACGCGCGAAATAGTGGATTCATGGAGTCCCAACACTTCAGCAATTTCGCGCAAAACCAGAGGTTTCATCCCGACCTCACCCCGCTCCAGAAAATCTTTTTGTCGCTCGACTACAGCACAGGCCACCCGTAAAATCGTGTCAAAACGTTGCTGGATATTCTTGATCAACCAACGTGCTTCCTGAAGTTGTTGGGACATGGAGTGACCCGGAACCCCTTTCTTGAGAATGTTGGCATAGACCTGATTGACGCGCAGACGTGGCATTACTCCCTCATTCAGCGATACACTCCAACCCCGCTCCGTCCGTCTTACAATCACATCGGGCACGACATAACGGGTTTCGGCTGTACTGAACGCCGCCCCCGGACGAGGATCGAAGTGCAACAACATCTGCTGCAATTCCCTGACCTTGCGTTCCTCGATGCCCAAAGCTCTCTTCAGACGAGTGTATTCCCGTTGTGCCAGCCATTCAAGGTGATCGAGCAATTTTTTGCCCAGTCGTTTATCCTCCTCGGTCGCATGGCTGGCCAACAATTGCAGTTCCAGGCACTCGCTCAAGGTACGCGCCCCAATCCCCGCGGGATCCAGGGATTGCAGAATGCGCAGGGCCACCAGCCACTCTGATTCTTCTACCTCTCCGAGCGCATCGGATACACTGGAATTCAGATCAATGAAGGAATGGCGCAGGTAACCGTCTTCATCCAGGTAATCGATCAGTGTGGCCACCAGTTCCTGATCCCGTTCCTCGAGGGGCATCAGACGTACCTGCCCCAGAAGATGATCGCGCAGGGACAGTGGAATTACGCGCAGATCCTGTATCCCCTCATCCTCATCTTCGCCCTGCCCCCCCAATCCGATGCCGCTTCCTTCTTCGAAATTCCAGGATTCCTGCTCGATTTCGGCAGAAGAGGTGGGTTCTGCTGTTTCAATGTGGTCTGCAGTTTCAAACGCGCCGGGCTCTGAATCAACGGCACCATCTTTCCCGTCGGCACGTTCCAGCAGAGGATTGAGCCGGAGAAATTCTTCGACTTCCTGTTCCAACTCCTGGGTAGAGAGTTGCAACAATCGAATCGATTGCTGCAACTGCGGCGTCAGGGAGAGTTGCGTCGTTTGCTTGAGTTGGAGCTGGACCTTCATGGTTCACAACCGAAAATTTTCACCGAGGTAGACCTTTCTGACGCTTTCATTGTAGACGATTTCATCGGGCTTTCCTGCTGCCAACACCCCTCCTTGGTTAATAATATAGGCCCGGTCACAAATTCCCAGAGTTTCGCGCACATTGTGGTCAGTGATCAACACTCCGATACCGCGATTCTTGAGAAAGCGGATGATCTGCTGAATATCCATCACTGCGATGGGATCCACTCCGGCAAAGGGTTCATCCAGCAAGATGAAACGAGGTCGCGTTGCCAACGCGCGGGCAATTTCCACGCGCCGTCGCTCCCCCCCGGACAAACTCACGGCAGCACTGTCACGCAAATGACTGATATGCAGTTCCTCCAACAATTGATCCAGTTCCTGCTGGCAATCAGATTCGCTCATTCCACGAAGTTCCAGGACAGACCGAATATTCTCTGACACCGTCATACGCCGAAAAATCGAGGCTTCCTGGGGCAGATAGGAGAGCCCCATCAAGGAACGGCGATGAATAGGATAGGCGCTGAGACGGGTCCCGTCCATATAAATTTCGCCACCATCCAGTGGCACCAACCCGACGATCATGTAGAAACAGGTTGTCTTTCCGGCACCATTGGGACCCAGCAACCCCACAACTTCCCCATTTTCCACGGTGAGAGAAACATCCTTCACCACCTGGCGTGCACGATAACGCTTGACCAAATGCTCGGCGCGTAACTGGCTCATGGGGACAAATCCGTATCCTGTTTCAGGATGAGTGAAGGGGGGGTCTTGTCTTTGATCACCGTTGCCGGAGTTGATGCCGTACCTCCCTTACCCGCAGATTTCTGCTCATTCTTTTTTGGTTGCAACACTACATGCACACGCCCGGGGGGTTTCCCTTTTTGTTCATCGGACACCCCATTGGCGCGTAGAAATTCCGTTTTGGTGTCATAGGACAGGTAATCTCCCTTGATTTCATCCTTGCCCTGATGCACCACGGCATGGTCAAAGAGTTCGATCCGTTCGATCTTGCCGTTATATTCCACGTGCTGTGCCTTGCCATCCACCCATTCGTCGACGCCATCACGTTTTTGCCGAAAAGTTACCGGATTGCCGAAAGCCGACGCATATTTCATGCCCTCCGGGTCTTCACGAACCGTCATATGGTCTGCGGTAAGGTGAATTGTTCCCTGCGTCAAAACGACACTTCCTTCAAAATAACTTACTTTTTTAGCATCATCTGCAGTCATGCGATCCGCCTCGATATTGACCGGCTGGTCATGATCCGACTTTTCAGCATGAACTGCCGTCACAATCCCCACCAAACACCCGCTAAGGGTGACGAGGCGCAGAATGATAGAGAAGTTTGGCATGGGTGAAATGGGCCACTTTGGTTTTGTTGTCAACGATCATTGAATTGGCGAGCAGCCGATCCTGGCCATGAGTGACCACCACCGGTTGATCAGTCTTTTCGATACCCCGTTGAGGATAGGCAGTCAAAATACTGGTCGTCATCACCGTCCGTGGTTCTTCAGGGGTGGGTTGACGGGTAACCACCACATGTCCGGTAAACACCACTTCGTCACGGGGTTCGGAGCGCACCGCCCGCTCGGAACGAACATCCACCGGGGGGCCATTGGATTCATAGGAGGTAAACAGAACCGTCTCAAAATGAGAAGTATCATCGTCGGGGTAATGTACCATTTTAGAAGCATCCAGAGTGTAACGAATCTGCCCGTTTTCTCCCAGTTGCAGGGCGGAAAAATGAAACATGATGAGATCGGGTATGTGGCGAACGGTTTTTTCCCCCCACGCTCCCCCCCCTTCCACCACTCGCCATAGCCATGTGGTGACCATAGCCAACAGCAGGACCACGACCACTGGGACCCAGGCCTCCAGATTCTGAATCAGTCTGCCCATCGTTCCAGTACTCGGGCCCACTCACCCCGTGCCTGCAAGAGCCAGGTTGCTGCAGCCCGGGCCGCTCCCATCCCCCCACCCACAGGAGCCACCCAATGAGCTGCTGCCCGAATCTCCTCCGGCGCTTCGGGGACGGTGAGCGCCAAAGCGGAGCGACATAAAACGGATAAGTCGGGCAAATCATCACCCATATAAGCCAACTGTTCCCAATGAAGCCCCAAACCGGAGAGCAGGGTATCCATCACCTGACGCTTGTCATGAACTCCCTGAAACACATGGGTAATGCCTAATTCGCGGGCGCGCAACGTCACAATGGAAGACCGGCGCCCGGTGACGAGAGCCAGCGTCAAGCCTGCCTGCTGCAACAACTTCAATCCTACCCCATCGCGCGAATGGAAGGATTTTGTTTCGCGTCCTTGTTCATCAAAGATCAAGGTTCCCGGTGTCAGAATACCGTCCACGTCAAATCCCACCAACCGTATCTGACGGGCTCGTTGCGCAAGGTCTTCGGCGGATAACTTCATGAGTTCCTGTCAAACGATTCCATGTCGCAAAAGGTCGTGCATATTGAACGCACCCACCAAACGCTTCTTTTCCACCACACACAACCCAAAAATCCGCTTGTCCTGCATCACTTGTGCTGCGTTGGCCGCGAGTTCGTCCGGGTGGGTAACCACAGGATGACGGGTCATCCACTGGCTGACCTCTTGTTCCAAAAGATTGACAGTACCAGTTTCAAGGGCACGCCGCAGATCTCCATCCGTAAAGATCCCCTCGAGATGATTGTCGTCCCCCACCACCGCCGTCATCCCCAGACCTTTATCCGACATGACCCGTAGCGCTTCCGCCACGGTTGCCTGGTGCATTACCCAAGGAATACGCTCTCCTTGATGCATGATGTCCTGAACTGCCAGCAACAGACGTTTACCCAAGGCTCCTCCGGGATGAGTCCGCGCAAAGTCATCGGCGGAAAAACCCCGTGCTTCGAGCAAGGTCAGGGCCAAAGCATCGCCCAGTGCCAGGACAGCCGTGGTACTGGCCGTCGGTGCCAAATTGAGGGGGCAGGCCTCACGCTCCACCCGAACTTCAAGGTGGACATCGGCCAAACGGGCCAAGCGGGAGCGTGCATTCCCGGTCAAAGCCAGAATGCGCGTACCGCGTCGCTTGAGCAAAGGAGTAATGGTCAGCAACTCATCGCTCTCTCCCGAATTGGACAGAGCCAGCAACACATCCTCAGCGAGGATCATGCCCAAATCCCCATGACTGGCCTCAGCCGGATGCATGAAAAAAGCGGGACTGCCTGTACTGGCCAAGGTCGAGGCAATCTTGCTGCCAATATGTCCGGACTTACCCATGCCACTGACCACAATACGACCCCGACAGTCCAGAAGCAGGTGATGAGCCGCTACGAAGTGTTCACCTAGGCGAGTAGCCTGATACTGAATGGCCGCGGACTCGATCCCCAAGATGGTACGCGCCATGGACAACAAGGTGTCGGGGGAGAGGGGAGGAAAAGAATCGGGATGAGCGTTCATGGTTCACGGATTATACTTGAGGGCAAGAAGGGTGTGAAACTTGGCCTCTCTGTCAAAGGAATGGAAACTCGTGAGCGACACACTGGAACTGATTTTACTGCTGCTGATCCTGGCGACATTGAGCGTGGCGCTGTTTCGCCTCCTGCGCCTGCCCGCCATGCTTGGATACCTCCTCACCGGCATCCTGATTGGGCCCCATGCTGCCGGCTGGATCCCTCCCGGTGAAGAAACTCGACATCTTGCCGAATTCGGTGTCGTGTTCCTCATGTTCAGTGTGGGACTCGAGTTCAGTTTACCCCAACTGATTGCCATGCAACGCACTGTATTTGGCCTGGGCACCGCCCAGATGGGTTTGGCCTTTGGCTTGGTCTTTTTGCTGGGCTGGGCCATGAATCTGCCTCTGCAAGGCACGGTGGTGTTGGCCGGGGCACTGTCCCTGTCTTCCACCGCAATCATTTCGCGTCTGTTGGCCGAACGCTCCGAACTGAAATCCCCCCACGGACAACGCATCATGGGCATGATGCTGTTTCAGGATCTGGCGGTCGTTCCCCTTCTGGTTCTAATTCCCGCTCTTGCCAAACCCCACGATCATCTGGCACGTATGATGCTCATCGAAGCCTTCGAGGCCATGGTCATTCTGTCTCTTTTGCTGGGCTTGGGGAAAAAATGGCTGGGACTCTGGTTTCACTGGATTGCCCGACAAAAGTCCTCGGAACTGTTTCTGCTCAACGTCCTATGGGTCATTTTGCTGTTGGCCTGGATCACTCAGAAGGCCGGACTATCGCTGGCGCTGGGGGCTTTTGTATCGGGCGTGTTGCTGGCTGAAACCGATTACCGCTATCAGGTGGAAGATTACATCAAGCCCTTTCGCGATGTTTTGCTCGGTCTTTTTTTCATCACCATCGGGACACTGCTGGATTTGACTGTCGTGATTCACCACCTGCCCGCCGTATTGCTGACCCTGATCCTCCTGCTGGGACTTAAGTTGCTGACCGTGTACGGGCCCGCACGCGCGCTGGGCGAGCAGGATTCCATTGCCCTGCGTACTGCATTGGCCATGGCCCCGGCAGGTGAATTCGGGTTCGTGCTGCTGGCCCAGACCGAAGGACTTCATCTGGTCCCTGCCACACCACTTCAAATCGTTCTGGCAGCCATGCTCATCAGCATGATCCTGGCCCCCTTCATTCTGCTCATGAGTGATCGTATCGTCCTCTTTGCCTGCAAGAACGAATGGGCCTTGCGTTCCGTCGCCCTCCATGAACTGTCTCGTCGAAGTTACGGGAAACAACGGCACGTCATCGTCTGCGGATACGGCCGAAGCGGTCAAAATCTGGCCCGTTTCCTGGAGCAGGAGGGAGTTTCCGTACTCGCCCTCGACCGCGACCCGCAACGGGTCCGGCTTGCCTCGGAAGCAGGCGACGAGGTCGTGTTTGGCGATGCGGGACGGCAAGAAGTCCTGATTGCTGCCGGTATCCAGCGCGCTTCAGCGCTCATCATCAGTTTTTCTGATACGGCGTTGTCTCTCGCCATCATCGCGCTGGTCCGGGAGTTGAAGCCGGCACTTCCCGTCATTGTCCGTACCCTTGATGACAGTGATCTGGATCGCCTGAAAGAGGCGGGCGCTGCCGAGGTTGTTCCGGAAATTCTGGAAGGATCCCTCATGCTGGCCAGTCATGCACTGCTCGAATTGGGCATACCCCTGTCACGAGTTCTGAAACGGATCCGTCAAGTCCGTGCTGAACGCTACCAGTTGATGCGCGGGTTTTTTCGTGGTTTGACCGATGAATCCGGAGAAAACACCAACCCCGATCAACTTCGCTTGCAAACCTTGACCCTGCTGGAAAATAGTCTTGCCCATGGAATGCAACTGCGCGATCTGCCTCTTCAACAGTGGGGAGTGGAAATTACCGCCCTGCGCCGGCGTGGGTTGCGTGGTTTTCAACCCGAAGGAGAAACTCGCCTCGAAAGCGGGGATATCCTGATTTTGCTCGGCCGTCCAGAAGCCCTGGCCCAGGCCGAAGCATGGCTCATTCAAGGGAAGTGAGTCATGCTCCTGCCTCCCACTGCACCTCTGAGTGCCCTGAATCTCACCCCACGCCTCTGCAATTTGCTCCACACCCTGGGACTGCACAGCGGATTTGATTTGTTGCTGCATCTTCCCCTGCGCTACGAAGATGAGCGGCACCCACGATCCGTGGCCACTCTTACACCAGGTCAGAGTGCTTGCCTCATCGTTCAGGTGATTCGTCATGAAATTCGCCAGGGTCCCCACCGCACCCTGACCGTACAGGTCAGGGATGAGACCGGCCTGCTTGAATTGCGCTTCCTCCATTTTTATCCCAGTCAACTGCGTTTATTCGCCCCAGGAAACCGGTTGCGCCTCTTTGGTGAAGCGCGTCAAAGTTACCAAGGGCTGGAAATGATCCACCCTCGTTGCCAACTATTCAAGGAAAACAGTCCCCTTCCGGCCACCTTGACTCCCGTTTACCCGACCTGCGCCGGCCTGTCCCAGACTATCCTGCGGCGCACCCTGTTACGGGCGCTGACGCAACTGGATTTGACCGATACTTTGGACCCTTCATGGCGCAACTCCCTGGGGTTACCCGATCTTGCCACGACCCTGAAGATCCTGCATGGCCCCACCGATGCTTTCCAGTTGGTACCCGCCTTATGGCAACGCCTCAAATTTGATGAACTGCTGGCCCAACAATTGTCCATGCATTTCCATCGCCAACATCGCACCGAAACACTGGCCTATGCCTACCCAATCCAAGGAAAACTTTCCCGTCGTCTTGAACGATCTCTTCCTTTCCCTCTCACTGCCGCTCAACACCGCGTAGTGGAGGAAATTCGTCAAGATCTGGCGCAAGAGCGCCCCATGCATCGGCTGTTGCAAGGGGATGTCGGCTGTGGCAAAACCATCGTTGCAGCCCTGGCTGCCGTTCAGTGCATTGAAGGAGGAGGGCAGGTGGCCCTGATGGCACCCACCGAATTACTGGCTCAACAACACCACGCAAAACTCTACGATTTGCTCACTTCCCAAGGAATCTGCATCGAATTACTGACGGGGCAACTCAAAAGTCAGGCCCAGCATCACCTGCGACAACGCCTGGCCAACGGAGAAATTTCCCTGGTCATCGGTACCCATGCCCTGATTCAGGAACGGGTGTCCTTCAAAACCCTGGGGCTGATCATCATCGATGAACAACACCGTTTTGGCGTTGCCCAGCGTCTCTCACTTCATCAGAAAGGAGGGGAATCCACCCGGATCCAACCCCACCAACTCATGATGAGCGCCACGCCCATACCCCGCAGTTTGAGCATGAGTTACTATGCCGACCTCGATGTCTCCGTAATTGATGAACTGCCCCCCGGCCGTCAGGGTATCACCACCAAACTGGTTTCCACTGCCCGCCGGAACGAGGTCATCGAAGGCATTCGTTCAGCCTGTCGCCAGGGCCATCAAGCCTACTGGGTGTGCCCCTTGATCGAAGAATCGGAATTTCTCGACCTGCAGAATGCCCAGGCCACCTTTCAAACCCTCACCGCCGATGCTCCGGATTTGCGCTGCGAATTACTTCATGGCAGACTTGCCGGGGCTGAGAAACGGAATATCATGAACCGTTTCCTGAAGGGAGAACTTCAATTGCTGGTTGCCACCAGCGTCATCGAGGTGGGTGTGGATGTGCCGAATGCGACGCTGATGGTGATTGAACATACGGAACGGATGGGACTGGCTCAACTCCATCAGATGCGCGGACGGGTGGGTCGGGGCACGCGTCCTGGCGTTTGCCTGCTCCTCTATCGTCCCCCTCTGTCCGAGTTGGCGCGTCAACGTCTGAAAGTGATTTATGAACACACCGACGGATTTGAAATTGCCCGCCAGGATCTTCTGCTCCGTGGTCCCGGCGATTACCTGGGCTCCCGTCAAAGTGGCCTGGCCTTGCTGCGTTTCGCGGACCCCGTGCAGGATGATGACCTGCTGACCTTGGCTCGTCGATACGCTGCCACCTGGATCGCCGATGCTCCTGCAAAAGCCCTCCACCATGTCGCGTGCTGGCTGGGCACACGTCAACCCTATCTGACCTCTTGAACCAATGAACTGGAATGCATGGTGGCGCCTGGCCCGGATGGACAAACCCATCGGTACCCTGCTGTTGCTGTGGCCCACGCTCTGGGCCCTGTGGCTGGCCAGCCGAGGTCATCCCTCTCTGTCCAATCTGCTCGTTTTCTCCCTCGGTACCCTGCTAATGCGCTCAGCGGGCTGTGTCATGAATGATATCGCTGACCGCAAAGTGGACCCCCACGTTGCCCGAACCCGTTTACGTCCCTTGGCCAGCGGTGAAGTCAGTGTCAAGGAAGCTCTCGTACTGGCGCTTCTCCTGAGCCTGCTCGCCTTCGCCCTGGTTCTGACCCGCAATACACTGACCTTGATACTTTCCCTGCCTGCTCTTTTTCTGGCCGCCAGTTACCCCCTGACCAAACGATTTTTTCCGCTACCCCAGGCCTATCTGGGTATTGCCTTTGGTTTTGGCATTCCCATGGCTTTTGCAGCCGAACTCGGTCAGGTGCCGGGTTCTGCCTGGATACTGATGCTGTCCAACCTCTGCTGGACTCTGGCCTATGACACCGAATATGCCATGGTGGATCGGGAAGATGATCGGCCCTTGGGCATTCATTCCACGGCGCTTCTCTTCGGAAACCGGGACGTACCCCTGATCATGATGTTCTACGGACTTTGCTTGCTCCTGCTGGGCTGGATAGGTTGGCACTTTCATTTGGGCGTGTTTTTTTACGGGGGACT
The DNA here is from genome assembly GCF_000735045.1 of Ferrovum myxofaciens. Lineage (GTDB taxonomy): Bacteria > Pseudomonadota > Gammaproteobacteria > Burkholderiales > Ferrovaceae > Ferrovum > Ferrovum myxofaciens. The sequence goes on from NZ_JPOQ01000026.1 coordinate 67,076, forward strand.
GTGCAGCGCGGCAGGGGTAGCCGGCTTTCATTACACTCTGATCCGTACGCGCGCACGCGCCCAGTGCCTGCGCGCCTTTCTGCACAATACCTGGTTTGGAGCCGCCATCTTTGGAGGAATTCTCTTATCCTACGCCATGGGTTAATAACAACCTACCCCTCCGACTCCAGAGAACTCATTGAATTTGTTTCAAAATCCGTAACGTAGCCCCAAGGACAACAAATCGATGTTGGAATTTCCATTGATCCGGTTGTAATTCAACTGGTAATGGTCCCAGCCCCCTTGAAAACGCAAACGCTGACTGAGATCGTAATGCATCCCCAGGCCCGTCATGTTATAGGGCAGCGCATCGTACAATCCTACCGTCGACGTATTGGCAGCACTGCCCATCCCCTGATTGCGAATGGTTGCCAAACTTCCCGTCAGGGCCAGACGGTCTCCCAAAGGAAGGACTCCCGTACCGCCCAGGACCCAACTGCGAGAAAGCCCGGAAGTCTCCGAACCGCCTAATCCTTCACTGCGCATATGACTGGACAGCGCACTACCTTCCGGGGCCAATTCCGTATTCCATTCCACCGAAAAGGGCAAGGCACTGATCCCGGAAAACCAGCCACCGCTGCTACCCTCCTGAGCCAAGGCCGATTGCATCATGAGAAGGAGCACACCCACCCCCTGCATACTCTTTTTCATGACGATTTCTCCCGATGACGGACGCCACCCCCAGTGACACTTCCACACTTTCCATGTTAGCGCAAGGGGTTTGGTGCAGGCAATACCATTGCATTTGAAGTAGTGTTGAACTGTGGTATTTTTGACTCATGACGAACCCATCGGAGCAAGGCTTCCTGGGCTGCTGCCGTACTCTCTGCCCCCGGTCCATTGGCCAGAAAGACCACTACCACCCAATGGTTTTGCGCATCCAGCCCGTAACCCGCCAAGGCTTTCACACCATCCAACGTACCACTCTTGAGATGAAAGCGACCGCGTAATTGGGGATCTTCAAAAGAATGACGCAACGTTCCATCCACGTTCACCAGCGGCAGAGTGGTCATGAATTCATTCCCATAAAGACTTTTCTCCTGCATCCAAAGTAACAGGCGCGCCAGATGTTCCGCAGAAATACGCGCCTTGCGCGATAACCCGGAACCATTCTCCAGCACCATTTCAGGAAAATCCAACCCTCGTTCCGCCAAAATCCGCAGGACTTTGGCTCGACCACCCGACTCCGTCGCTGCCTTGACAACCTCTGAGTCGTTCATCGCCAGATCGAGCAACAATGTTCGTGCCAGTACATTATTACTGTTCTTGTTCATTTGCAGAAGCAACTCGATCAAAGCGGGAGATTCACTGGAGGCCAGCACGGGCCAGTCTCCGGGCACGGTACCTTGTTCCAGGGTCCCCGCAAACGTTCCTCCCAACTCATGCCACAGAGTCCGAAGGGAGGAATCGAGATAGGCGAAATTGGTGAGCAAGGAAAAACCCATGACCTGAACCCCGCAATCCTGTGGCACGGTCCCCGTCAACTCCAGAATCACCCCTGTATCCAGAGAGTTATCGGGATGGGATCGCATCGCCTGTGCCGGAAATTTGGCACGAATGGCATAGTGCAATCCTGAACGCCACAGGGCAGGGCAGGGACCACTGACGGTGCGGGTCCGATTGCTTAGCACGATCTGGGGGAAAGGAAATTCCGACCAGATCTGGAGCGGTTCGCCAACCCGTGCACCGGGACGAATGAACCACCACTGGGTCTGTTGTCCCACCTGCAGGGCATGGGGAATAACGTTATAGGCTCGAAAACCTTCCTGATCGAAGATTTCAGGGGATAACTCCGTGGGGGAAAAACCACTCTGATCAAAACGAATCGGTCCTGACAGTTGATGAATCCCCTGTTGATAAACTTGACGCCAAAGTTCTTGCCAACGCTCCAGGGTCAATCCCGGATCTCCCACCCCGATGACTCCGAAAGGGCCCTGTCCCCTCTGTGCATCCAAACGAGGCACGCGAACTTCCGTGCGCCAGGTTTTGGCAGGACCCCAATTTTCCAGAGCCGCCAGGGTCGTCACCAATTTCATGACGGAAGCTGGATTACGCGGTGTTTGAGCCTCCCAAGCCAGGCGGGGACGAGGTTCGTTGACCCCCCAGACCACGACTGAAACCTCTGAAGCCGGGACACCGGCCTGAGCCAGTGCCTGACGCAGGGTTTGAGGAAGTTCCTGAGAAACGGGGGGGAAAGGCACAGGGTCAGCGCAGGACATCCCACCCCAGATCAGAATCCACATTCCCCCGACAATCCTGCCAAATTTATTTATAATTTCTTTTTACTCAATTGGATATAAAAAACGTCCGAAGGCCGCAGGATTTTGGAAGGATTTTTATATCTGTCCCCTTGAAAACCTTCGAAGGCGCCCATACACTGTTAGCACTCGCACTTGACGAGTGCTAATCCTGTAGCAATTATTTTCTCAACATGGAGAATCGTCGTATGAAAATTCGTCCCTTGCATGATCGTGTGATTGTCAAACGCCTGGAAGAAGAACGCAAGACCGCCTCTGGCATCGTTATCCCGGATTCCGCTGCAGAAAAGCCGGATCAAGGAGAAGTTTTGGCCGTGGGCAAAGGCAAGATTCTGGAAGATGGTACCTTGCGCGCCCTCGAACTCAAAGTGGGCGATCGTGTCCTGTTTGGCAAATACTCAGGCCAAGCCGTCAAAGTAGACGGCGAGGAACTGCTGGTCATGCGTGAAGAAGATGTCATGGGTGTTGTCGAGGCCTAAGCCTCCCCATTTTCAATCGAATCGGTTGGACCCTCTGGGTCCATCCCGTTAAATTTAGGAGTCTATAAAGATGGCAGCTAAAGAAGTTCGTTTTCATGATAGTGCCCGCGCCAAGATGGTCGTGGGTGTCAACATATTGGCCGATGCAGTCAAGGTCACTCTCGGACCCAAGGGTCGGAATGTCGTACTCGAGCGTTCCTTCGGCGCTCCCACCATCACCAAGGATGGCGTATCCGTCGCCAAGGAAATCGAACTGAAGGACAAGTTTGAAAACATGGGCGCTCAGATGGTCAAGGAAGTAGCTTCCAAAACCTCCGATGTCGCAGGCGATGGCACCACCACAGCAACCGTTCTGGCTCAGTCCATTGTCAAGGAAGGCATGAAGTTTGTGGCCGCCGGCATGAACCCCATGGATCTGAAGCGCGGGATCGACCGTGCTGTCGTGGGCATTGTGGAAGAGTTGAAGAAACTCTCCAAACCTTGTACCACCAATACCGAAATCGCTCAGGTGGGTTCCATTTCCGCCAACGCCGATCACTCCATCGGTGAGATCATTTCCCAAGCCATGGACAAGGTGGGCAAGGAAGGCGTCATTACCGTGGAAGATGGCTCCGGTTTGCAAAATGAACTGGAAGTCGTGGAAGGCATGCAATTCGACCGCGGCTACCTCTCTCCCTACTTTGTCAACAACCAGGATCGTCAAATCGCCTTGCTGGAAGATCCCTACGTGCTCCTGCACGACAAGAAAATCTCCAACATCCGCGATCTGCTGCCCGTACTGGAGCAAGTGGCCAAGTCAGGGCGTCCGCTCCTGATCATCGCCGAAGATGTGGAAGGGGAGGCTCTGGCCACCCTGGTCGTCAATAACATTCGCGGCATTCTCAAAACCACCGCCGTCAAGGCTCCTGGGTTTGGTGATCGGCGCAAGGCCATGCTGGAAGATATCGCCATTCTGACCGGTGGAACCGTGATTGCAGAAGAAGTCGGTTTATCACTGGAAAAAGTGACGTTGAATGAACTGGGCCGTGCCAAACGTATCGAAGTAGGCAAGGAAGAAACCACCGTCATCGATGGCGCCGGGAACGAAGAGTCCATCAAGGGCCGCGTGACCCAGATTCGCAAGCAAATCGAAGAAGCCAGCAGCGACTACGATCGGGAAAAACTGCAGGAACGTGTGGCCAAGTTGGCGGGTGGCGTTGCAGTCATCAAGGTAGGTGCCGCCACTGAAGTAGAAATGAAGGAAAAGAAGGCACGCGTGGAAGATGCTCTGCACGCCACCCGCGCAGCAGTGGAAGAAGGAATCGTTCCTGGGGGCGGAGTTGCGCTGTTGCGTGCCCGTTCTACCCTGACCGCGCTCAAGGGTGACAATGCCGATCAGGATGCTGGCATCAAGATCGTGGAACGTGCCATCGAAGAACCCCTGCGTCAGATCGTTGCCAATTGTGGCGATGAGCCTTCCGTTGTGGTCAACAAGGTACTGGAAGGAAAAGGAAACTTCGGCTACAACGCTCAAACCGGTGAGTATGGTGATCTGGTTGCCATGGGCGTGGTCGATCCTACCAAAGTTACCCGTTTTGCTTTGCAAAATGCGGCCAGCATCGCCGGTTTGATGCTGACCACCGATTGCATGGTGGCGGAACTGGCCAAGGAAGAATCCCCCATGTCCGGTGGGGGAATGGGCGGTATGGGTGGCATGGGCGGCATGGACATGTAATTTCCCTGTGGTTCTCTCCGGTGTTCCATTCCGGAGCGTTGCGCCAAACCCCCTTCAGACCTGGTCTGAAGGGGGTTTTTCCTGTTTGATTCCCTTCGGTTGATAGGTAAAGGGGGCGGTCTGATTTATAATGGCTACATCACATTCTGTTGAGCATTCGATGACCTCTTCCGACACTCCGCCGCAAAAATCCTGGTCCGGACGTTTCAGTGTCCCTGTTGCTGAAACCGTCAAGCGTTACACGGCTTCGGTGCTTTTCGACAAACGCCTGGCAGCCTATGATATTCAGGGTTCTCTGGCTCATGCCCAGATGTTGTGCGAAGTCGGCATCCTGACAGAGGGGGATTTTTCTGCGATCCAACACGGTCTGGCCGTCATTCGCCAAGAGGTGGAACAGGATCGGTTTCCATGGACGCTGGACGACGAGGACGTTCACCTCAACATCGAAAAACGGCTCACCCAACTGGTGGGAGATGCGGGCAAACGACTTCATACCGGGCGCTCGCGCAACGATCAAGTGGCCACAGATATTCGTCTCTATCTACGTGCCGCCATCGATCAGCACCAGGTCCAACTGCGCGCCCTTCAATGCGCCCTGATCTGTCTGGCCGAACAGCATGTGGATACGCTTATGCCTGGGTTCACTCATTTGCAAGTGGCACAACCCGTTTCCTTTGCCCACCATCTGCTGGCCTATGTGGAAATGCTGGGTCGGGATCGTCAACGCCTGACAGACTGCCGCCAACGAGTCAACCAACTTCCCCTGGGTGCTGCGGCCTTGGCGGGAACCAGTTACCCCATCCGACGGGAACGGGTGGCCGAGTTACTGGGATTCGAAGGACTCTGTCGCAATTCTCTGGATGCCGTTTCTGACCGCGACTTTGCCATTGAATATTGTGCTGCGGCTTCCTTGCTGATGGTCCATCTGTCCCGTCTGTCTGAGGAACTGATCCTGTGGATGAGCCCGCGCTTCAATTTCGTCCGGATCGGTGATGCGTTCTGCACGGGTTCCTCGATCATGCCCCAGAAACGCAACCCTGACGTCCCTGAATTGGTGCGCGGCAAATCCGGACGTATCATTGGGCATCTCATGGGGTTACTGGTCCTCATGAAGGGACAACCCCTGGCTTACAACAAGGATAATCAGGAGGATAAGGAGCCGCTTTTCGATACCGTGGAAACGCTGTCTCAAACCCTGATCATCTATACCGAAATGATGGGAGATGTGCAGGTTAATGCCGTTGCCTTACGGCAAGCAGCGCAGGAAGGATTTTCCACTGCCACTGACTTGGCTGATTATCTGGTCAAGAAGGGAACTCCTTTTCGGGATGCCCATGAAATTGTGGCACGTGCCGTACGCCATGCGGAATCCGAAGGCTGCGACCTGGCGGATCTGCCCCTGACCACGCTCCGAACCTTTTCTTCCATCATCGGATCCGATGTTCATGCAGTGCTGACTTTGGAAGGTTCGGTGGCCAGTCGCGATATTCCTGGCGGAACGGCACCGACCCGAGTCCGCTCAGCCCTTCAGGAAGCACGGCAGCGCTGGGATCATGCAGGAGAGTAACTGCCCTCCACGGGCAAGGGGTATACGTTCAGGATGCTGGACATTGTGGGGTTTGCTTTGCCTGCCCCTGTGGGGGTGCGGACTCAAAGGAGGGCTCTATTTGCCGCCCGGACAAACGCCGGTTTCAGCCACCGTGCCAGCGCCAACACCGTCTT
>NZ_JPOQ01000027.1 GCF_000735045.1 Ferrovum myxofaciens
CAGTAACTGTTGCGCGTGCTGTTTGATCGACTGTCGTTGGGCTGGACTGGCTCCATTGGGGATGGTGAGCAGAATATGACGTGCCCGGCGCATTTCCTGCCCGGTCCAGCGACTTTGGTTGGCGGGATCCGCATATGCCTTGCGTAATTCCTCGGGTAGAACCGTCACCGCCGCCGCCAATTGATCCGCTGCCAAGGTCAGGTATTGAATGGAAACCTGTTCGGAAATACGAAATTCATTCGGGTGCGCTTCATAGTATTTCTTGACCGCATCGGCGACCAGCTTGACCTTACCCAAAAATTGGGCCGAATCCAGGGTTGCGGTGGACACGGCGCGGATCTGTCCATCCAGTTTGAGAAAGGCATCAAGGCTTTGCTCAGGCACCCATGCCGTAGTAGTCAGGGATTCCTGTTCCAGTTGCAATTTCAGGTCAGCGCGCAAACGCTTCTCGAACTGAGCGGGCGTCATCCCCTGAGCGCGGAGCACTTGCTCATAACGGGATTGAGAAAACTTGCCGTTTTCCTGAAACACGTCCACCCGTGAAATTTCATCCACCAATAATTGATCCGGAATGGTCAGATGGTGATCGTCGGCATATTTGAGCAATAACTGGCGATTGACCAGCGCGTTCATGGCTTCATAACGCAGCGCCGGAGAACTCAAAGAGGCGGAATCCACTCCCCCTGCATTCTGCATCTGTTGCTGTTGATTGCGCAGGGCATCGCGGAACTCTGACTGCGAAATGGCCACGCCATCCACTTTCAGCACCGCACCCCCCCCACCGCCTTGGCGCAGGTAGTATTCCAGACCAAACAAGGCAAAAGGCACGGTGATCAGAACAAGCACCACCTTGGCAACCCAGGTTTGAGACAACGAACGAAAACCATCCAGCATGAGAACCTCTCGAAACAAAAAAACCGTTGATTTCTCAACGGCCTTTGTTGTTTTGGCGGAGCGTGTGAGACTCGAATCCGCGATTCCCGGCGTAACAGGCCGACACCAAAACTCATTGAATACGGGCGATTATAGCCGTTTCATAGTCCAAAAACAACTAAACTCCTCGCCTCGTTCCTTCAGAGAAGCCAGAGGGAAAACTAGGGAGGAGGCGGGGGGGATGAAACATTCGATTTTTGACTTCTTTCCCCGGTCCACCATCCCGGCGGAGGGGGCGGAATGTTCATCGAGGATCCCTTCGATCTCCCCAACTGTGCTTCCAGCACGGCATTTTCGCGCTCTTGTGCGGTGAGTTGGTCCAAGAGTACCTGTTTTTCAGCCCGATCATGCTGCGCCGCCAGGATGCGCGCCTTGAGTTCACTTTCGTCCACGGTGACCCGTGCGGTCACCGACAGTTGCTCGTGTCCGTCTTTCAGCAACGAGAAATGCTCACTGGTTTCGACGATTTTGACCATGGATGCCGTAATGACCTTGGTTTCCTCCTGAAGATCGTCATTCTTCAGGGTGGTCCGGGTTTCAATGTACGCGCCCACTTCCCGCAGCGCCCGGGCACGAATCTCATCCATGGCATTTTGCCGGGCCCTGCTGCGACTGTCCGTCTCACCCATGTTGTACTGCACAGTATAATTGCGGGTCCAGGTTCCCGCTTCAGCGGAGAACACGCACAGGAAGAGCATGACTGCTGCCCCCGTCGACCTGAATTTCAGAGGGGTGATCAAAATTCATTTCCCCAGCAGTACGCAATACAGGCTCCCTTCCTGACCTGTAATGGTTTTTTCTTCCAGTATCTCCACGGGAGGCACGCCCCCTTCTGCAACTTCGTGAACGGTGCGGGTGTAAGTTTCGCCACTGACCTGTTCGCTCCCCCCCACCGACAGGCTCTTTGCCCGAGCCATATTACGCCGTGCATCGATGATCGCACGCTTGCGCGCGTCCGGATAATGCACCGGGGCACAACCCGGAAAAGCCATGCGCCCGGAGACCATGACCCCATGGGTTGCCGACTCCCACCCGGCTTGTACGCTCAAGGTGGTTCCTCCCAGCAGCGCGATCAATAGATTAGTTACCCGCATGATCGGGGTTAGGGGGAGGCGGTGCATCATTCGGACCCGGTCCCTCGCTCACAATGGGGGCAGGCGGGGGAACCGGCGACTCGATCACGGTGGTGGTGGTGAAGGGGATTCCTGGAGGAATCCCCGGAGAAGGTTGGCTGACCTGTTGTGCATTCTGTTTCTGCAATTTATTCAGCCGCCCGGACAATTCATCGAAGGAGTGCTTGATATCTTCGCTTGATGCGCTGGCCCCGCGTTCCTGAAGGACGCGATTCACCTGATTGTAGGGTAATTTCAGCAGAACATAGGCCGTATATGCCCCATCCACCGGGCGAACATTCTGGTGGATAACCTCGAACCCCACAATGGGCACTTGACTGACCAAGCTGTCGATCAGTTGGGTGTATTGAGACTGGCTATAGTCACCGCTGTTAGCCTGCGAATACTGTCGCTCCGAACCGGAGAGAAGTTGGTTGTAGTTTTTGGCCAATCCGTATTCACCATCCAGCATGGCTTTGCGAATTGCCAGGCGGATCTTGTCAGACTCGCCAATACCCACGGCATAAACGCCGTTATCGTCAGGGGGTGGAGCCTGTATCGCCCACTCCGGAATTTTGGAAATATTGGTTTCAAGACGCTTCTGCTCAGCCGCCCGCTGATCTGCAGCAGCCTGCGTATGAATTTTCACGGCAGCAGCCTCATCCGCAGCGGTTTCTTTCATGCTGTTGGTGCTTGAGCAGCCGGACAGGACAACCAGGGCGCTGAGCACGCACAGGGCAATGACTTTCTTGTTCATCATGGATCTCCCAAGAGTTTGCGCTTGCTCATTGTACACAGGAAGCGCAACAACAAACCAGACACATGAGGTTACAAGTATGACAGTTCGTCAGTTACGAAAAATCATCCATGAAACTGTCTGATGCCGGATTCCTGCTTCGCCGATACCTTTTTTTTCCGATCTTTCAACCAGAACTCGATCTTTCCTCATTAAGTTGTACAATGGATTGATATACCGTCACGCTGACATCTTTTTCCAATGATGTATTCCAAAGCCCTGCAGGCCATTGCTCCTTTCATCCTCCTGACGATGTTCGGGGGAGTGTCTGCACGGGTCGTGGCTGCAAAGGAACCCCTGCCCACGGTCTACCTCGAGGAAATGACATCCCCCGAGTTGCATGAGCGTGTGCTGGCGGGTGTCACCACCGTACTGATCCCTATTGGGGGAACCGAACAGAGTGGAGCACATATGGTTTTGGGGAAACACAATGTGCGCGTCAAAGCACTGGCAGGAATGATCGCCAGGGAACTGGGCAATGCCATTGTCGCACCGGTTGTGGCTTATGTCCCGGAAGGAGATATTCATCCACCGACTTCCCACATGCGATTTCCCGGTACAATTTCCATTCCGGTCTCCGCCTTTGAATCGTTGCTGGAAGGTGCCGCCCGCAGTTTCAAACAACACGGATTCCATCGGATCATTTTTCTGGGGGATCATGGAGGTTATCAAAAAATCATCGGAAAAACCGCCCGGCAGTTGAACCAAGAGTGGGCCTCAGACCCCTCCTGTCGGGTTTATGCTTTGTCTGAGTATTACCAGGCAGGTCAGACGACCTTTGCAGAAGATCTGAAGGCCAGAGGGTTCAACGAGGCCCAGATCGGGGTTCATGCTGGTCTTCTGGATACTTCACTGGCACTGGCCATTGATCCCAAACTGGTGCGTGTGGACCAACTTGGCGGGAATAAAAAACCATCCGAACAAGAGGGGGTTCGCGGCGACCCCCGTGCCGCCACTGAGGAACTGGGGGAAATAGGCGTAAAGCGGATTGTGGAAGCTTCCGTGCAGGCCATTCGCAAACTTCCTCCCCTCGATTCTGCCCCTTTCAGGAACCCCGGCAGTTCGAAGAAAAATTTGGATCCATCCCGCTAAGACCCGATGGAAACAATCACCTATTCATGCTTAAAGGATCTCATTTCATGCAATCCTTCCGTTCAGGCAGACCCATACCGATTCAATCTGACAGGTTCATCAAGACTTCTCTCCTGTGGAGTACCCTGGTTGCTGGAGTTCTGGCCTGCCTGAGTCTTGCCACCCTGGCCGCCGATCCCACCGAGGGAACCCCACCTCCCGTGACCGGTAGCCGGAGCGCCCCGACCCCCTCTTGGGGCAAGCCACTACCCTATCCAGTGGTCATCGCTGATCGGCGTAACAACCGGCTTATCGAAGTGGCTCCCAACAAGGAGATCCTGTGGCAATTCGGTTCACCCAATCTGAAAATCTACCACGACAACGATGATGTATTTTTCTCACCCGATGGGCATTTGCTGGCCATTAGTGAAGAGGACAATCAGGATATTCACCTGATCAACTACGACAAGCGTGAACTGGCATGGAGTTACGGCGTTCCAGATGTTCCCGGTGTTGCTGACGGATACATGAATTTTCCGGATGATACCCATGTCATGAAAGATGGCACCATTCTGGTTGCCGACATTCGAAACTGCCGCATTCTGTTTCTGGACCGGGACACTTCGAAAATCAAGGTTCAATGGGGAAAGCCCGGCCGCAAGGGCGAGGCTTGGAGCCGAAATGCCAATTGCCGTCATGACCCCCCAAGATTTCTGGGATTACCCAATGGAGTAACCGAACTGGATAACGGCGATATCCTGATTACCGAAATTACAGGAGCCTGGATTTCTCAAGTCACCCGTGACGGAAAAGTGGTCTGGGCTACCCGGGCTTTTGGAATGCACTATCCATCGGATGCCATGCCCGCCCACGACGGTCAAATCATTGTGGCCGATTACAGCAAACCAGGTCGGGTGATTTTCTTTGATCCGAAACGACACAAGGTAACCTGGGATTACTCTGTGAAGGAGGGTGAGGGCATGCTCAATCATCCCTCTCTGGCTCAGGAACTTCCCAACGGGGATGTCATCCTGAATGATGATTACCGCCATCGGGTCATAGTGATCGACCGTCAGACCAAACAGATTATCTGGCAGTACGGGGTTACAGATCACCCCGGAAACGGTCCGGGACAACTGAACAACCCGGATGGAATTGATATCGATGTGTTTCGGGATTGGCACACAACACACTGAGATACCCGACCACGCTGGTGGTCGAATATCCAGTTTTCACGTCATGACTATGGAGGCCACCTCAAACGAAATGGAAACGGGTCAGCAGTTTTTCTGCTGACCCGCTTGTTTTATTGGCGGAGTGGACGGGACTCGAACCCGCGACCCCCGGCGTGACAGGCCGGTATTCTAACCAACTGAACTACCACTCCTTAACTTTTGACCGGCGAATGACCCGGTACTTGGTGGGTGCTGAGGGGCTCGAACCCCCGACATTCGCCTTGTAAGGGCGACGCTCTACCAACTGAGCTAAGCACCCAAAGACCGCTAGTTTACACTATCCTTGAGCACTTTACCAGCCCTGAATTTGGGAACTTTTGCAGCTTCGATCTGAATGGTTTCCCCTGTACTGGGATTACGTCCCGTACGCGCTGCCCGTTTCCCCACGTGAAACGTCCCAAACCCGACCAGAGAAACCTGTCCGCCCTTTTTGAGCGTCGACTGAATAGCGCTGACGGCTCCCTCCAGAGCCCGTCCTGCAGCCGCTTTGGAAATGTCTGCCGCCTCAGCCATCTGTTCGATCAGTTCACTTTTGTTCACCTGGAATACCCCTTATTGTTAGTTAGGAACAACAACAGCCCTCATCATCCTGCACGGGATGTTTCACTACAGGACGCATCGCCCTTTATAAGGGGCAACGCGTCCTCTGTCAACCATTTTCCGGCGAGTTGTTACAAATTAATGCGTGATGCCCGCAGGGGTGACCACGACTTCCCCGTGGGGCGTCAAGGGCGTCGCTGCCGCAGGAACGGGGGGGATCGATTCTCCTGCACCTGCCTCCGGCAAGGGCACCGGTTCTCGTTCCAATGCCAGGGCCAGAACCTGATCAATCCAACGGACGGGATGTAACTCCAGGCGTCCCTTGATGTTGTCTGGTATTTCCACCAGATCCTTACAGTTTTCCTGGGGGATCAAAACGGTCCGAATCCCCCCCCGATGCGCGGCCAGCAATTTCTCCTTGAGACCACCGATGGCCAACACCTCACCCCGCAAGGTAATCTCACCGGTCATGGCCACATCGGCCCGCACCGGTATGCCCGTCAGCACGGACACCATGGCAGTGGTAATGGCCGTCCCCGCACTCGGTCCATCCTTGGGCGTCGCGCCTTCAGGCAAGTGGATATGAATATCTGATTTTTCATAAAAATCGGGATGGATGCCCAAGCGTGTAGCGCGACTGCGCACCACGCTGAGCGCGGCCTGGATGGACTCCTGCATGACTTCTCCCAGTTTCCCGGTGGTGGTCATTTTCCCCTTTCCGGGTACCCGGGCCGCCTCGATGGTCAACAATTCACCGCCCACTTCCGTCCAGGCCAAGCCTGTCACCTGTCCCACCTGATTGGTTTTTTCTGCCACCCCAAAGGTGTAGGGACGAACGCCCAAATATTTTTCCAGATTGCGTGAAGTCACCGCCACCTTCCCTGTTTTCTTCGACAAAAGCAGGTACTTGACCACCTTCCGGCAGATCTTCGCAATTTCACGATCGAGGGCACGCACACCTGCCTCCCGTGTGTAGTATTGGACGATATCCCGCAAAGCACCCTCCGCCACCGAAATCTCATCTTCCTTCAACCCATTGGCCTTCAATTGTTTGGGTAAGAGGTATTGACGTGCAATATTGATCTTTTCATCTTCCGTATACCCCGACAGTCGAATCACCTCCATACGATCCAGCAGAGGAGAGGGAATGTTCAGGGTATTGGCTGTCGCAACAAACATCACATCCGACAGATCGTACTCCACTTCCACATAGTGATCGGTAAAGGTATGATTTTGTTCCGGGTCCAGAACCTCGAGCAAAGCCGAGGAAGGATCGCCCCGGTAATCCTGCCCCATCTTGTCCACTTCATCCAGAAGAAACAAAGGATTGCGCACTGCCACCTTGGTCAGACTTTGCAGAATTTTCCCCGGCATGGCACCGATATAGGTCCGACGGTGTCCGCGAATCTCCGCTTCGTCCCGTACTCCGCCCAAGGCCATGCGTACAAACTTGCGATTGGTGGCACGGGCGATGGATTTTCCCAGAGAAGTTTTCCCCACCCCCGGTGGCCCCACCAAACACAGGATAGGGGCTTTGACTTTATCCACCCGTGCCTGAACGGCCAGATATTCGACGATCCGTTCCTTGACCTTATCCAGGCCGAAATGATCCTGATCCAGAACCTTTTCACAGTTTGCCAGGTCCGAACTGACCCGGGTTTTCTTTTTCCAGGGCAGCGCCACCAAGGTATCTATGTAGTTACGCACCACCGTGGCTTCTGCGGACATGGGCGACATCAGACGCAATTTCTTGAGTTCTGATTCGGCCTTGGTCTGAGCTTCCTTGGACATGTGTGCCGTACGGATCTTTTTTTCCAGATCTTCAATATCCGCACCATCTTCGTTGTCTCCCAACTCCTTCTGGATGGCCTTGACCTGTTCATTGAGGTAGTATTCGCGCTGGCTTTTTTCCATCTGCCGTTTGACACGCCCTCGGATGCGCTTTTCTACCTGAAGAATATCGATTTCGCTTTCCAGCAGTGAAAGCAATTGCTCGATACGTTTACGCACGTCAAAAAGAGCCAGGACCTCCTGTTTTTGTTCCAGTTTCAAAGGAACATGGGTAGCCACCGTATCTGCCAGACGTCCCGCATCTTCGATACTGGAAAAAGAACTCAATACTTCCTGAGGAATTTTCTTGTTCAGTTTGACAAATTGCTCAAACTGCCCCAGCAAGGTTCGACGCAGGGCTTCCAGTTCCGAATGCTCGCTGGAAGATTCCTTGATGGGTGTTGCCACCCCAAGAAAATGGGATTGATTGGGTTCAGTAACCTCACTCACCGTCACCCGTTGAACGCCCTCCACCAGAACCTTGACCGTACCATCGGGCAGTTTCAGTAATTGAAGGATCGTGGCAATACTCCCCACGTCATACAATTCGTCCACTCCGGGATCATCGTTGGAGGCGGATTTCTGCGCCACCAACAGAATATTCTTGCCCGCTTCCATGGCCAACTCCAAAGCGCGAATGGACTTGAGGCGACCCACGAAAAGAGGAATGACCATATGTGGAAAAACAACCACATCCCGCAGAGGGAGCAGAGGTAATTGCACGGATTCCTGAGTGACTGTACTCATAAGAGATAACCTCTGAAAGTTGAACCTAACAACAGATGGGGGAAATCCTCAGAGGTTTCAAGAGGGACGGCCTAAACCCCCACCACTTTTTGTGTATCGGCATAGATCAGCAGGGGGGCACCCTCCGACAGGATGCAATTTTCATCCACCACCACCTTACTGACATTCTGACGGTTCGGCAATTCAAACATGGTATCCAGCAGCGCATGTTCAATGATGGAACGCAGGCCGCGGGCTCCGGTCTTGCGTTGCAGGGCCTTGCGTGCAATGGCCTGGAGTGCGCCGGGACGAAATTCCAGTTCCACGTTCTCCATGGAAAACAATTTCTGAAACTGGCGCGTCAGTGCATTCTTCGGTTCCGTCAAAATCTGGATCAAAGCCTCCTCATCCAGTTCCTCAAGAGTTGCCAGCACCGGCAAGCGCCCCACAAATTCAGGAATCAGGCCAAACTTGATCAGATCTTCCGGCTCCACTTCTGACAATGCCTGGGTCAACCCTCGATCATCCTTTCCCATCACTTCCGCGCCAAAACCGATACCTGATCGATCCGATCGGTTTCGAACGACCTTGTCAAGCCCACCAAAGGCACCACCACAGATAAACAGGATATTGGTGGTATCCACCTGCACAAACTCCTGATTGGGATGCTTGCGTCCGCCTTGAGGAGGCACGGAAGCCGTGGTCCCTTCGATCAGTTTGAGCAGGGCCTGTTGCACCCCTTCTCCGGAAACGTCACGGGTGATGGAGGGGTTATCGGACTTGCGTGAAATCTTGTCGATTTCATCGATATACACAATCCCTCGCTGCGCCTTGTCCACATCATAGTCACATTTCTGCAACAGTTTCTGGATGATGTTTTCAACATCCTCACCCACAT
Organism: Ferrovum myxofaciens; assembly: GCF_000735045.1. Taxonomy (GTDB): domain Bacteria; phylum Pseudomonadota; class Gammaproteobacteria; order Burkholderiales; family Ferrovaceae; genus Ferrovum; species Ferrovum myxofaciens. The sequence continues at coordinate 9,142 of NZ_JPOQ01000027.1, forward strand.
ACCCCGCTTCCGTCAGGGTAGTGGCATCCGCAATCACGAAAGGAACATTGAGCAATCGAGCCAGTGTCTGGGCCAGCAAGGTCTTGCCGGAACCCGTCGGACCAATCAGGAGGATGTTGCTCTTGGACAACTCGATTTCTTTGTCCTTGCCCTGATGGCGCAAGCGTTTGTAGTGGTTGTACACCGCCACCGCCAGAATTTTCTTGGCCCGTTTCTGATGAATCACGTATTGATCCAGTATATCGGCGATTTCCTGAGGAGTCGGCAAATCCGCCTTCACCTGGCGCGCATCGGCATCCTGAATTTCCTCACGAATGATGTCATTGCACAATTCGATGCATTCATCACAAATGAATACCGAAGGACCTGCAATCAACTTGCGCACTTCATGCTGGCTCTTGCCGCAGAAGGAACAATAAAGTAATTTTTCGACGCCGTTTTTATCGCTCATTTCTCTTTACCCACTCTCCGAATCCCTATCAACTCGTTCAAGAACTCGCTATTTCTCCACGTCGACTCAACACCCGATCCACCAAACCATAGTCGAGTGCTTCCTGTGCATTCATAAAATTATCACGATCCGTATCCTTTTCCAAGTCCGACACCTGTTTTCCGGTGTGATGAGCCAAAATTTCGTTCAGACGATGGCGAAGGTACAGGATTTCCTTGGCCTGAATTTCAATGTCGGAAGCCTGACCCTGCGCTCCCCCGGAGGGTTGATGAATCATCACCCGGGAATTGGGCAAAGCATAACGTTTGCCCGGAGCCCCAGCCGCCAGAAGAAAAGCGCCCATGCTGGCTGCAATGCCCATACAGGTGGTGCTGACATCAGACTTGATGAACTGCATCGTGTCATAAATGGCCAACCCCGCAGAAACCGACCCACCGGGCGAATTGATGTACAGGTGAATATCCTTGTCCGGATTTTCAGACTCCAGGAACAACAACTGAGCCACGACAATGTTAGCCACCCCATCATTTACCGGGCCCACCAGAAAAATCACCCGTTCCTTCATAAGGCGGGAAAAAATATCGAAGGCCCGTTCGCCGCGCCCACTTTGTTCTACTACGGTGGGGACCAACCCCAGCCCTTGAATATCCATGTATTCCCCCATTTGATTGGTTATGACGGGTTTTCACCCGGGATTTCGGAGTTTGACTTCCCAGGGTTCAAAAAATTCCTCAACCTGCTTGAACCGAGCGTGTCATGTCTTCAAAAGAACGCACCACATCCTTGACCGAGACTTGTTCGCACACCCAACGCACCACCGCATCTTCCAGTGCCAGGTTTTCCACTTGCTGGCGCTGGGCCGGATTCTGGGTGTACCATTGCACCACTTCCTCGGGGCGTTCATAGGCCGAAGCCATTTCCTCGATGAGTTCTTGAACCTGTTGCGCACCGGCAGAAATTTCAGCCCGTTTGACCAATTCGGCTACAATCAGACCCAAAGTCACACGTCGCCGGGCGGAAGCCTCAAACAGGGTATCGGGCATTTCAGGCACCGGTCTTTTGGGGGCCTGCTCCTGCATTTCTTCCTGGGTATTCTGGCGCATGCGCTGAATTTCGTTGTATACCAACACCTGCGGAACGGGAATGGGGGCTACCTGAAGCAGGATTTCCATGACCTGTTCCTTGACCAACGTACCTATCTTCTGACGAACTTCCCGTTCAAGATTCAAACGTAATTCCTGACGCAACTCCGTCACGCCGCCTTCCGTGACCCCAACGGAACGCAAGAAATTCTCATCCAGTTCAGGGAGAACAGGGGCAGCCACTTCACGCACCTGCGTATGAAAGGAAACCGTTTTGCCGGCCAGTTCAGCAGAGGGGTAATCGGCAGGAAATACCAGAGGAAAGGTTTTCTCTTCCCCCGCGCTCATCCCCAGCAAGGCCTGTTCAAAATCCGCCAGAAAACGTCCGTTTCCCAGAATCAGTGGTACATTCTGCCCCTTGCCACCGGCAAATTCCACGCCCTCCAGAGTCCCGGTAAAATCGATTAAAACTCGATCTTCCTTCTGGGCAACCCGCTCCACGGCTTCATACCGAACCCGCTGGCGCCGCAAGACATCAAGGGTACGCTCGATGTCCTCTTCGCTCACCACAACAACCGGTTTCTCAATGGTATATCCGGTCCACTCCCCCACCACCACTTCGGGATAGACCTCAAAAACAGCCGAGAATTCGAAGGTATCGGCCTGTTCCGTTGGCATCGCCTCAAATCGGGCGGGGCCCGCCACCCTCAATTCCTGAGAACGGACCGCCTCACCAAAGCGGCTCTGAGCCATCTCGTTCAGCACTTCATCCTGAACCTGGACACCATACTGCTGGACCACCAGACGATAAGGCACCTTACCGGGACGAAACCCTTGCATACGCACCGTCCGTGCTAATTTTTTGAGACGCTGTTCTGCCAACGTGCGTACGATGGCCAGGGGTAATGCCAATTGCAAACGACGTTCGAGGGGATGTTCGTGCGGGTTGTCCATGGTTACCTTGCCTTAAAATATTGACCTGAACCGATCATTATACGAAAACCTTTCTCCCTTGACCACTCCCTATTCCCGTTCTCACGGCAACAGGCGAATCACGGTTCCATCCCGCCGTGCATCGGCGGCGCCCTGACGTTCATGGGTTTGTGGGTTTTCACCCACCCACTGCACCGAACCCAGAGGTATTTCGCTTACCGTCAGGTCATGCCCGCGGGCGCGCAACTGATCGATGACAGCCGGCGCAAGGGATTTTTCTACCAGCGTATGGCCCTGTGCATCCATGACCGCATAGCGTGGCAGGCGTAAGGCTGCTTCCGGGGTTAATACGTCATCCAGCAAATCCTGGGTCATTTCGAGCACGGTACTGATGATGCTCACGCCACCTGGGGATCCATAAGCCGCTACCCACTGATTGTCTTTGAAAACCAAGGTGGGGGCCATGCTGCTCCGGGGTCTGCGCTGCGGACGCACATCGTTGGCTCCGGGGTCCCCGGCCCCGGCTTGGGGTTTCAAGTTAAAATCCGTCAATTCACTGTTCAGAAAAAATCCATACCCCGGAACAAGAATCCCGCTGCCCCAGGGAGCTTCCACGGTACTGGTCACGCTCACTACATTTCCCTCGTGATCCACCACAGTGAACTGGGTGGTATTCGTCCCCTCGGGCCAGGTACCCGGGAGCACCTCCTCCATCCGTTTGTTTCGTTCCAGACGCTGGGATTGCTGCGTCAGATAAAGCGGTGAGAGCAAATGTTCGAGAGGAATCGACGTGGCGGCGGGATCTCCCAGCCAGCGCGCCCGATCCGCCATAGCCAGGCGCAGCGCTTCGATGGTCAGATGTATTTCATCCGGATCTCCCGCCCCTAATCCTGGAAGCATTCCCAATTTGAAAGGGGCCAGAGTTTGCAACGCCTGCAATACAGCCACTCCCCCCGAAGAAGGGGGCGGCATGGTCACAATCCGGTACCCTCGATACGCCCCTTCCAAAGGCGTTCGCCATACCGGTTGATAATGCGCCAGATCCTCCAGGGACATGCGCCCCTGACCTGCCAGCCCTGCCCGCGTCCGACGCTGGGCAGTGACCATGGCACGGGCGATTTCCCCTTCATAAAACACTTTGGGGCCCACCCGTGCAATGAGGCGCAGGGCATGAGCCAGTTCCGGTTGAACCCAGCGTTGACCCAGGGTAAGCACCTGCCCTTGGGTATCCTGGGTCAAGGTACGGGCTTCTGGTTGCAGCGCAGCCCGGGAACTTTGCAGGGAATGGGCCAAATAGGGGGTAATGATGATGCCTTTCTGGGCATAGTCAATGGCAGGCTGCAAAGATTGGGCAAGAGTCAGATGCCCCCACCGATGGCGTAGCGCTTCCACACCCGCCAGAGTTCCGGGCACCCCCACTGCGATGCCGCTGGTGGATGCCTCAAGATAACCCAGGTGCGCAAATTGATCCGGCGTATCAGCCCGTGGCGCAACCTCACGGGCATCCAGAGCGTAAACTTGATGGGTGGCTGCCCGATAAACCAAAAAAAACGCCCCACCACCAATTCCTGAGGATTGGGGTTCCACCACATTCAAGGCAAACTGGATGGCCGCCGCGGCATCCACGGCATCCCCGCCACGTTCCAGGGCCCAGGCACCCGCCTCGGCAGCCAAGGGTTGAGAGGCAGCAATGACCGCTTCCCCGGCAGCCCAAATGTTTTGCGCGACAAACATTCCCAGCATCCCCAGCCCCAACCATTTTCTGAGGAGTGGCCAACCCGGTTTCATGAGGACGAGATATCTTTGGTGGTCTCTGCCGGGACTCCCCGCCGGGAATGGCGTTTTTGCCATTGACGGGTGGCCCACAGGACATAGCCGGAAACGGCGTAGATCAGGAAAAACCCCCAGAGGACGCGGGACTGGTCCAGACTCAATACGACAAACAGCAACAAAATCAGCAAAGCGGCCCAAAAGGGAACACTGCGGCGCAAATTGAGATCCTTGAAACTGTAAAAACGAATATTGGAAACCATGGACAACCCGGCGAACAAGGTGATCACCCAGGCTACCCAGGCCACCTGGGACCCTTCCAACTGGTAGTCGGAGTGCAATACCCACACCATACCCGCCAGCAAAGCTGCCGCCGAAGGGCTGGGAAGGCCGGTAAACCAGCGTTTGTCTGCCACCCCCAGTTGGGTATTGAAACGGGCCAGCCGTAGAGCAGCCCCGGCACAGTAGACAAAAGCCGCCAGCCAGCCCAATTTACCCATACCGCGCAACGCCCAGTCGTACATGACCAGAGAAGGGGCGGCACCGAAGGAGACCATATCCGAAAGACTGTCGTATTCCGCTCCAAAAGCGCTCTGCGTATGAGTGAGGCGAGCCACTCGTCCATCCAGGCCATCCAGGACCATGGCGATGAAAATGGCCTGGGCAGCCAATTCAAAATGTCCGTTCATCCCCTGAACAATGGCAAAAAAACCGGAAAACAGCGAGGCCGTGGTAAACAGGTTGGGGAGCAGGTAAATTCCCCGACGCTGGTGAGTTGCGCCAGGCCCCGTCACCCCGGAGGGCTCTTCGGGCGGAGGGACATTCATGACGGCTTGTCCTCTGGGTCCGGCCATTCTGCCATGATCGTGGTCGTGGCCTTGACCACATCCCCCAGGGCAACCCGGATGTGAACCTCGGGGGGGAGATAGACATCGACCCGCGAACCAAACCGAATGAATCCATACCGTTCTCCAGCACTCACTTCAGTGCCGGGACTGACATAGCACAGGATACGGCGAGCGATCAGTCCTGCCACCTGTACGCAGGTCAAGGCACCATAGGGCGTATCCAGAATCACGGCATTGCGCTCATTGGCCTCGGAAGCCTTATCCAGATCCGCGTTCACGAACAGTCCCGGACGATACTCGATCTGACGCACTTTGCCATGGACCGGACTGCGGTTGGAATGCACATTGAACACATTCATGAACACACTGACCTTGACCGCAGGGCATTGCAACCAGGGATCCAATACAGGCACGATGGCTACGATACGTCCGTCAGCGGGGGCCAGAATCAACCGTTCTCCCACCGGTACCCCACGGGGGGGATCACGAAAAAACTGCAAGACGAAGAGGGTCAGGACCCAGAACGGGAGGGCCCATAAAAACCCCAGTCCCCATTCCACACTCAGGGACACCAAGGCGATCCCCGCGAGGTACGGCCACCCCTCGCGGGCAATCAAAGGATGCGGGTAGTTGGGATTCAAGTTAGTTCTTGCTTTGATCGACCAACTTGTTCTTGCGAATCCACGGCATCATTTCACGCAGTTTGGCGCCCACTTTTTCAATGGGATGCTCTTCTCCGAGACGACGCATGGCGTGCATGGAAGCAGCTCCGGCGCGATTTTCCAGAATAAATTCCTTGGCAAACTGACCGTTCTGGATTTCCTTCAGAATACGTCTCATTTCGGCTCGGGTTTCCTCCGTGATGATGCGCGGCCCCCGGGTCAAATCCCCATATTCTGCAGTATTCGAGATGGAATACCGCATGTTGGAAATCCCGCCTTCATACATCAGGTCAACGATCAACTTGAGTTCATGCAGACATTCAAAATACGCCATTTCAGGGGCATAACCCGCTTCCACCAGCGTATCGAAGCCGGCCTGCACCAGCGCCGTTGCGCCACCACACAATACGGCCTGTTCGCCGAAAAGATCGGTTTCGGTTTCTTCCCGGAAAGAGGTTTCAATCACCCCGGCACGACCGCCCCCATTGGCAGAGGCATAGGACAGAGCCAGATCACGGGCACGTCCGCTGGCATTCTGGTGCACGGCGATCAGACTGGGCACACCCCCGCCCTGCATATAGGTGGAACGCACCAAATGACCGGGGCCCTTGGGTGCGATCATGACGACGTCCACATCGGCACGGGGCATGATCTGACCGAAATGGATATTGAAGCCATGGGCAAAGGCCAAGGCACCTCCCGCCTTCAGGTTGGGCGCAATGGCGTCACGATAGACTTCCGGTTGGCTTTCATCGGGCAACAGAATCATGACCAGGTCTGCTCCAGCCACGGCCTCTGCCACTTCCTTGACCTTCAGACCCGCAGTTTCCGCCTTCTTCCAGGAGGCCCCGCCAGCGCGCAACCCCACGGTCACATCCACCCCGGACTCCTTGAGATTGTTGGCATGGGCATGTCCCTGGGAACCGTAACCGATAATGGTCACTTTGCTCTTCTGGATTAGAGAAAGATCGGCATCCTTGTCGTAATACACATTCATGGCAAATTCTCCTGTATAAAATTGTCAAATTCAAACCCGCATGATCCAGTCCCCACGCCCGATCCCGGAGGCTCCGGTGCGCACGGTTTCCAGAATCATGAGGGGATCTAGGGCTTCGAGAAAGGCATCCAGTTTATCACGGGGCCCCGTCAACTCAATGGTATAAGTTTGGTCGGTCACATCAACGATACGTCCGCGAAAAATATCAGCTGTGCGTTTGATCTCCTCGCGCGCGCCAGCTTCGGCCCGCATCTTGACCAGCATGAGTTCCCGTTCGATGTGGCGTCCCTCATTCAGATCAAAGACCTTGACCACATCCACCAACTTGTTGAGTTGCTTTGTGATTTGTTCCATCACTTCAGCCGAACCATTGGTCACGATGGTCATTCGTGAAAGAGTGGGATCTTCGGTGGGGGCCACCGTCAGAGATTCGATGTTATAGCCGCGCGCGGAAAACAATCCAGCCACCCGAGACAGGGCACCGGCTTCGTTTTCCAGGAGAAGTGAGAGGATATGGCGCATGGAGGAACCTTTCAGCGGTTACAGGTCTTCGGCACCCAGCAGCATCTCGGTGAGACCCTGCCCGGCTTTGACCATGGGAAAAACATTTTCGGTGGGATCGGTCATGAAATCAAGAAACACCACCCGGTCTTTGAGCGCAAAGGCTTCACGAAGAGCCCCTTCCACGTCGGCAGGGTTCTCGATGCGAATACCCACATGCCCGTAACTTTCAGCCAATTTCACAAAGTCCGGCAAGGCATCCATGTAGGACTCGGAATAACGATTGCCGTGTAAAATTTGTTGCCATTGTCGTACCATGCCCAGGTAACGATTATTCAAATTGATGATTTTAACGGGCAAATGGTACTGCTTGCAGGTGGATAATTCCTGAATACACATCTGGATGCTGGCTTCCCCGGTAATGCAGGCCACCACCTGATCCGGAAAGGCCAGTTGGGCGCCCATGGCTGCAGGCAAGCCAAAACCCATGGTTCCCAACCCCCCGGAATTGAGCCAGCGGCGAGGCTTGTCGAACTTGTAGTACTGGGCCGCCCACATCTGATGCTGCCCCACGTCCGAAGTGATGATGGCATCCCCCTGAGTCACCTGATACAGGGTTTCCACCACGAACTGGGGTTTGATGAGCGTATCACTGCGCTCATAATGCATACAATCCCGTGCACGCCATTCTCCAATCTGATGCCACCATTGTTTCAGGGCGACGGGATCGAGACGTTGCGGAGTCTCTGCCACCCGTTTCAGCATCTCCTGCAGAACTTCCCGCACATCGCCCACAATGGGGACATCCACCCGCACCCGCTTGGAAATGGAAGAAGGATCGATATCGATATGAATGATGCGTCGCCCCTCCACGAAGAAGTGGCGGGTATTTCCGATAACCCGGTCGTCAAAGCGGGCCCCCACGGCCAGCAACACATCGCAATGATGCATGGCCAGATTGGCTTCATAGGTCCCGTGCATGCCCAGCATGCCCACGAACTGGGGATCGGTGGCCGGATAAGACCCCAGACCCATCAAGGTATTGGTACAGGGCACCCCCAATTCGCGCACCAATTGAGTCAAAAACTCACTGGCTTCCCCCAACACCACGCCCCCGCCCGCATATACCATGGGACGGCGGGCCTCGAGCAACATCTGGACGGCCTGACGAATCAACCCCGGATGCCCCTTGACCCCCGGATTATAGGAACGCATCTCGACCTGTGCCGGATACAGGAACTCGGTCACCTGTTGCGAAACATCCTTGGGAATATCCACCAGGACGGGCCCGGGACGTCCCGTGGTTGCCACGTAGAAGGCTTTCTTCATGGTTTCTGCCAGGTCCTCGACCCGCTTCACCAGAAAGTTATGTTTCACGCAGGGACGTGTAATTCCCACCGTATCCACTTCCTGGAAGGCATCCAGACCGATGGCTGCCGTGGGGACCTGACCCGAAATGACCACCATGGGAATGGAATCCATGTACGCCGTGGCGATGCCCGTCACCGCATTGGTTACCCCGGGTCCACTGGTGACCAGCGCCACCCCCGGCCGACCCGTGGCCCGGGCATAGGCGTCCGCGGCATGCAACGCCGCCTGCTCATGCCGTACTAAAATGTGCTTGACCTTGTCTTGCTGAAACAAGGCATCGTAGATAAATAATACGGCTCCGCCGGGATATCCGAAAATATACTCGACGCCCTCTTCCTCCAGACAACGGATGGTGATTTCTGCCCCACTAAGTTGCATGACCTGTTCACTCAAAACCGAAACCTTGTAGGTTAGCGAGATCTTACGCTCCGGTCAAGTAGAAGCTCATCAAAGAAACTGTGGCAATTACTGAACCATTTGGTTCAAATCCATGATGGGCATCAGAATAGCCAGCACAATCAGGCCCACCAACCCCCCCATGACCAGAATCAGGGCGGGTTCCAGCAACGTCGTCAGCAGCATCAGGCGACGTTCCAATTGCTGTCCCTCGTGACGGGCAGCCTGGGTCAGCAGATCATCCAGGCGTCCCGTCCGTTCTCCCGCCTGAATCAGTTGCATCAGCGTGCGCGGAAAGAGCATGCTCACCTCCAGGGCGCGGGCCAGTCCACTGCCTTCCCGAACCCGTTCCAGAGCCTCCAGCAGCGCCTGGCGCAGGGCTCGGTTATGAACAGCCTGGGCCGCGCCCTGCAAGGCAGACAACAAAGGGACGCCCCCCCCCACCAGAATCGCCAGGGTGCTGGCCAGACGCTCGGTATCGTAACTCAACACCAGTCGTCCCACCAGAGGCCAACCCAGGACATGTCGATCCCAACGCAGGCGCAGTGCGGGTTTCCGCCACAAATGCACTCCTCCCCACGCCAGTACGCCCATGCCCGCCAACCCCCAAATTCCCCAGTGACGAATCCCCTCCGACAAAAAAATCAAGACCCGCGTCAAAATAGGCAGGGTTTGATGATTGCTGGCAAAGACCCCCACCACTTGCGGCACCACGGAACCCATCAGAAACAGAACGATGGCCGTGGCCACCCCCATCAGGACGATGGGATAAGCCAGAGCACCCAGCACCTTGCCGCTTAGATGATCCTGCGCTGCCGCATAATCGGCCAAACGCTCGAGCACCCAGGCCAAACGTCCGCTTTTTTCTCCCGCCGCCACCAGCGCCGGGTACAGACTGGGGAAATCCCGGGGGAATTGTCCCAGCGCCTGCGCCAGAGGGCTCCCCGCCACCACTTCAGCGCGAACTTTCAGGAGCCTGTGGCGCACCCCTTCCCGGTCGGCCTCGGCAGCCACCCCGGCCAGCGCCTCGTCCAGAGGTACTCCTCCACCCAGCAATACCGCCAGTTGGCGCAGGATCAATACACGCTCTCGTCCAGAAAAACGGCGTTGTGTCCAGTGTCCCAGTCCTGTTCCTGCCACCATCGATTCCACACGCACACGGATCGGGCTCAACCCGCGACTGCGCAACATCGTCCGGGCCTGGCGGGGAGAATCGGCCTCGAGGGTACCCTGCTCCTTTTGCCCCGAATCATCCAGGGCTTCAAACCGGTAGTGGGTCATGAATCACCGGTACCGGTCACGCGCCACAATTCCTCGGCCGTCGTCTGCCCCCCTTCCACCCAGCGCTGTCCATCCATCTGTAATGTACGCATGCCGGAAGCAAGGGCCTGGAGGCGCATTTCAGATTCCGGACACTGCTGATGAATGAGGGTCTGCAGAGTGGGGGTGATTTCCAGCAATTCGTAAATGCCCATGCGTCCCCGGAACCCGCTCTGGCCGCAGACCTCACATCCGCTTCCACCACAGGCGCTGCAGCAACGCCGGACCAGGCGCTGGGCCAGCACCCCCAACAGGGAACTGGACAACAGATAGGGCTCCACTCCCATGTCAACGAGGCGGGCCAGGGCGCTGACCGCATCATTGGTATGCAAGGTCGCCAGCACCAGGTGCCCCGTCAAACTGGCCTGCACCGCGATCTGAGCGGTTTCCGCATCGCGAATCTCGCCGATCATGATGACATCGGGGTCCTGACGGAGCAACGCACGCAGGGCGCGCGCAAAGGTCAGGTCGATGCGCGGATTAATCGGCGTCTGACCGATTCCGTCGATGTGGTACTCGATGGGATCTTCCACCGTCAGAATATTGGTAGTCTGGCGATCGAGGCGCAGCAAGGCAGCATAGAGCGTCGTGCTTTTCCCACTCCCGGTGGGCCCGGTGACCAGCACGATACCGTGGGGACGATGAACCAGTTGATCGAAGGATACCAGGGTATCCTGAGCCATTCCGAGACGCGCCAGATCCAGTCGCTCCAGGTCCTTTTCCAGAAGACGCAAAACCGCCCGTTCCCCATACCCCGTAGGAAGTGTCGAAACCCGTACATCCACAGCCCTGCCCGCCACCTTGAGCGCGATTCGGCCATCCTGGGGCAGACGTTTTTCGGCAATGTCCAGTTGGGCCATGATCTTGAGCCGGGAAATGAGCGCTGCATGAAGCGCCCGCTTGAGTTGCACCACCTCGCGCAGAGTTCCATCCACCCGGAAACGCACCACGCACTCCCTTTCTGCGGCTTCGATATGGATGTCCGAGGCGCCTTCCCGTGCCGCTTGGGACAACAATGCATTGAGCATCCGAATGATGGGCGCATCATCCTGTGTATCGAGCAAATCCTCCACTTCGGGCAAGTCCTGCATGAGACGCGACAGGTCGGCTTCCTCCTCCACCTCACCCACCACCTGAGCCGCTTCGCCTTGCTGCGCCCGATAAGCCTCGCTCAAGGCCTTCTTCCATTCCGGCGTGGTCAGGGTATGACAAACCAATGCCCCATACCGACGACCCACCTCCAACACTCCCGTCGGCTGGGTTCCTGCATGAACCCAGATCTCGGTAACCCCCGCCTGCTGGGCCACGACCAACACGCCCTGCGCACGGGCAAAAGCGAAGGGCAGCAAACGGGCCGCCAGCGGGGTCAGAACGGAAGGTTCCAACATGCTCAGGGTGTCCCTGCCCCGGCAGGGACTGCATTGGAATCCCCACCCGGCAAAGGAGTAGCCGTGGGGAGAGGCGAAGCATGGAGCGGATCCACAAAGGGGGCCCCCGACCCCTGAGCCGGCGTCAATGGAGTCAAGGATTCATTGGAAAGAATGCGGACATTACGTGGTGCTCCATCCCTCATTTCCTGCGTCCAGCCATACCGGTCATTGGTCAGGGCATCACTTTGTTCTGCCGTGCGAATGACGTAGGGGCGCAGGAACAGCATGAGGTTATCCTTGATACGGGCTTTGTATTCGTAGCGAAAAAGCACACCAAGGTAGGGAATCTCTGCCAGCCACGGGGTTTTTTCCATGGAATCCGAATAATTGTCCGACAGCAACCCCCCCAAAACGATCAATTGCCCATCGTGAACCAGGACACTGGAATCCACCGAACGTTTGGTATAACTCGGACCGTTGATGTTGTTGAGGGTGGTGGCATCGAGCGCCGAGGATTCTTCATAGATTTGCATCTTGACCAACCCTCCCTCGGAAATCTGGGGTCGAATCCGCAGAATCAACCCAATATCCTTTCGATCCACCGTGGTGAAGGGATTGACGGTACCCGTAATGCCCGTCTGGGCATAGGAACCCGTCACGAAGGGGACATTCTCGGCAATGATGATCTGTGCCGTTTCGTTGTCCAGAGTCAGCAGATTCGGCGTGGACAGGACATTCACGCCACTGATGAGACTCACCGCCCGGACGAGGGCGGCCATCCCCATCACCCCATTGAAACTATGCAGAACCGCCAGATTGGTGCCTGCCGCCGGAGTCACCAGAGGCGGCGTGGCACCGGCCCCCAGATTGAGCAGACTGCTGGTTTGAGACCCCAGAGTGACGATATTCGCTCCAGGATTGCCGGCATTGAAGTTGGTTCCTGCAAATCCCTGGGTGGACCCACCCCCCAGCAATCCCTGCAATTGGGTCCCAAATTCTTCGGTCTTGTTACTGGATACCTCGACGATCATGGATTCCACATAAATTTGTGGGCGACGGGCATCCAACCGATCGATCACCTCCCGCAGATTGCGATACACCCGTTCGTTGGCTGTGATGATCAACGAATTGGTGGCCACATCGGCCTGGATCATGCCTGCCGGCAAAGATCCTGTCTCTTATACAC
>NZ_JPOQ01000028.1 GCF_000735045.1 Ferrovum myxofaciens
AGGTCGTTTGTGATAGAGGGTTTGCCGCTGGTCATGGCCTGGATGCTGTAGTCGCAAGACGAGAGCCAGGAGACCCCAGCGGGTTCGCCCTTAGAACCCCCTGTCTTTAGACATGGGGAGGTTTAGACATCCCATCTCCCAGGACTAACCATCGCTTCGTGAAGCACACACTGGGTTACAGATTTCCTCGAATGATTTTATCGGCGGCTTCTTGGGCAATGTCTACCTCTTTTTCATAAAGCGCGGTGGCATAACTGGGATCCGTGAGGACGACCTTGCTGACCAGCGTTTGAAATTCATCATGGTGGCTCGTGTCGATTTTAACCTTGACCGACATACCGGGGCGCAAGGGATGATCGGTCAGTTCGGATCTGGATAGACTGATTCGGACAGGAATCCGTTCCACGATGTGGATATAGTTGCCCGTTGCATTATTGGCGGGGAAAAGGCTGAAAGTGCTGCCTCCCGAAGGGTCCAGACCGAGGACTTTCCCGTGATAGGCGTGTTCCTTGCCGTAGGTATGGGAGACGATCTCGACGGTTTCTCCGGTTCTTACATCGGCCAGTCGGGTTTCTTTGATATTGGCGGTGACCCACAGGTCATCCAGCGGAACGATTGCCATGAGTTTCTGTCCGGTTTGGATCTGCTCACCGGCCTGAACCTGTCGATTACTGATGTAACCCTCCACAGGGGAGTAGATATTGGCGCGTTGATTCTCGATATGGGCTTCCATGAACTCGGCTTTGGCTTTGGCTACGAAAGGGTTATTCAGCCTCGAGGTGCCTGTTACCAGAGCCTGAGCCTGGTGTAACCGGGCCGCAGCCTTGTCGAGAGTCCTGTTTAATTCATCCAGTTCATCCTGCGTGTCTGAAACCAGTTGGGCGGAAACGGCCCCCGAGGGCTCGGCGCTGCGGTAGCGGGCGAGATCATGGGTCAAGCGTTCTTGTTTGGCTTGCAAAGCAGCGATTTCGGCCCGTTCCATGTCGACCTGATGAAACAAGCCGCTGGTGGAACGAACGGCTTGTGCCAAGGTTGATTCGGCCTTCAGCAAACGGAGTTGGGACAGATTGTGTTCTTCCTTGATCAGTAACTGTCCCCGATGAACCGGCAGGGTATCCTCCACCAGAACATCGGAAACGATGCCGGGGGTCAGAGCCTGTACCGGAATGATGTTGCCGGTGACATAGGCATCATCGCTTTCCACCACGGGGCGCAAAAACAGGTACCAGTAAGACAGCAGAGAGAGCAGGGTGATGCCGCTGAGTATTCCTACGCCGCGCAGTCGGTGATGGCGGATTCGGGCGTGTTTGACCGGCACCGTTTTCATGATGCCCACCCTCCGAATCCTCCTCCAAGGGCCGTGGCCGTATCCGTGATACTGTTCAGCCAATCCAGACTCTCTTCGGTTTTTTTCATTTGTTCACTCTCCAAACGGATCAAAGCATCGAGATAGGGTAATTTCCCCGAAATTCCTGCCCCGAATTTTTCCTGATCGAGTGCTGTTTCTGCGGTCCTGGCAGTGACGGCAGCGGAAATCTCTTCAAGACGTTCACGGCGATGCTTCATGGTGGACAGGCCATCGGCAATTTCGCGTACCGCCACGAGCAGGGCATGATTGTAGGCATCGATGGCACTGTTTCGGGCCGCTTCCATCGCGTGCAGTTGTCCTTCCAGAGCTCCCCCTTCAAAGATGGGCAGGTCAAAGGCCGGGCCGTAGGCATAGGTTCCTCCGGCCGGGGTTACCAGATCGGAAATACCAATACTGTTGAACCCCATCAAACCAACCAGATTGATATTGGGATAAAAGGCAGTTCGCGCCACTTTTTCCAGATGTTCGCTGCGTTTGATGTTCCATAGGGCAGCTTGCACGTCCGGGCGTTGGGACACGAGATTCAAATCCACTCGGGCCGGAAGAGGGAACTGGTCTGGCAACGATGATGCGGTTGGCGTCAGCGTGTCTTCCGGGCTTTTTCCGATCAGTTCATATAACGCATAATTCAGGGAGGAAAGTTGACGTTGCAACTTTTCCAATTCATTCCGGGCTTCATGCCATTGGGTCTGGCTGGTCAGCACGGGGGGTTTGGGTCCGATGCCTGTTTGAAACGAAGTGTCGAGAAGTTTCATCCTTTCTTCGTTCAACTGGACGATGCGGGTTTGTCCTTCAACCAGTTCTTTGGCGCTGTGCAAGGCGAAATAGGTTTTGATGACGGCAGAACTCAGCATCAAGGCGCTTTCCCTGTACTTGGCCCGGGTGATTTCTTCCGAGGCCTCGGAAGCCTGGATCAGGGCGTCATCCCGGCCCCATAAATCCAGGTCGTAGTTGACCATGAGAGGAAACAGGGTCGCAAGATTGGCCGTGACCCCGCTGTACGGTTCGGTGGGACCGTTACGCGAGATGCGGGTATGGATGAGGGCACCCCCGGAATTGACGTGGGGGTAAAGCAACGACTTGGATTTGAATACCTGAGCCTGGGCCTCGAGGAGGCGATTGCGCGCTTCATCCAATCCGGGATTATGAGCCAGCGCTTGCTCCACCAACCGGTCGAGCGCAGGGTTGTGGAAGGATTCCCACCATTTGTCCGGAAGCGCGCCATTTTCCCTGGGTTGCACGGCAGCATTGGCTTTTGTGAGCGTACTGGGGGCGGACACCCCGCCCAGAACGGGGACACTTGGACTAACGGCGGGTACGCAACCCACCAACGAAAAGGCAAGTAGAAACGATAGACGTCTCATGGCTCTTCTCCAAGATTTTCGAGAATGATCAGGTCAGGATCGGGGAGGTGCGTCCGGGGCGGCGTCAGGAACCAGACGAGACAGGAAGAGAGTGCGCCACCCCACGCCAGTAACTGAAAAAAGTCATTGAAGGTCAATAGACCCGCTACTCTTTCCAGTTCGGTATGTAAACGGTGGGGTTCGATGGGTGAAAACGACAAAAAACGCAAGGAATTGGAAGGATCCGGGGTGGTGAAAAGATTCCATTGATGGGCTTGCAGTCGATCCCAGCCGATATCCGAGAAGGTGACGGCCAAACCGGCACCCATGTTTCTTGCTCCATTGAGTAGATCGAGGGCGTTTAATTGTTGGTTCTTCGGCACATGGCCCAAGGCGAGGGTCGTCATGGAGGAAAAGAAGGGGCCAATCGCGGCGCCCAGGAAAAGTTGGGGGAGAAGCAGTAATTCCCAGGTTGCAGGGCGCAGATAACTGGAAATCCACCAGAAATTCAAGGCGATGGCCAAAAGTGACGCGCTGGCCGGGATTCTGGGGTCCCAGCCATTCTGGATGCGATTTTGGGTCAGCAGGCTGAAGGGTTTGGAAAAAATGAACAAAGGCAGAAACAAGAGCCCCACATGCCAGGCGGTGTAGCCTTCCACCAACTGGAATCGGATGATGTATTGGATGATGCCTCCCTGCAGGAGCATGAAGGAGAGACAGAACAGAAGGGTGCCTGCGCCAAAGTTGCGGTGTGAAAAAAGAGCAAAGGAGATCAGAGGTGTTTTGCTGCGGGCATTTCGAATCTGGAACCAGGCAAAACCGATGAGCGTAAGGCACAGCATCCCCCATAATTCCCGAAAACGGCTGGAAAGATCACTCAACAAACCGACATCAAAGAACTCTTGCAACATCAGAACAGAGGCGAAGAACAACCCAAAGGTCAGACTCTGGTGGAAGAGAGGGTAGAACCGGTCGATCACATCTTCCCAATCGGCCAGCAATCCCCAGAGAATTCCGGCGATCAGGAGAGAAATCAGGAAGGAGGCGAAGAACAGGAAGCGCCAATCCCCCAGTACGTAAGCGATCCAGCCGCCCAACGCAGGGCCGATGGAAAAGGGAATGAACACCGCCAGTCCCCAAAGGGAGGTGGCGATGTGCTGGTGTTCGGTCTTGTAATATTCCAGGAGCAGAAAAAAAGAGGGAATGACGCTCAACCCGGCGGCAAATCCCTGAATGACCCGGAAACTGGTGAACAGGATCAGGTTATGAACGACGAACAGGGCACCCAGGCTGGCAAAGGAAAACAGGAGAAAGGACGCAATGACGGTGACCTTGGGGCCAAACCGTTTCATCAGGGGGCGCGCGATGAGAAAAGCGCATCCCAGTGCGGTGAAGTAGTCACTCTGTCCCCATACTACATAGGGCAATCCTTCATCCATCGAGCCGGTGACATAGGGCAGCATGGGCAAATACGCGCCCGCATTGAGAAGAACCAGGAAATGTCCGATGCCCAGGGTGAAATTGAACAGGACGAACTGGGTGGGGGTGAGGAAACGGGAATAGCCAGCAATTTTGAACATGAAAAAGGTTCTAGCGTTGTCCCTGAGTAACCGCCCAGACTGCCGCTTCGAGGCGTGAATGGAAGTTGAGCTTCTTGAGGAGGTTGCGAATATGGACTTTGACCGTGCTTTCCATGATGCCCAATTCGCGGGCGATCAACTTGTTGGATAGACCCTGTGCCAAACAGCGGACGATGTTGTCTTCCCGTTCGGTCAGGGCGGAAGGCTGGCGTAACGTTTTCATCGAGTCGTCGCGCAGGGCAGCGGCCAGGCAATGAGTCAACGTATCACTGATGACGGTACGGCCAAACATGATTTCATTCAAGTGCCCGATCATCTGTTCAGGGTCCGTATCCTTCAGCAGGTATCCCTCGGCACCTGCCCGAATGGCGGTCACCAGGTCCTGAGGGTCGTCAGATACCGTGAGAATGACGATTTTGGCGTCCAACTCGGTTCCTTGCAGGTGCTGGAGGGTGGCGATACCATCCAGTCCCTTCTTCATGTTGAGATCCAGCAAGATCAGATCCGGCTTTAATGCCAGGGCCAGCGCAATGCCCTCATCGCCGGTATCGGCTTCCCCCACGGTTTTGAAATGAGGGGTGCTGGCCAGTAACTGAAGGACGCCACGGCGGAACAAGGGGTGGTCATCGATGACCAGAACGCGAATATCGTGGGGAGGAAGGGGCGGGGGCAAGAGAACCTCAATGAGCGGCGTAAGGGGTGAGGGCAATGAAAGTCAATGTAATGCGCGCGCCGCCGGCAGGGCGAGTATCGAAGTTCAACACGCCTTTCAGGAAAGCGGCGCGTTCACGCATGATTGTCAGGCCGAAATGTCCTCCGGAAGGGGTCGTTGCTGGCCAGCCCTGGCCATTGTCTTCGATACAGAGTTCCACTTGGCGCAAACTGTTGGCTTCCAGGGTGACCCGTGCCCAGGTGGCTTTGGCGTGTCGTTCAATATTGATGAGGGCCTCGCGGATCAGACGCATCAAATGAATTTCTTCGTTGGCGCCCAATTCCAGATTGTTCATGCGTTGTTCCAGCAGGATATCGAAACCGCACCGCCGTCTGGCTTCTTGTACGACACTGGTCAACTCTTCGGTGAAAGGTGTTTGACCCGGCGTGAGACGGAACGTGGTCAGAAGTTCGCGTAGTTCCCGGTAGGCGCTGTTGAGGCCCGTCTTGAGTTCCTCCACGGTGGCCTGCAGTTCGGGCGTGGCCTTCGGTTCCAGACGGGTTTGCAGGAGCGAAACCTGAATTTTCAGGTAGGAGAGTGACTGGGCCAGGGAATCGTGGAGTTCACGGGCGATGACGGCCCGTTCCTCGTACACGGCCAAACGATGGCGCTCTTCGGTGCGTCGCGCATTGGCCAGGGCCGTGGCGACATGACCCGCCAGGGTCTGCAGAATCTGGGCCTGCCAAGTCTGCAGGGTATTTCCTGCAAGGATCTGGAAAGGCATGACTCCCTGCCATTGTCCGCCGCCTGTCAGAGGAATGCTGACCAAATGTATCTCACCCACGTGATGTTCGCTGATGGCCGTTGGGGGGCGACCGGCACCAAAACAGATGGAACAGCCCAGGGATTCGCATAGTGCAGCCCGCTCGATTTCCGGTAAGGTGGTGGCGAGGGGGTAAGCGCGACTGTCTTCCTCGCGGCGCACGCAGACGATGCCCGGTCCCAAATCCAGGGCACGCTCCACATCCACGAGCATTTCCAGGAGGATTTCCTGGGTCAGATCCTGTTCGGTCAGGCGGGTCGCCGTGCGATAGAGCAGCTGCAGAAGATGGTTGCTATGTTGCAGTTCACGGGTTTTTTCTGCGACTCGCTGTTCGAGTCCTTCATACAACACTGACAGTCTTTCCACCATGGCATTGAACGCATTGCCGACTTCGCCCAATTCGTTGTTGGGTTGGGGCGAGATGCGCGCCGAAAACTGTCCATTCTGGACGGCTTGGGCAGAACGCAAAAGGACTTTGAGGGGAATGAAGAAATCCCGCTGGAGATGGAGGATGATGGACAGGGTTAGCAGCAATGCGCCCAATAAGAGGGCGCCCTGGACCCAGCGCAGGGTCTGGATGCGGGATTCCAGATCCTGTTCCAGTCCGTGGGCCACTTGATCGATCAGGGTGGTGAAGGCCGGCAGTGCCTGTGCCAACCAGCGCTGGTTGACCGGATCAGGGGGGGCCTCGAGGTGGGCACGCAGGTCTGGCCATGTCTGAAGCAGCAAGATGGGCCATGGACTGTCGGCGGGAAGAAATCCATCCTCCACCAGACGGGGCAAGGTCTTGAGTCGACTATCGCATTCCCTCAGGTCCTCTTCCTGGGTTTTGCGGTTGCCCGTGAGATGTGCCACCTCCAGGCGCCAGACCAGCATGCGTAACGCGGCAGTGTGATTGAGGAGGCGTGCTTCTCCGCTGCTGTGGATCGTCATGCGCCAGGCACTGAGGACTCCGAGCAGAACCAGAAAGAAAAGTAAGGCCAAGGAAAGCGCCAGGCGTTGGCGCAACGATCTCAAGCCCAAAATCCGTCCTATCCGACGGCGTAAACCCGGAAGGCTCCAGGGGCGCGCGGGAAGAAAGGACAAGGAACGGGAAAACAGGTTCATGGGCAATTTTAACGCATTGTAAAGGTCATTCCAACCAAATGATCGTCCGCCATTTTCCGGTTTATTTCCAAGACAGGGAATACCTCTTAGGGGGTAGAACTTTTTCGTTGACTACCCAATCATTGTCATGCGTCCTGATGTCATTTCTGCGAATATGGTCACGTAGTCACGGGAGCCCTGCGCAGGGTGACCTTGGAGTTTTCTTTAACGAACGACAAACGACAGAAGTGAGGATCGATCATGAGTTTATACCAACAACTGGGTGGCGAGGCTGCGGTGAATGCGGCCGTGGATATTTTTTACCGCAAGGTTCTGCAGGATGAGCGCATCAACCGTTTCTTCAGCGGGGTGGACATGGAAAAACAGTCGGCCAAACAAAAGGCTTTCTTGACTATGGCGTTTGGGGGGCCCAACCATTACACGGGCGCGGATATGCGCCGGGGGCACGCCCATCTGGTGGCTCAGGGATTGAACGACAGCCATTTTGATGCCGTGGTGGAGGATCTGGGCGCCACCCTCAAGGAATTGGGGGTATCCGATGCCTTGATCGCACAAGTGGCGGCGGTGGCTGAAACCACGCGCAACGATGTGCTGGGGAAGTAAGTTTTTCTCTTCCCGTTCCGGTCAGTGAGTTCCTTGTCCCCGTGGAAACGGCTTTCCATGGGGCTTTTTTATGTGAGGCGAGCATGACGATCCTTCGGTTTCAGGGTCAGGATTTTGTGTATGAGGCACCCCGGACAGTGCTGGAAAGTCTGGCCGAACACGGGGTGGAGATTCCTTCGGGCTGTCGGGCCGGCGTTTGTCAATCCTGTCTGATGCGTTGTCTGGAGGGAGAGGTGCCCGCCGGAGCTCAGGAGGGTTTGAAACCCGCTTTGGTGGCACAGGGGTATTTCCTGGCTTGCCGGGCTCGTCCTTCTTCGGATCTGACGGTGGCGCTGGCTGATGCGGAGGGATTGCGCCAGAGGGCTCACGTCCTCGCCGTGGAATCCTTGAATCAGGAGATCGTGGCACTGCGCCTGAAACCGGAGCGTCCCCTGGACTATCGGGCCGGGCAATATCTGCGTTTGTATCGTCAGGCGGATCTGTCACGCTGCTATTCTCTGGCCAGCGTCCCCACCCTTGATGACTGGCTGGAACTGCATATTCGCCGGATTCCGGAGGGACGGGTCAGCGCCTGGGTACACGATCAACTCCGGGTAGGTGCGCAAGTCGAAATTGGGGATTCACTGGGTCAGTGTTTTTATACGCCTGGTCAGGAAGAACAGACCTTGTTGCTGCTCGGAACGGGTTCTGGTCTGGCGCCTCTTTACGGGATTGTGCGCGATGCCCTGGCCCAGGGCCATCGTGGGCCGATCTGGCTCTACCACGGTAGTTTTACGGTGGAAGGACTCTATCATCAGACTGCCTTGCAGCGCCTGGCCGGTCAGTTCCCCAACTTCCATTATGTTCCCTGCGTGGATCGTGCCGGCCCGGAAGCCCTGGCGTTGAATGCCCGGGTGGGCACTGTGCTCGAAGCCGCCGTGAGTGATCACCGTGTGTTTGCGCACCACCGTGTTTTTCTTTGTGGTCACCCGGATATGGTCAAGGATGCGCGCCTCAAGATTTTTTTGGGCGGGGCGTCCATGGCGGAAATTCATGCGGATCCTTTCCTGCCTTCGGGCACCTGAAAGGTTGAACCGTTCGGCCATAATTTGCTTCACGTTGATCTTGCGCTACCATGTGACCAATATGATGACCAACTGGAGAGGCATATGAGTACCGTTACGTTAGCAGAAGCCAAGGCCCATCTAAGTCATCTCCTCGATCAGGTGGAAGCGGGGGAGGAAATGGTGATCACACGCCGCGGACAACCTGTAGCGCGTATCTCCCCGGTCGAAAAGCCCAAGCACGCCGTCAAATCCCTCGTCGAGTTTCGCAGTCGCATGCCACGCTGGCGCAATTCCAGCGCTGAGTTGCTGCGTGAAATGCGCGACGAGGGGCTTTGATGCTGCACTTCGCCACCAAGTTGCGGGCGGGCGATGCGCTGCACTTGGCTATCGCACTTAACAACGGCGCAAAGATCCTCTACACTCTGGACGATGGCCTCTTGCATGCGGCCAAACTTATGAGTGTCTACGCCAGTCGAGGCATCAAAACCTAGCCCCTCATCTCTTGTCGACCTGCGCGACCACCAGCGCAACAGCAATTTCGGGAGATACCAGGCGGGCACTGGTTTCGAGCCGCCCCTGAATTTCCACATGACCATTTTTCAGGTTGCGTTCGCCGACCACGATGCGCCAGGGGATCCCCATCAATTCCTGATCGGCGAGCATCACACCCAGGCGTTCGTCGCGGTCATCAAAGAGCACTTCCACCCCCTGCGCCAACAAGTCGGTGTAGAGGCGTTCTGCCATCTCCCGTACCAAAGGGCTCTTGTTCGGCCCCAGGGCAATCAGGCTGATCTGGAAAGGGGCCAGCGCCGGGGGGAAACAAATCCCCTGTGCATCATGGTGTTGTTCAATGGCTGCCGCCACGATGCGGCTGACCCCAATGCCATAGCACCCCATTTCCACCACCCGGGAGTGACCTTCTTCGTCCAGATAGTGGACTCCCATGGCCTCGCTGTACCGGGCACCCAACTGAAAAACATGGCCGACTTCGATGCCCCGTGCCAATTCCAGGTAGCCCTGGCCATCGGGGGAAGGGTCGCCGGCGACCACGTTACGCAGGTCCACCACCCGCTCCGGTTCGGGCAAATCCCGGCCAAAATTGACCTGGATGAGGTGGGCGTCTGGCTGGTTGGCGCCACAGACAAAATCGGCCAGAACGGGCACGGCCCGATCTGCCCATAGGGTAATGCCGGAGGGCAGACCGACGGGACCGACAAAACCTTTGACAGGACCCAGCCATTGAGTAATTTCAGGATCCGAAGCCAAACGAAACGGGCCCAGGAGTTTTTCTGTTTTGACTTCGTTGAGGGTATGGTCTCCCCGCAGGAGCAACAGGTGCGGGCGTTGCTCCTCATCCATCACCAGCAGGGATTTCACGATCTGGTGGAGAGGCAGATTCAGGGCCTTCGCCACGGCTTCGCAGGTCGTGATGCCGGGTGTGGATACCGTGGTCAAGAGGGTTGAGGGAGCAGGACGGGAAGTGGTGGGGGCCAGCGCCTCGGCCAATTCCACGTTGGCCGCATAATCGGAATGGGGGCAGAAAGCCAGGGCATCTTCACCGGAATCCGCCAGGACATGAAACTCCTGGGAAGCATACCCCCCAATGGCCCCGGTGTCGGCAGAGACCGCGCGAAATTTCAGGCCCAGGCGAGTGAAGATCCGTTGATAGGTTTGAACCATGAGGTCATAGGTGGATTCCAGGCTGGCGCGGTCGGTGTGGAAGGAATAGGCATCCTTCATGATGAATTCGCGGGCACGCATGACCCCGAAGCGGGGGCGAATTTCGTCGCGAAACTTGGTTTGAATCTGGTAGAAATTCACGGGAAGTTGGCGATAACTGCGAATCTCCCGGCGTGCAATGTCACTGATGACTTCTTCGTGAGTGGGGCCGAAACAGAAATCCCGTTCGTGCCGATCTTTCATCTTCAGCATTTGGGGACCAAACTTGTCCCAGCGTCCCGTCTCCTGCCATAACTCAGCGGGAATGATGGCGGGCATCAATACTTCCTGGGCTCCGCTCCGGTTCATTTCTTCCCGCACCACTGCCTCCACCCGGCGCAACACGCGCAACCCCAAGGGCATCCAGGTGTAGAGTCCGCTGCCCAGACGACGGATGAGACCCGCTCGCAACATCAGTTGGTGACTGATCAGTTCGGCTTCGGCAGGGGCTTCTTTGAGGGTGGGGATGAACAGTTGGCTGGCGCGCATGACAGGATGTTCCGGCAAATAGGGAAAATTGGTGCTTATTCTAACGCAGTTGGGGGGCAATCCGTGCGCCATAATGACCCAGACACGACCGGCGGGAGAGCTAAAGATGCGTCTGGCAGCAACGATACAGGGGGTATTCATGCTCGTCATGGCAGGTTGCGCTGAAACGCCAGTGCCCGTGGCAGAGGTGCCTGATCGCGGTGAGGAAATTCGCTGGCTCCGCGCTTGTGCGCATAAAATGCCGGAAACCCTGTACCTGACGGTGGACCAACTGCGTGGAACTGGGCAGATGACGTGGATTATCCACCATAAGACGCTGTCCGTGAGATTGAACGATGAGGTGGTGGTGTCCTGCCGACAGCCCCAAAGGGAACATACGTTGGTGGATTCTCCCTGGCTGTTTGCGGGATATGGACGATGGATCCCGGCCTTGGGCATTGATGATTTCGGCCCTCAGGACCTGACGGGCAAAACGGTTGTCCTGATGGCCGGGAATTCCCGTTTGCCCGACGATGTCATGGTGGACTCGGAGCAAGCCCTGGCTTCAGCAGGTCAATATCTGGACCTGAAAGAGGGGGACCGGATCGATCATGCCCTGGCCCGAGGTGCGGCTCTGGTGCTGGTGGTGACCGGGCCGGAACAATTTACACGGCATCAACGTTTCCCGGAACTCGTGCTGCACCTCCCGGAATCCGCTCGATCTATTCCGCGTGGCGGGATGGTGGGCTGGACCACGTCCCAGATATGGGGGCAGTGGCTGAAAAAGGCCGGAGAACATCCTGAGTCCCTTGTCCTGCAGGCACGGCGCCTGGATTTTCAGCCGGTGCCCTTGCCCTTGCAGACGGCAGGAGTCCTGTTCTGCAGGGCGCAATCTGTGGAAATGGAAATCCCTGCTTCCCTGGCAACCTCGATTGCATCGATGCCGGGAAGAGACACTCCTTCTTTGATTCTTTCTACGCCATGAAGCGGCTGGTCATCACCCACAAGGACCGGTTGTTGCGCTTCGGCGCGGAATTGGTGTAGCACGCTTCACCTATAATTGGGCGCTGGCGGAATGGCAGCGCCAAAACTGCAGGTCTGTTAGAACGGTTCACGAGAGTGTTGTCCTAGATCGGATAGTTCTTGGATTTGTTTCTGTTTTTGTCGTACAATCAGACGATCCTCAGGTATCGTACTTGCGGCAATCAATACACCTGATGACGTGGCGGATCGCGGAGAATTGGATGCCAAAGGACAGCAAAGGTTAATCGACCAATGACTGACGACATTGAAAACTTGGTGTTGGAACACTTGCGTCATATCCGGGGACGCGTGGATCAAATTGCCGAGGATATGGGCGATCTGAAACACCGCATGTCTGGTTTGGAGCAGGCCATGAACCTTGTGAGGCGCGAGATCAACTTGGGCGAGGAAACAGATGCCCGGCAACAGATCACGCTGGACAAGTTAGCCGATCGCATTGGACGCATTGAGCGCCGCCTGGAACTCTCCTGAAAAAAAGCGTAGCAGGGGAGATGTCACCAGCAGCTCCGGTGGTTTCCCACGCCGGATGCCTTGACAGAGGTTCTGACTTTTTCGTAGAATCACCCCATGAACTCAAATTTCACTTCCGCTCTTCTTTTCTGCACGGGATCCCTCCTGCTGCTGCGCCTTGCGCGCTAAAATCCTTCTTTTCCCATCGCTGTGTACCGCTCCCCCTCCCCCGAGGGGTTCTCCGCCATGAATGAAAGTCTCTGGACTTTCAAGGACGAGACCATGAATACTGTAAAAATTTTTGATACAACCTTGCGCGATGGCGAACAAAGCCCCGGCGCTTCCATGACCCGTGAAGAGAAGGTTCGCATTGCCCGCCAGTTGGAACGTTTGCGTGTGGATGTGATCGAGGCGGGTTTTCCTGCCGCCAGTCCCGGCGACTTTGAAGCGGTCAAGGCCGTGGCCAGTGCGATTCGGGAAAGCACCATCTGCGGGTTGGCCCGTGCCCAGGAAAAGGATATCCGAAGTGCGGCTGAAGCTTTGGCCTCTGCCTCGTCAAAACGCATTCATACCTTTATCGCCACTTCCCCTCTGCATATGGAGCGCAAATTGCGCATGACGCCGGAGCAGGTGCTTGGGCATGCGGTGTCGGCTGTGACATTGGCCCGCCAGTTCACCGACGATGTGGAATTTTCTTGTGAGGATGCGGTCCGTTCCGAACCGGATTTTCTGTGTCGGGTGATCGAGGCCACGATCCGGGCGGGGGCCCGCACCATCAATATCCCGGATACCGTGGGCTATGCCATTCCTTTTCAGTATGGGGCACTCATTGCCGATTTGATGAACCGCATTCCCAATGCCGATCAGGCTGTTTTCTCGGTGCATTGCCACAATGATCTCGGTTTGGCTGTTGCCAATTCATTGGCCGCCGTGCTGGCGGGAGCCCGGCAAGTGGAATGCACGATCAATGGATTGGGAGAGCGTGCCGGGAATGCCGCACTGGAAGAGATCGTCATGGCGTTGCGTACCCGTCGGGATGTATTCGGCCTGACCACGCGTATCGATACCACCCAGATCGTGGCAGCCAGCCGTCTGGTGTCCACCATCACGGGTTTTCCGGTGCAGCCCAACAAGGCTGTGGTGGGGGCCAATGCTTTTGCGCACGAATCCGGGATTCATCAGGACGGAGTCCTCAAGCATCGGGAAACCTATGAAATCATGAGTGCCGAAGAGGTGGGTTGGAAGGCCAACAAGTTGGTGCTGGGCAAACATTCGGGACGCAACGCATTTCGTACCCGCTTGCAGGAGTTGGGCATCGTGCTGGACTCGGAAGTCGCTCTCAATGCTGCCTTCCAGCGTTTCAAGGTACTGGCTGACAAGAAACATGAGATTTTTGATGAAGACCTTCAGGCCTTGGTGGGAGAAGAAATCGGAGAAGGCCAGAACGATCACTATGCACTGGTTTCACTGATGGCTCACAGTGAAACGGGTGAATCTCCCCGTGCGCGCCTGGTTTTGACCTTGGGAGGAGACGAACAGACCACGGAAGCGGAAGGGAGCGGCCCGGTGGATGCTTCCTTCAAGGCCATTGAGCGGGTGGCGCAAAGTGGTGCCGAGTTGCAACTCTATTCGGTCAACAACATTACCAGTGGCACTGAATCCCAGGGCGAAGTGACCGTCCGGTTGGCTCAGGATGGGCGCATCGTCAATGGGTTGGGGGCGGACACGGACATCGTGGTGGCCTCTGCGCGGGCTTATCTGAATGCCTTGAACAAATTGCAAGCGCATACGGAAAGGGTCAACCCGCAAGTGTGAGGATCATGGGACGGGTACTGTGGCAGTTCATGCTCATGGTGGGGCGCAAGTTTCAGCGGGACCGCTGCATGCAGTCGGCATCCAGCCTCACCACCACCACGCTCTTCGCGCTGGTGCCGCTGATTACCTTCAGTATCGACATTTATTCCCTTTTCCCCGAGTTTGGGCATTTTGGGAAGGTCATGCGGGGGTTTCTGCTGGCCAATCTGCTGCCTGATGTGGCGGCCCGTTTGGTGACGGTTTATGCGACCCAGTTCACCAGGCATGCTGCCCAATTGACTTACCTGGGACTGGGCATGCTGATGGGGACGGTGTTTTCGCTGATTCTGACGGTGGATCATACTTTCAACGCCATTTGGGGGACAGCGCCCCGTCGTCCTTTGCATACCCGCCTGGCAATTTATGGTGTGTTGATCCTTCTGGGGCCCCTGCTGTTTGGGTTGGGGCTATGGGGAATGACGCTTCTGGTGCAGATGTCCGTCGGTTGGGCAGGGAAGGGCGCACACCTGACTCATCTGGTTCTCAAGTGGCTGTCTTTTCTGGTTATGGCGGCAGGATTGGCACTGGCGTTCTACCAGGTACCCGATCATCCGGTGCGGCGTCGACATGCCCTCTTTGGCGGCGTATTGGGGGCTTTGTTGTTTGAAATAATGAAAAGCAGTTTTACCTGGTTTGTGGCCCACCTCTCCAGTTATACCCTGATCTACGGGGCTTTTGCTGCCCTACCCATTTTTCTGGCGTGGATTCACCTATCCTGGGCCGTGATCCTGTTTTCTGCCGTGCTGACTGCCTGCTTGCCTCATTGGGGTTCGGGATTCTCTGCAAAGGCTGTGGAGAATGGATAAAAATTGATTTAAATCAAAAACAAATCATTGTATCTCCCTTATCTTTCAACCATGCGCCGGACATGCTCAGGGGAGCGGTACCATCAGAGCGCAGACAACGAGACGAGGGGGTTGCGATGAGCGTTACATGGATGGAAATCATTGGAATCGTAGGACCGGCCATTCTCATTTTTATGCTGGACAATTCAGTATGGCATAAATGACCTTTGCCTCCGTACCCCGGTGAGGGGAGCCGAAAGAACACAAAGAGCCGGGAAATCCCGGCTCTTTTGTTTGTTGAAGCGTATCGGAGTTGTGCAACGCGATAAAGTTGCGTCATACTACGGTTATGGGACGATGAATCCTGAATGTTAAACATTTCTTATGATCCAGATAAAAAATACTTAGGGTTTCTTATACTGGATTCGGGATATCATCGACAGAAAACCATAAATCCTCGGGGAAATCCTGTGTTTCTGGGTCTCTCGAGGGCTAAAATAATGCGGCAACGCTTGATTGACGGAGAGAATATACCATGCATCTGGGGCGCAAGACCTTATCCAAGTATTTGATTGAAAATGTCAGCGGAACCAAGGATGGAGCCGATTTGGCCGCCTTGCTGGTGGATGTGGCTGCTGCGGTGAAAGCCATTTCTGCCCTGAGTTCCAAAGGGGCGTTGGGCGGCGCAACAGGCAGCATGGATACCACCAACGTGCAGGGCGAGACCCAGAAAAAACTGGATGTCCTGTCCAATACGGCGTTTGTGAACACCTTCGAATTGGGTGGATTGGTGGCCGGGGTCGCCTCGGAGGAGATGGATGATCCCTTTCCCGTGCGCGCACCGCATAAGCGCGGACCCTTTCTGGCGATTTTTGATCCCCTGGATGGTTCATCCAACATCGACGGCAACGTTTCGGTGGGTTCTATTTTCTCGATTCTCCGTGCCCCTGATGGGAAAGAACCCGAGATGCAGGATTACCTCAAGCCCGGAACCGAACAGGTGGCGGCGGGGTATGCACTGTATGGCCCGGCAACTTTGCTGGTCATCACGGTGGGCAAAGGAACTCATGGCTTTACCCTGGATCGGGAAGTGGGCAATTTTATTCTGACCCATCCGGACATTCAGATTCCGGCGGATACCAACGAATTTGCCATCAATACCTCCAACGAACGTTTCTGGGAACCCCCGGTCATCCGTTACATCAGCGAATGCAAGGCGGGCAAGACGGGCGTGCGCGAGCGTGACTTCAACATGCGCTGGATTGCTTCCATGGTGGCGGAAGTGCACCGTATCCTGATTCGTGGCGGGATATTTCTGTATCCAAAGGACACCAAGGAACCTTTGAAACCGGGTCGTCTGCGTCTCCTGTACGAAGCCAATCCCATGAGCATGATTGTGGAACAGGCGGGGGGGCTTTCCAGCACCGGACGGGAACGCATCATGGAAGTGGTGCCCACCCAGATTCACCAACGCATTGCGGTCATTCTGGGGTCGAGTCACGAGGTGGCACGGGTGATCCAGTATCATCAGGAACACGACGAAGGAAAGGGAGAACCCTTTTCTTCCCCGCTGTTCAGCGAGCGTGGTCTGTTCCGGGCTTGAGAAACTTTACAATATAATTGCACAAGAGGTCATCGATCATGTCCCGCAAACATCCCATCATTGCCGTGACGGGCTCTTCCGGTGCTGGTACCACCACCGTGATGAACAGTTTCAAACATATTTTCCGCCGCGAGAAGGTTACGGCCCAATTGGTGGAAGGCGATTCCTTTCACCGTTACAATCGCGCCGAAATGAAAGCGCAGATGAAAGAACGGGAAGACAAGGGCAATCGTAATTTCAGCCACTTTGGTCCCGAGGCCAATCTTCTCGAAGAGTTGGAGACCCTGTTCAAGACCTATGGTGCCACCGGGTTGGGTAAAGTCCGTAAATATCTGCACGATGCCGGTGAAGCGGCTCCCTACAAGCAGGAACCGGGTACCTTCATCCCCTGGCAGGACGTCGAGCCGGGTACCGATCTGATGTTTTACGAAGGGCTGCATGGGGGCTATGCCGACGACAAGATCAATGTGGCGGCCCAGGTGGATCTGTTGGTGGGCGTGGTGCCCATCATCAATCTGGAGTGGATTCAAAAACTCCATCGTGACCAGAAATTGCGGGGCTATTCTCAGGAAGCCGTCATGGATGTGATCCTGCGCCGCATGCCCGATTACGTCAACCACATCTGTCCCCAGTTTTCGCGCACCCATGTCAACTTTCAGCGTGTGCCCACGGTGGATACCTCCAATCCTTTCATTGCCAATGACATTCCCAGTCCGGATGAAAGCATGGTGGTGATCCGCTTTTCTGATCCCCACGGCATTGATTTTCCTTATCTGCTGTCCATGTTGCACGATGCCATGATGACCCGTCCCAATACGTTGGTGGTTCCTGGTGGCAAAATGGGTCTGGCCATGCAATTGATTTTCACGCCCATGATTCTCAAGATGATCGATTACAAACGTAAGGCTGCCTGCTGATGGCACAGGGAGTTCCCCTGCCGCGCCTGATCATGTTCGATCTGGATGGCACCCTGGTGGATACCGCCATGGAAATTGCCCACTCCGTGAATCAAACTTTGGCCGAGGCAGGTTTTGATTCTTTGCCCCCGGAGTTGATTCGGGAGTGGATTGGAAAAGGCACTGCCTGGTTGTTTGCAACCGTGTCGCAACAGGTGACGGGGCAGGACAAAGAACGAGCGTCACAGGTGTATGACCAGTTTTATCCGCGCTTTCTGCAGGTCTACCATGACCTGACCGGCGTTCATAGCCGGCCTTACCCTGGGGCATCCGAGGCTTTGGAAATCCTGCGTGCGGCAGGTTGCCAACTGGCCGTTGTGACCAACAAGGATCGGGACTTGTCCCAACGTTTGCTGGACAGTCAGGGTCTGGCCCAGGCCATCGACATTTTGGTGGGAGGCGGAGATACCCCGGAAGGAAAACCCAGTCCTCAGCCGCTCCAAAAAGCCCTGGTGGATGCGGGGTTAAGCGCACAGGACGCACTTTTTGTGGGGGACTCCAGCAACGACGTTCAGGCCGCGCGCCGTGCCGGTGTAACAATCTGGGCGTTCAATCATGGATATAATCACGGAGAACCCATAGCCATGGCCAACCCTGACCGTGTGCTGGACAGTTTTCCGGAACTGCTTCAACAGTTGGGGGTACGTCCTCCACTGGCTTCACCCTCCATCTAACCCCATCCATATTCCGAGGATACATCATGGCTCTCATTTCCCTGCGTCAGTTGCTCGATCACGCCGCCGAACACGGTTACGGTTTGCCTGCTTTCAACGTGAATAACCTGGAACAGATCCAGGCCATCATGGAAGCCGCCGCAGCCACCAACAGTCCCGTCATCATGCAAGGTTCCGCCGGTGCCCGTAAATATGCCGGTGAACCTTTCCTGCGCAAGTTGATTGAAGGCGCTGTGGAAATGTATCCCGATATTCCCGTGTGCATGCATCAGGACCATGGGGCCAGCCCTGTGGTATGTCAACGTTCCATCCGCTCCGGTTTTTCCAGCGTGATGATGGACGGATCCCTGATGGAAGACATGAAAACTCCCTCCAGTTTCGAGTACAACGTCGGCACCACACGCCGCGTGGTGGAAATGGCTCATGCCGTGGGCGTTTCGGTGGAAGGTGAACTGGGTTGTCTGGGTTCCCTGGAATCCGGCATGATGGGGGAAGAGGATGGACACGGCTCCGATGACAAGTTGAGCCATGATCAGTTGTTGACCGACCCCGAACAGGCAGCGGACTTCGTTCGTCAAACGGAAGTGGACGCTCTGGCCATCGCCATCGGAACCAGCCATGGAGCCTACAAATTCACCAAGGCGCCCACAGGCGATACCTTGGCCATTTGGCGCGTGAAGGAAATCCATGCCCGGATTCCCAACACCCATCTGGTCATGCACGGCTCTTCCTCCGTTCCCCAGGACTGGCTCGAGATCATCCGTGCCAACGGTGGAACCATCAAGGAAACCTATGGCGTGCCCGTGGAAGAAATTGTCGAAGCCATCAAGTATGGCGTGCGCAAGGTCAACATCGACACCGATATCCGTTTGGCCATGACCGGAGCCATGCGTCAACTCATGTTCAAGAAGCCCGAAGAATTCGATCCGCGCAAGTTCCTGGCCGAAGCCCGCAAGGCCGCCATGGGTATCTGCAAGGCCCGCTTCGAAGCCTTTGGCAGTGCCGGACAAGCCAGCAAGATCAAGCCGATCTCTCTGGAAGTCATGGGGGATCGTTATGCCAAGGGCGAACTCAAGCCCCAGGTGCGTTAAGACCCCGGCGCGCCAAACCCTTTTTCTATCCTAAACTTATCGACAAGAGATTTCATCATGACGCAAGGTACAACCTCCACGGCAACGATGGCCAATGCCATTCGCGCACTGGCGATGGATGCGGTGCAAAAAGCCAATTCCGGCCACCCCGGTGCGCCCATGGGCATGGCAGAAATGTCCGTGGCCCTATGGGGACAGCATTTGAGACATAATCCCACCAACCCTCATTGGGCGGACCGTGACCGTTTCGTCTTGTCCAATGGTCATGCTTCCATGCTGCTCTATGCCTTGTTGCACCTCACGGGCTACGATCTGCCCATGGACGAACTCAAGGCTTTTCGCCAATTGCACAGCAAGACCCCTGGACACCCGGAGTATGGCATCACCGTGGGGGTGGAAACTACCACCGGCCCCCTGGGTCAAGGCGTCACCAATGCGGTGGGCTTTGCCTTGGCCGAACGCCTGTTGAGAGAACAGTTCAACAAGCCAGGTCACACCATTGTGGATCATCATACCTACGTATTCATGGGGGATGGTTGTCTGATGGAAGGGATCAGCCATGAAGCCTGCTCGCTGGCAGGGACGTTGGGGCTGAATAAACTCATCGCCTTCTGGGATGATAATGGCATCTCCATCGATGGTCATGTAGAACCCTGGTTTTCGGAAGATGTACCTGGACGATTTGCAGCCTATGGCTGGAACGTGGTTCGGCCCATCGATGGACATGATGTGGAGGCGGTATCGAAGGCCATCGAGGCCGCCAAAACCAGTACCAAGCCCACCCTGATTTGCTGCAAGACCATCATCGGCAAGGGCAGTCCCAACAAGCAGGGAACCCACGATGTGCATGGTGCCGCCTTGGGCAATGAGGAAATCGCCGCGACCAGAAAGATGCTCGGCTGGAATTATGGTCCCTTTGAAATTCCTGCGGAAGTTTATGCGGCATGGGATGCCAAAGCCCGCGGGCAGGCTCAGGAGGCTGAATGGAACCAGCGTTTTGCGGCCTACCAGGCGGCCTACCCCAGCGAAGCGGCAGAGTTCACGCGCCGCATGAAGGGGGATCTGCCTGCCAACTTCGAACGGGCAGCACTGGAATTCGTGGCCAAGTGTCGGGACAAGGCAGAAAGCATCGCCACCCGCAAGGCCAGTCAGAATACCCTGGAAGCCTTGAGTCCCGCCCTGCCCGAGTTCTTTGGGGGATCGGCGGACTTGACGGGATCCAACCTGACCAACTGGAGTGGCAGCAAGCCGATGAATGCCACCACCCCCGGAAATTACCTGAGTTACGGGGTGCGGGAGTTCGGCATGAGCGCCATCCTCAACGGGTTGGCCCTGCATGGCGGGTTCATCCCCTATGGCGGCACTTTCCTGACCTTCTCGGATTACAGTCGCAATGCCCTGCGCATGGCCTCGCTGATGCGGATTCGCAGTATCTTCGTGTTCACCCACGATTCCATCGGCCTGGGGGAAGATGGTCCGACGCACCAATCCATCGAGCATGTGTCCAGTTTGCGTCTGATCCCGCACATGGATGTCTGGCGTCCCTGTGATACCACGGAAACGGCGGTTTCCTGGGATGCGGCTATCCGTCGCAAGGATGGACCCAGTTCCCTGATTTTTAGCCGTCAAAACCTGCCGTTCCAGACCCGTATGCCTGAGCAGATCATCGAGATCAGCAAGGGGGGCTATGTTCTGAAGGAAGCCGACGGAGCGGCGCAGGCCATTCTCATCGCCACCGGTTCGGAAGTGGGGTTGGCCGTGGAAGCGCAAAAACTTCTGGCAGCAGAAGGCATCGCCGTACGGGTGGTATCCATGCCCTCCACCTCGGTCTTTGACCGGCAGGACGCCGAGTACCACGCCTCCGTTCTGCCCAAACATGTGCCCAAGGTGGCGGTGGAAGCGGGTTGTACGGCGCTGTGGTGGAAGTATGGCTGTAGTGCCGTGGTGGGTATCGATACCTTCGGGGAATCCGCCCCCGCCGGTGCCCTGTTCAAGTACTTTGGTCTGACCGCCGACAAGGTGGCCGCCACGGTCAAGAGCGTTCTCTAAACCAAAACGCACGTCCAAAAAAACGGCCTTCCCTCCCAAGGGGAAGGCCGTTTTTATTGTGCTCTCGGACGGGTTGTTGTAATTAAACAACGCCACGAATTTTTTCTTACCAATTGTTACAAAACTATTTACAGACCCATTAAGCCGGTGTTAATTTTTGACCTGGCGCAAATCGCTCCATTTCGGGGCGTGATGCACCAACTCGGTTCCTACAGAAAAACATAGGGGGTTTCAGAATGAAGGTATCCAACCTGCTTGGAAAGGCAAAGGGCTCAGCCCTGTTGCTGCTGGGCACGGCATCTGTGGTGGTATCCATGGACGCCAATGCCATTCCGGTCTTTGCTCGGCAAACCGGCTTTAAGTGCGTGGCCTGTCACGTTGGGGGCATGTTCCCGCAACTGACTTCACTCGGTCGTATGTTCAAATTGACCGGTTACACCATGGGCAACCGCCCCAATCTGGACGGTCTGGAAGTTCAGAATGACTATCCGCCTGTGGCCATCATGGTGCAGGGTGCGAAGCAGTACTACAACAATACTCGTGCAGGACAAGGTACGCCCTCATCATCAGCCGATCTGCAGGTGGTGAGTCTGTTTGCCGGCGGCAAGATCACTGACAACTTCGGGGCCTTCATGCAATGGACCGGGCAGAAATACGCCAATTTGCAATCAGGATCTCAAGTAGGTTATAACGCTGCGGCGATCGACAATACGGAATTCCGTTATGCTGATCGTACAGTAACTCCCAATAGCGATCTGATTCTGGGGGCGTATATCAACAACCGCGCTATGATGTCCGATGTCTGGAACAACTTTGGCGCCTGGGAATCGGGCTGGATCAATTATTTCAATCCGGGTGGTCCCCTAGCACCAACTACCTACATGATGGGAGAGTCTTCTCAACATGCGGCTGTGGGGGTAGGGGGCTATTTCTTCAAGGACAAGACCTGGTACGGTGAACTGGCGGTTTACAAGTCACCCACCCACGGTCCCTTCTCGATGCTGACCGCAGGAACCACCTCGGTCGGAAATACTGCGGTGACTTCACTGCTGGAGCCTTCTCCCTACTTCCGCTTTGCCTACAACAAGGAATGGGGCGCCAACAGTTTCGAAGCCGGGATTCATGGGATGATGTCCTATGTTTATGGGACGCCTCTTTATGGTGCACCAGCGGCTACTAACTCACTTCCAGGTGGACCTGCCAGCGCTTATCATGACGTCGGTTTGGATGCACAGTACCAATATGTCCTCGATCCCCATTACTTTGCCGCCCATGCTCGGGTAACCCGTGAATTGATGAATAACACCCCTGGGCAAGCGAATTGGGAAGGATTGTTTGCAACTAATGCAACGGATAATTTAACCGAAACCTATATTGATGCTACCTATGTTTATGAAGCTAAGTACGGGGCTCAGTTGAGTTACGCCAGTGCCACAGGGTCCAATGATGCTGGGCTCTACGGTGCTGGTACTGCTCTCAATCCTGCTACTGGGGCCTATTCGGCTACGGGTAGTCCTAACTGGAGGTCCTGGACCCCCAATATTTTCTGGCAACCTTACCAGAATCTGCGTATCGGGTATATGTACACTTTCTACACCGAGATGGGTGGGGTGAATAGCGGAAGCAATGTTACCTTTGGGGTAGGTGGTCCGAAGTTCAGCCCAGCGAACTTCAATACCTCCATGCTGTACGTCGGGTTCATTTATTAATAGGGGATGAATATGAAAAATGTTAAGACCATTCTGACCCTTTCCGCCTTGTCACTGGCGCTGGGGGCTTGTTCCACCGGCATCACCAAGAGCCGGAATCTGGGGAACCCGAACGTAACCGGCAATACGCTGGCTCAGCAGGTGTGTTCGGTCTGTCACGGCAACATTGGAAACTCTGTCAACGGTAATTCCGTCAACCCGACCTTCCCGAATCTGGCGGGTCAGCAGAAGGATTACCTGGTTGCTCAAATGACGGCGTTCCATGAAAAGACCCGGAAGGATCCCGCTGCCCAGCAGATGATGTGGGGGATCGCCCGTAACTTTACGCCCAAGCAGATCGATGAGTTGGCCACGTTCTACTCCAACCAGAAACCTCTGCCCAACCCCGCCCACGGCAATGCTGCCTTGATCGCCGAAGGCCAGAAGATTTTCAACGAAGGGTTGCTGGACAAGGGCGTGCCTGCCTGTATGGGCTGTCACGGTTCCAGTGGAGAAGGCAATGGGGTGATCCCACGCCTGGCGGGACAACATGCCAACTACGTGTACAAACAGTTGAATGTGTTCGATCGCGATGCCAAGACCTCGGATGGCAAGGAAAATGTGCCGGATTCTGCGCTTGAGCGGCCCACCGGTGGTGTGATGGAAATGGTGGCCAGTGCTCTGACCAAGGAACAAAAACGCGCCATGGCCGCCTACGTGCAGTCACTGCGCTAAAATATCACCGCCCCCGCTTTAATGGGGGGCAAAAAGGTTGTATCTTTGCCCCGCTTCGGCGGGGCATTTTTCATTCTTTTTCCACTCAATACCTCACGCTTGTTGGCCTTGCGAAAACTGGATCTGACCGCACTTGGTTTGCCTGTTTTAAGCGCGTATGATGATGATTTCTATGGGTAGTAACAGATTTTTCCAAACTCGGTCCGCTGTAAGTATGGGTAATTTCATGATCGTCCCCAGCGCCAGACAGGCGCGGTCACCCAAGGATAATCCCAAGGCTTTTCCGGGTAGGCGCAATGCCCCGGTTTGAAACGCTTGTGCCGTATCGTAGGGGACGACTTCCAGTTCCAGATTGAATAACGTTTCATGGACAATATCTGTAGGCATGCCTTGATCCATCAGTTTGCTGACCAGTTCGGCGTAATTTACCGCGGAAATCAAACCCGATCCTGTTTCAAGGATAGGCAGCACTTGATCCGCTCCGGCTTCAGAAAACAGATAAGCCAGGACCGCCGAGGCATCCAGTACCACCTTATTCATCATTCATCTTGACTGGAAAGTTTGCGTTCGCGCAGGAAACTGTCCACAACGTGATCAGACGCCTGAGCATGGCATTTGACCAAGTTTAGTGCATTTTCCAGGCGTTGTTTGCGCGTGGCAATACGCAACTCGCGGACTTCCTCCGACCAGTTCAATAAAACCTGATCCCCGATGTTCACTCCCATTTTTAGGCGGATATCTGCCGGGATGACAATTCTGCCTCCCTGGGACACTTGAACGGCGATTTGTGTCATTATCTCTCCATGTGTCATTTTATGTTGATAATGGCATGATACGATCAGGATCCGATAAAATCAATTCGTGGATGATTTAAGGGTGGGAGAGCGATGAAACGAATTCTGGTGGGGGATATTGGCGGAACCAAAACGCGCCTGGCCTTGGCCGAGGGGGAGGGTACGGTGGTGGTGCTGACGGAGGTACGGACGTACCCCAGTTTGCACTACGCCACCTTGGAACTCGTGCTGGAAGAATACGTCACCCAGGTGGGTTTCCCGGTGGAAGGGATTGCTCTGGGGGTGGCGGGCCCGGTTTCCAGGCAGCGCGCACAGGTGACCAACCTGCCCTGGGTGGTGGAGAGTGCAGCGCTACGCCAACGCTTCGGGGTCCAGTGCATTCTGCTCAATGATCTGGAAGCCGTGGCCTGGGGGTTGCCTGCCTTGAGGGGGGATGAACTTTTTTCCTTGCAGGAAGGGGTGCCCTCTGAAGGGAATCGCGCGGTGATTGCAGCGGGGACGGGGTTGGGTGAGGCAGGCATTCATTGGGATGGAACCCGCTTTCACCCCTTCGCCACGGAGGGAGGACATACTTCTTTTGCCCCCCGTACGGAGCGGGAAATAGCGCTCTGGCGATTTCTTCAGGCGCGCCATGGCCATGTCAGTTGGGAACGGGTGGTCTCGGGGATGGCCCTGCCTGAACTTCACGAGTTTTTGCGGGCCCATGAACATTCTTCAATCCCCGCCTGGTTACAGGCGGCTTTGGAGGGAGCCTCCGCAGGCGCGGTATTGGCGCAGGCGGCACTGGAAGCTACGGATCCGCTGTGCGTGGAATTGATGCATTGGTTCGTCCGTTTGTATGGCGCAGAGGCAGGCAATCTGGCGCTCAAAGTGATGAGTCGGGGAGGGGTGTATGTAGGGGGAGGGATTGCCCCCAAAATCTTGCCCCTGCTACGCCAACCCGGTTTTCTGGAGTCTTTCGTGGATAAGGGGCGCATGCGCCCCCTGCTGGAAGCCATGCCGGTACAGGTCATTCTGACGGACCAGGTGGCCCTTTACGGATTGGCGCTGGCAGCCAGAAGTTCGCGCATTTGCTGATGGAATAACCTGCCTCCCCCGTTGGCGGGGTGGCGCACCGGGTGGGCGCTTATCCCAAGGGAAGCCAGGGTTGCCTGACTCTTGCGTCCGATGGCAACGAGGTGGCCTTGAGGGAATAAGGCCAGAAAGGCCCTGAGGGTCTCCTTGCCCGACTCCAGTTCCGCATCCGTGGGGGTACGGTTGGTGAGGGGGCTGAGCGGGTGATGGGGATGCCAGGCAAAGGCATTCCACAGGACAAAATCATGGCTGTGGCCGAGTCCCAGCATCGTGTTCCAGACCATGGTCGCGGTAGGTTCCAGAGCCCCTGCGGGATTTTGTCGGCCATTGGAAAGTAACGTCCCACTGGTACGGAATTTTTTCCCTGAAAAAAAGCGCTGGGTCGGGGCGGCGTTCTGGCTGCCCGCGTCTTCGAGCAAGCGTCGTTCACTGGTCATCGCACAACCGGAAAACTTGGCCCCCTGGTAACCGGGCGCTTCAGCAATCAGGATCCAGTGCGCCCGGTTCCGGCGTTCCTCCAGATAGCGGGTCAGATGGGAGAGGCGGTGCTGCGGTGCCGCCGGACTGGCGTCATTGAGGGGGTCTGTGTCTCGCCAGGGGTTGAAAACAGTGGAACTGGAGATTCGTGCGTGCAAAAGGTCGAGAAAAGGGGTCAGGGTCACGTCCGGCCTGGAATGGTTGAGAGAACAGGTTGCTGAAAAAAGAAGTTGGCAGGTGAAGGCATCGATGATTCCCCTGGCGAGGGAGGATTGTCGCACTGCGGCAGGATTTTGGAAAGGGAGTGAAGGGGAGAATTGAGGCAGGAAAGTGCTGTTTTTGTACAGAGACAGGAGAGGTATGTTACAGGTATGCTACAGATTGTGGGTAAACCCCTCAAGTTTGGGTTGGATCATCCGATAGTACGGGTATGGGTGCAGATCAAGGTTCAAATAGGGAATATTCATGAAAAACAATGGCCCCGTGACGCAACGGGAGATTGATTACCCCGCTTCTTATGTGTTTATCACCCGCACGGATCTCAAAGGGATCGTCACTGAGGTCAATGATACCTTTGTTGAGATATCCGGTTTTACCCGAGCCGAACTGGTGGGCATCAGTCATAATTCGGTGCGTCATCCGGATATGCCGTGTTGGGCTTTCGAGGACTTGTGGAAGACCATCAAGGCCGGTTATCCATGGCGGGGCATCGTCAAGAACCGGGCCAAAAGTGGTGACCACTATTGGGTACGGGCCACTGTGTCCCCGATTTTTCGTCAAGGGCAAGTGGTGGGTTACCTGTCCCTGCGGCGTAAGCCTTCCCGTGAAGAAGTGAGTGCAGCCGAGGCGCTCTATCGTCAGTACCCCGAGCATCCTCCGGCCCAGAGATTTTCATTGCGGCGCTGGTTTGCCCGGCTCCCCATCCGGATCAAGATGCAAGTGGCCGTTCAGCCGGTTCTCCTTGTCTTGCTGACGACGGCCACCGTGGTGGCCTATCAGCAACTGCGTAAAGCCATCATCGACGATGCGGCAGGAAAGGGACACGGAGTGGCGATGCAGGTCATCGACAGTGCCAATATGTTGATGGTCACGGGGGCCATTACCGATCCCCATAACCGCCAGTTGATGATCAAAAAGATCATCGAGGGGCAGCAACTCACGGCCCTGAGACTGGTGCGTACGCCCCAGGTGGTGAACCAGTTTGGCCCTGGATTGCCGGAAGAGCATCTGGATGACCCTTTGATCAAACAGACCATCGAAAATTCCGTCAAGGCGGGCAAGTCGTTGCCCTATGCGGCCATTCGTTGGGTAGATGGGCATCCTCTGATGCGCGTCATTACCCCTTACATCGAAAGCCATAATTTTCATGAAACGGATTGTCTGAATTGTCATGTGGTGGAAGTCGGGTCGTCCAATGGAGCTTCTGATCTGACCATCGACTTGTCAGAAAACTTTCATCGGCTGTATTTGATCACCTTCCTGATGGTGACGACCCAAGTGGTGTTGCAAATCTTGCTCTTCTTCATTTTTGGTTGGGTCGCCCGGCGCTTTGTGTCGGCTCCCCTGAATGAGGTTTCCACCCATCTGGAAGAAATCGTGGATGGCGATTTCAGTCGCATGGTGGATATTTCAGGGCGGGACGAGACCGGTCGATTGCTTTGCGAAATTCAATCCACCAAAGTATTGATGGGGGCGGTGATCGATCAAATCAGCGCCACGGCGCGCAACATCAGCGGAAGTACGCGCCAGATGAATCAGGCTGTCCAGGTGGCCTCGGAGGTATCTACCCGGCAGTCGGAGGCGGCACAGGCGGCGGCAGCCAGCGTAGAAGAAATGTCCACCAGTATCGATGCCACGGCGGACAATGCGCGCATGGTGGAGAAACTTTCAGCGGGGTCCCTGTCCGGGGCCAAGGACATCGTGGAGCAAGTGGTGGACAATATGGGGTCCATCAGCCATGAGGTGTTACAGGCTTCCGAATCGGTGCGTCAGTTGGGTGAGCGCGCGGGACAGATTACCGAGTTGGTGAACGCCATCAAGGAGATTGCGGACCAGACCAATCTGTTGGCGCTCAATGCAGCCATCGAGGCGGCTCGGGCGGGCGAACAAGGCAGGGGGTTTGCCGTGGTGGCGGATGAGGTCCGCAAGTTAGCGGGGCAGAGCGCCCAGAGTGGGGCTTTGATCGGCAAGGTTTCCAAGGATATTGGCGAAGGAACCAAGGAAGCCATCGCGCGCATCCAGTTGGCGGTGGACAAGGTGCGGTTCGGTGAAAAAATGGCAGAAAAAGCGGGCAGCACCATTGATGATATTGCCCAAAGTTCGGAAAAGATCATGGCCGGGGTCGGGGATATCGTCGCCGCTGTCCAGTCCCAAAGCACAGAGGGGCGGGAAGTGGCGAATCGCATCGAACAGATTGCCCAGGGGGCCGAGCGAAATGCCGTGGTGGTCCAGACCATCGAAGAAGCCGAACGGGTATTGTCCGCATTGGTTCGGGAAATGGATCTGCAAACCCGTACCTTCAAGACTTAACGAGAAAAGGCCAATCGAATCCCTGTCTGAGTCCCATGAAAAAAATGCGAAGTGGAAGCTTGTGATCAATAGTGCATGGGTATTTGATTGGGCGTCCTATGTCCGTTGAAGCCTTGGAGGAATTTCTGAAAAAGTGAGGGCGGTGGTATAATCGCTCAACCTTTTCTTGCCCTTGCCCATGACAAAATACATATTCGTGACTGGTGGTGTTGTCTCTTCCCTGGGGAAGGGTATTGCCGCCGCATCCCTGGGGGCCATTCTGGAGTCCCGTGGGTTGCGCGTGACATTGCTCAAGTTGGACCCTTACATCAATGTGGATCCGGGGACCATGAGTCCCTTCCAGCATGGGGAGGTTTTTGTCACGGAGGATGGTGCCGAGACCGATCTGGATTTGGGGCATTACGAGCGCTTTGTGCGCACGCGGATGACCAAACGCAATAATTTTACGACGGGTCAGATCTACGACAGCGTGATCCGCAAGGAACGACGGGGGGATTATCTGGGCGGGACGGTTCAGGTCATTCCTCATATCACCGACGAAATCAAGCAGTGCATTCGTCAGGGGGCCGGGGATGCCCAGGTGGCCATCGTGGAAATCGGCGGGACGGTGGGGGATATCGAGTCCCTGCCTTTTCTGGAAGCCATTCGCCAGATGGCGGTGGAAGCCCCCCGTGAGGAATGCTGTTTCATCCACTTGACCCTCTTGCCCTATCTGCCTTCTGCGGGAGAAATCAAAACCAAACCGACCCAACACTCGGTCAAGGAGTTGCGCGAGATCGGTATTCAGCCGGACGTCTTGATCTGTCGGGCGGATCGTCCCGTGCCCGCTGATGAACAGCGCAAAATTGCCCTGTTTACCAATGTACCCGTGGAAGCCGTTATTTCCGCACCGGATGTGGACTGCATCTACCGCATCCCCGGAGGCTTGCACCGTCAGCATCTGGACCGCATTGTGTGTCGCAAACTGGCTCTGGAGGTTCCGGAAGCCGATCTGTCTCCCTGGGATGCTCTGGTGGAGGCTTTGGAACACCCCTTGCACGAGGTGAACATTGCTTTGGTGGGCAAATATGTGGATTTGACCGAATCCTACAAGTCCCTTTCTGAAGCATTGATCCATGCCGGAATTCACCAGCGAACCAAGATCCACATTCACTATGTGGATTCGGAACGGCTGGAAAGCGAAGGTCTGGGCACTTTGGAGGGGATGGATGCAGTATTGGTCCCCGGAGGGTTTGGCAAGCGTGGGGTGGAAGGAAAGATTCGCGCCATTCAGTTTGCCCGTGAAGGCCGCCTGCCTTTTTTGGGAATCTGTTTGGGTATGCAGTTGGCTGTGGTGGAATTTGCCCGGCATTGCGCCCATTTCCAGGAAGCCCACAGCACTGAGTTCATGCCTTTGACCCCGGCCCCCGTGATTGCATTGATCACCGAATTTCGTACTGCAGATGGGCGGGTGGAACAACGTTCCGTTCAGTCCGATCTGGGGGGGACCATGCGACTGGGGGGGCAGGAATGTTTGCTGGAAGAAGGATCCTTGGTCCGCAGGGTTTACGGAAAGGCACGCATCGTCGAGCGACATCGCCATCGCTATGAGGTCAACAGCCGGTATGTGGAATCTCTGACCCAGGCGGGTTTGCGTTTTTCCGGAAAATCGGGGCAGGAAGGATTGTGCGAAATGATCGAGTTGCCGGGCCACCCCTGGTTCGTGGCTTGCCAGTTTCATCCCGAATTCACCTCCACTCCCCGTGATGGACATCCCTTGTTTACCGCCTTTGTGGCAGCCGCTCTGGTATACCATCAGGCGGTTGCGGAACCCACTGCCCCATGAAAATCGCTCATTTTGAAGCCGGTCTCCCGCATCCGTTGTTTTTGATTGCGGGTCCCTGTGTGATCGAATCCCGTGACCTGGCCTTTGAAGTGGCGGGTCAATTGAAGGAAATCACCCGCTCTCTGGGGATTCCTTTCATTTTCAAGGCCTCTTACGACAAGGCCAACCGGAGTTCAGGACGGTCCTTTCGGGGTCTGGGGCAGTCGGCAGGGCTGGATATCCTGGCGGACATTCGGCGCGATTTGCAGGTTCCTGTTTTGACGGACGTGCATGAACGGGAGGATGTGGCGGCGGTGGCGGCGGTGGTGGATATGTTGCAGACTCCGGCTTTCCTGTGTCGACAAACCGATTTCATCGCGGCGGTGGCTGCGGCAGGCAAGCCGGTGAATATCAAGAAGGGGCAGTTTCTGGCCCCCGCCGATATGAAAAACGTCGTGGACAAGGCGCGTGCCGCCAGTGGACAGGACAATATTCTGGTTTGTGAACGGGGCGTTTCCTTCGGCTATAACAACCTGGTATCCGATATGCGTTCGCTGGCGATCATGCGGGAGACGGGCTGTCCCGTCGTGTTTGATGCCACCCATTCGGTCCAGTTGCCCGGCGGATTGGGGGGAGCCAGCGGAGGTCAGCGGGAATTTGTCCCCGTACTGGCGCGCGCGGCGGTGGCAGCGGGCGTGGCGGGCGTGTTCATGGAAACCCACCCCCGCCCTGAACAGGCCTTATCCGATGGCCCCAATGCCTGGCCTTTGGGGCGGATGCACGAGTTGCTGGAAACTTTGATGGCGCTGGATGCTGTGGTCAAACAGCGCGGGTTGAGTGAACAGACCCTGTCCTCTTGAAAGGGGTTGGGGCTACCGATTAATTTGAGCAGGTCAAGGACGGGAAAGCAGTCATGAGCGCAATCGTAGAAATCAAGGCAAGGGAAATACTGGATTCACGGGGCAACCCCACGGTGGAAGCCGAGGTGATCACGGAGGCAGGGGCGCGG
The DNA here is from genome assembly GCF_000735045.1 of Ferrovum myxofaciens. Classification (GTDB taxonomy): domain Bacteria; phylum Pseudomonadota; class Gammaproteobacteria; order Burkholderiales; family Ferrovaceae; genus Ferrovum; species Ferrovum myxofaciens. Next base: position 31,327 of record NZ_JPOQ01000028.1, read on the forward strand.
GGTCGAGCCGGCGTGCCTTCGGGGGCCTCCACTGGCAGTCGTGAGGCCATCGAGTTGCGCGATGGAGATGCCGCACGTTATCAGGGCAAAGGGGTTCTGAACGCAGTGTCCCACATCACCGGGGAACTCTTCGAAGCCCTGGCGGGTTGGGAAGTGACGGATCAGGCAAAAATCGATCAGATCATGATACAACAGGACGGAACCGAGAATAAGGCGCGTCTGGGGGCCAATGCCCTGTTGGCCGTGTCGCTGGCGGTGGCCAAGGCGGCGGCAGAGGAATCGGGGTTGCCCCTCTACCGCTATCTGGGTGGGTCCGCCGCAGTCCAGTTGCCCGTTCCCCAGATGAATGTCATCAACGGGGGTGCCCATGCCAATAATGGTCTGGACATGCAGGAATTCATGATCGTACCCGTGGGTGCGCCGAATTTTAGGGAAGCCCTTCGCTATGGTGCGGAAGTCTTCCATGCCCTGAAAAAACTGATCGATGCTCAGGGGATGCCGACCACGGTGGGAGACGAAGGGGGGTTTGCCCCGCGTCTGCCCAGCAATGAAGCCGGTCTGGGACTGATTATGCAGGCCATTGAAGCGGCAGGCTACCGTCCGGGCGAACAGGTAGCCATTGGGATCGATTGTGCCAGTTCGGAATTTTATCGGGAGGGCCGCTATCATCTCGGGGCGGAAGGAAAAATACTGGAATCCGCTGAATTGGTGGACTATCTGGCGCGGTGGGTGGATAACTATCCCATTGTCACCATCGAAGATGCCATGGCCGAGGGAGATTGGGCCGGTTGGCAATTGTTGACCCAGCGTTTGGGTCGACGCATCCAGTTGGTGGGGGATGATATTTTTGTTACCAACACCAAGATTCTGGCGGAAGGCATTCGACAAGGCATTGCCAACTCGATTTTGATCAAAATCAATCAGATCGGTACCTTGTCGGAAACCTTTGCTGCCATAGAAATGGCCAAAAAAGCAGGGTATTCCAATGTCATTTCTCACCGTTCCGGTGAAACCGAAGACACCGTCATTGCGGATATCGCCGTCGCCAGTTCGGCAGGACAGATCAAGACCGGGTCCCTGTCACGCTCTGATCGTTTGGCCAAATACAACCAATTGCTGCGCATCGAGGAAGCCCTGGGATCGGTGGCCACCTATGGGGGATCCACCGTTTTTGCACGGCGCGGTTAACCACGGAGTTGAGCCATGTCACCGACCACAATTCGCCTGATACGCTGGTTGATGGTTGGTCTGATTCTTTCCCTGGGTTATGGATTAGTGCTAGGGAAAGGGGGCTGGATTCGGCGTCAGGATCTGAAGCACCAACTTCAGGGGCAACGCGCCCTGAACCAATCGCTGGAAAAGCGGAATCAAACCTTGCGTGCCGAGGTGGCGGATCTCAAGTCGGGTTCTGACGCCATTGAAGAACGGGCGCGTCACGAACTAGGGATGGTGCGCCCGGATGAGGTGTTTTACCAGTACCGGACGGTTACGTCACCGCCGCCGGTGGTGGCTCACTGATTGGCGCTGGTCTGCCAAAAGCGCCACCATTCGATCTTTTTGGTCAGATCGCCTTGGGTAGTGAGGTAATGGCTGTTCGGGAAGTCCAGTTTGAGGACGCGCACCGTGTCTTGACTCAAATCCTTGAGTCCCATGGCATCGTAACTGCGTGCCATGATGTCGAGCGCATCTTCCTGGGCTGCGGTATGAGGATAGTTCCTCAGAATATTCAGAGCCCGATCCGTCGCGGCCAGGTAGGCTTGGCGCCGATAATAATAGCGTGCCACGGCCACATCGTTGCGCGCCAGGGAGTTGACCAGGTATTTCATGCGAATGATGGCGTCGGGGGCGTAACGGCTGTTGGGGAAGCGGGTGATTAAGTCACGGAAGGCATCGAAGGCATCCTTGGTGGGTTTTGTATCCCGTTGTACCAGATCGCTGTCGGTGTAAATGCCAAAAATCCCCAGATCGTCGCTAAAGTTGGCTAGCCCCTTCATGTAATAGGCATAATCCACGGCCGGGTGATTGGGGTGCGCTTTGATGAACCGGTCTGCTTCGCTGACCGCCGAGGCAGATTCATGTTGTTTGTAGTAGACGTAAATTTGCTCCAGTTCGGCCTGAGTGGAATAGGTGCCGTAGGGGTAGCGGGACTGCAAGGATTCGTAGAGTTTGGCGGCCTGCTCATAGTTACCTTCCTGCAGATCTTTTTTAGCCTCGCTGTGGAGTTTGGATGCCGACCAGTTTTTGGTGGGGTCATCGCTTTTTTCCAGTTCGCTACAGCCCACCAGGGCCACGACGAGAGTCAGGGCAACGTTTCGGAGTACACTGGAGTGTTTCATGAAAATTCTCACCATGCAATCTTTCCATTATAACAGTCCTGAAGAGAATGAACCGCTGGAATTGAAGGTTCCCGTGGAATACGGGGGGTTGCGTCTCGATCAGGCACTGGCCCGTCTTTTTCCTGATTGGTCACGGTCCCGCTGGCAGGCTCAGATCGAAGCGGGACGGGTTCGGTTGAACCAGGCTTTGGCGCAGCAGAAGACGCGCGTCTGGGGAGGGGAAAGCCTGTGGCTGGAGACCGAACCTGAAGTCTTTTCGGAAGAAGTCGTTCCGGAGGATATCCCTGTGGAAACCGTGGCGCTGGAGGAAGCCTTCAGAGTCATCCATAAACCCGCAGGTTTGGTGGTGCATCCGGGGCATGGCAACTGGCGCGGAACCCTGCAGAATGCCCTGTTGTTTCATGATCCGGCGGTAGCGCAGGTGCCCCGCAGCGGCATCGTCCATCGGCTCGACAAGGACACCAGTGGATTGATGGTGGTGGCACGGACGCTGGCGGCCCATGGAGAGTTGGTGCGTCAGTTGCAGGCACGCACCGTGCATCGACATTATTGGGCGCTGGTTCAGGGACAGGTGCGGGAGGGAGGAAGGGTAGAGGCGCCCGTCGGCCGTCATGCCACGCAGCGTACCCGCATGGCCATTACGGCGGCGGGGCGTCCCGCCGTCACGCACTACGAGGTGGTGCGGCGTTTGCCCTGTCATACCTTGTTGGAATGTCGCCTGGAAACCGGCCGTACCCATCAGATCCGGGTGCATATGGAGCATTTGGGGTTTCCTCTCGCGGGGGATCCTGTCTACAAGGGAAAAAGCATTGCACTTGATGGGCGCAGCAGCGCTGCATTGCGGGATTTTGGACGACAGGCCCTGCACGCGTTTCATCTGGGATTCCTGCATCCTGATACCCGGCAGCCCTGTGCCTGGGATATTCCCCTGGCCGCAGACATGGCCCGTTTGGTCGAGGTGCTGGAAGAGGCTGTTTATGTGTGAAGGATCCAAGGCGCTCTTGCCGGGGGGGCCGGTTGACTGGCCCGCCCCCTCCTGGGTGCGTACCTGGAGTACCCGGCGCGGTCTGGATTTGGGTTTGCAGGGGGCAACGGCCCCTGAGCAGGTGAACCAACACCGACAAACATTGGCCCGGACCTTGCAGATACAACCGTGGTGGTTGACCCAGGTGCATGGGGTGGGAGTTAAAACGGATCAGAAAGAAATGGAGGAGGGGGCAGATGCCTCCGTGACCCGGCGGACGGGTGTCGGATGTATCGTGTTGACGGCAGATTGTTTGCCTGTGCTCTTTTGTCATGAACGGGAGCCTGTGGTGGGCGCAGCACATGCAGGATGGCGGGGGCTGGCTGCCGGTGTACTGGAAAATGCCTTGCAAGCCATGGCGGTAAATCCCGAGGGCATTCTGGTCTGGTTGGGGCCGGCTATTGGGCCCCAAGCCTTCGAGGTGGGCTCAGAGGTGCGGGCGCACTTCCTTGACGCTCAGCCTGAATCCGGGGAGGCATTCCGTTCCGGTCAGGGAGGGCGATGGTGGGCAGATCTCCATGCATTGGCGCGCTTGCGCCTGGCTCGGCTGGGAGTCACCCGGATTTATGGCGGGGGGCATTGCACCGTCCGGGAAAATGAAGCGTTCTACTCCTATCGGAGGGAGGGCTTGAGGGCGGGGCGCATGGGACACGTCATCTGGATGGCAGAACCATGAGACGAGAGAGGGAAGCGTATAATGGAAAGGTTATCTTCCCGATGTTCTTTCCATGACACCCTTGATGAATTCCATGTTGGCGGGGGTAGTGGCCGGCGTATTATCAATGCTCTGCGCGGCATTGGTCATTTATACTGCCCGTCCTGCCTGGGTTCCCCTGTTGGTGAGTTACGCCATTGGGGCCCTGCTGGGAGCGGTTTTTCTGGAAATCCTGCCCCATGCTTTTCACCATGAGGCCAGCCCGGAAGCGGTTTCAGCCACGGTATTGGTGGGAATCCTGATTTTTTTTCTGCTGGAAAAACTGGTGCTCTGGCGGCACGTTCATGTCCATGATGTGGCCGGACTGGAAGCCCACGCCCATGCCCACGCCCATGAGCCTCAGGGGCGGACGGGGGCCATGGTGGTGGTGGGGGATTCGGTTCACAATTTCGTGGATGGCATCATCATTGCCGCAGCCTTTGTCAGCGATACTCGTTTGGGGATGGTGACGGCGCTGGCCATCATTGCCCATGAGTTGCCTCAGGAAGCGGGGGATGCCCTGGTTTTGCTGCATTCCGGAATGTCCCGTCCGCGCGCCCTGGCCTTCAACCTGTTTTCAAGCATGGCCACTTTGGTGGGAGCGGTCATCGCCTGTCTGGCCTTGCAGTCCTTGCAAAAATGGGTTCCTTACCTGTTGGCTTTGGCTTCAGCCAGTATGATCTATGTGGCGGTGGCTGACCTGATTCCTGGGCTACATCGCCGGGTGGATCTGCGTACCTCCGCCCTGCAGATGGGATTGATCGTGCTCGGTGTGGCTTCCATTCATTGGGCTCATGTGTTGATCCTGGAGTGAGGTCGCAACGGGAGCGTTGTTGACTTGCTGCTGCAATGTGTGGAACAACTGGGTAATCTGATCCAGGTGGTGCCCCATCAAATTCTGCAGGGAAAGGCCATCGCTGGCGGGGTGCGGGTCCGGAAGGTCGGTGCCGGTGTTGTCCTGCGAAGATCGTTCGAGCGCATAACGCAATCCCTGTTCCAGATAATGACCGAGAAAGCGTTGCATGCCGTTGCCATAGGAGCGAATCATCCGGGATAGCATCTCGCAACTGAAGAGGGGGGACTTGCCCAATTCCTCTTCCAGGATGATTTGCATCAGGATGCAGCGGGTCAGGTCTTGTTGGGTTCTGGCGTCGATGATCTGGAAGGGAGTCTGTTCGAGAACCAATGTTTTGACTTCGCAAAGCGTGATGTACCGCTTGGAGCGCATATCGTATAAGCGCCGATTGGGGTATTTCTTGATCACTCGTGGAGCTTCCATGGCTTTGTCCTGTGTATGGTGCAGCACAATAGGGGGCATTATTCCATGAATCAGGGATTAGAGTGGGATATTTAATAAAATATTAATAAAACAATGAGATGATCCAAAGGTTTTAAACAGGCCGGTGATGTTGCGATGCAACAAAAAAGTATTGACAAGAAACTTTTGCTCCGGTAACCTTGCAATTGTGCGCTGCAACATAGACGCAGCGGGGTGTCAGATCCCCTTGATTTCTGGCCAGAATTTTGTCTCCTCCTCCTTTATTGCAAAGGTTTCCTTTCGATAGAGGCTTCAACCCGCAGAACAGACTCTGCGGGTTTTTTTTGTCCTCTGCTACCATAGAGGACAAGGGTTCTGCATCTCTGTGGGATCCATTGACTGTCAAGGAGTTTATTGTGGTGAACCGTCAACCTTCCGCTTCTTCCGTACCACGCGTCGGTTTTGTCTCCCTGGGATGTCCCAAGGCATTGGTGGATGCCGAACGCATTCTGACTCAGGTCAGGGCTGAGGGGTATGAGGTGGTGGGGGACTATGAGGGAGCGGATGTGGTGGTGGTGAACACCTGTGGCTTCATCGAATCCGCCATTGAGGAGTCTCTGGACGCCATCGGAGAAGCGCTGGCGGAAAATGGGCGAGTCATCGTTACCGGTTGTCTGGGGGCTCAGGCAGGCAAGATTCTTTCGACCTACCCTCAGGTATTGGCAATTACGGGACCTCATGACCAGGCGGGGGTGATGCAGGCGCTACACGAACATCTCCCGCAGCGCCATGATCCCTTTACCAGTCTGGTTCCCCCCCAAGGGATCAAATTGACTCCGGCTCATTATGCCTACCTCAAGATTTCTGAAGGGTGCAATCATCGCTGTACCTTCTGTATCATCCCTTCCCTGCGCGGTGATCTGGTTAGTCGTCCGCTCGGGGAAGTGCTGCAGGAGGCTGAACATCTGGTTCAGGCCGGGGTTCGGGAGTTATTGGTGATTTCTCAGGATACCAGCGCCTATGGGGTGGATGTGCGGTATCGTACAGGCTTCTGGCAGGGTCGTCCCCTGCGCACCCGTATGACGGAACTGGCCCGTGCCCTGGGTCAGATGGGGGTCTGGGTGCGCCTGCATTATGTTTATCCGTACCCCCATGTGGACGAACTGATTCCGCTCATGGCCGAAGGGCTGGTTTTGCCCTATCTCGACGTCCCTTTGCAGCATGCCAGTCCGCGCATCCTGCGCGCCATGAAACGACCGGGAGATGTGGAACGGACCCTGGAGCGCATTCAGTCCTGGCGTCGCGACTGTCCCGATCTGACCTTGCGCAGTACCTTCATTGCGGGGTTTCCAGGAGAAACGGAAGAGGACTTCCAGCAGTTACTGGACTTTCTGGAGGAAGCCCAACTGGATCGGGTGGGCTGTTTTGCTTACTCTCCGGTGGAAGGGGCTACGGCCAATGCTTTGCCGGATCCCGTACCTGTGGCTGTGCGTGAGGAGCGCCAGGCACGGTTCATGGAACGCCAGGAGAAGATCAGCGCGCAACGCTTGCAACGTTTTGTGGGGCGCGATTGTCAGGTGTTGGTGGATGAATTGACGCCCGAGGGGGGGGCCGTGGGGCGCAGTGCGGCCGATGCGCCAGAAATTGATGGCATCGTGGCCATTGCCCCTGCTGCGGGATTCAAGGTTGGCGAGTTTGTAACCGTTCGTATCGAAGAAGCTATGGCCCATGATTTGAGTGGTTTCAGGGTGGATCATGTCGGTTCATAAGACGTTGGTGGTGCCGGGCCTGTTTCCGGCTTTGCCCGATTCGGCGGTGCCTGCTGTTCCGGCGTTGGAAAAGGCCTGGAGCCAGGGGGACCGAGAAGTCTTTGAGCGGCCCCTGACTTTGGCCCAGTGGCCTCCCAATCAGGAAACCACTTGGGAGAGTGCGCGCCGCGCCCAGGCAGCGGGAATTTTCCACGCGGCACCCCATTGGTTATGTGCGGATCCCGTTCACTTGCATGTGGAAGGGGACGGGTTGATTTTGCTCGATGATTATACATTTGAACTGAGCGCAGAGGAAAGTCGCGGGTTACGGGAAGATCTCAATGCCTATTTTGCAATGGATGGCCTGTATTTTCATGAGGTTACGCCGACCCGTTGGCTGTTGGGTCTCCCCTCCCTCCCGGAGATCGAGACGACGCCCCCCCGGCAGCGGGTTGGACGCAATATCGATGGTCACTTGCCGCGCGGGCCCCAGCGTGGTCTGTGGCAAGCCCGCTTCAACGAGATCCAGATGGTCCTGCATGACCATCCCCACAACCAGGCTCGCCAGGCGCAGGGGCGGCGGGTGATCAGCGGAGTCTGGTTATGGGATGAGGCCTGTACCCAGTCGGCGCAGGAAGTGGTGGAGACCTTGCGTGCCCCCTCGGACTATGGCGATGCGGAGGGATGGATGGCCGCCCTCGAGGAATTTCTGGAGACGCACTGGCAGTACTGGCAGGATCAGTTGCGCCAGGGAACCCTCGAAACCCTGACTTTGGTAGCGCTGGAAGGACGCTTCAGCGGACAGGTAGTTCTGCGCCATTCCCAGCGCTGGCGGTTCTGGCGTAAAGTTTTGCCCTTGATGGGGATGCCGGGGGTGCGTCCCCTGCGCGAATCCTGATGGTCAGGGACTGGCTTACCGAGGTATAATCCAAGGCTTTATTGGCGAGAATTTTATTCCATGGAAGCGGAACAACTAAATGCTCTGGAAACCCTTCAACAGGACCTGACTGTGCGTCTTCAGGCCCTGCGGAGGTATCTTTGACTTCGATGCCAAAGTCGAGCGCCTGAACGAGGTCATTCATCTTTCGGAAGACCCGGCGCTTTGGCAGGACAGCAAAAGAAGCCAGGAACTGGGGCGGGAACGCAAGATGCTGGAAGAAGTGGTGGACGAGGTGCATGGGTGTACTCAGGCCCTTGAGGAAAGTCACGAACTTTTTGCGTTGGCCCTGGCAGAGGCCGATGAAGAAACCCTGCAGGCCGTTGCGACGGATCTGGCCAGCATAGACAAACGGGTTGGCGTCATGGAGTTTCGGCGGATGTTCTCCCATCCCATGGACTCGGCCAATGGATTTCTGGATATTCAGGCGGGTTCGGGCGGGACGGAAGCCCAAGACTGGGCGGCCATGCTGTTGCGCATGTATGTGCGCTATGCCGAGCGCAAGGGATTCGGGGTGGAAATTCTGGAGGAGTCGCCGGGTGAAGTGGCGGGCATCAAGAGTGCTTCCCTAAAATTGACGGGGAGTTATGCGTTTGGTCATTTGCGAACCGAGACGGGGGTTCATCGCCTGGTGCGCAAATCCCCTTTTGATTCCGGTAACCGTCGCCATACCTCCTTTGCCTCTGTTTTCGTGTATCCCGAGGTGGATGATTCCATAGAAGTGGAAATCAACCCGGCTGATCTGCGTATCGATACCTTCCGCGCCTCGGGCGCGGGCGGTCAGCACATCAACAAGACCGATTCGGCAGTACGTCTTACCCATGCGCCTTCGGGGATCGTGGTCCAATGCCAGAGCGACCGTTCCCAGCATCGCAATCGTGCAGAAGCCATGGCCATGTTGAAATCAAAGTTATATGAAGCCGAATTGCGCAAGCGTACGGTGGAAAAACAGGCCATGGAAGACAGCAAGACGGACATCGGCTGGGGGCACCAGATTCGTTCCTACGTGCTCGATCAATCACGCATCAAGGATCTGCGCACCGGCGTGGAAGTAGGCAATACCCAAGCCGTACTGGATGGCGATCTGGAAGGCTTCATCGAAGCCAGTTTGAAGCAGGGAGTGTGACGGGATGCACGAAGAAGATAATACATTGGTTCAGGAACGGCGCGCCAAATTGCAGGCTCTGCGCTCCATGGGGGTGGCTTTTCCCAACGATTTTCAGCGTACGCACGAAGCGGCTCCTCTGCACGAACAGTATGGCGCGTTGAGCGAGACTGATCTCGAGGTGCGGGAAGTGCCGGTGCAACTGGCGGGTCGTCTGATGCTCAAGCGCCTCATGGGAAAGGCCAGTTTTGCCACCCTGCAGGATGGCACGGGCCGCCTCCAGATTTTTTTGCAGAAGGATCAGGTGGGAGAGGAGGTCTATCAGGCCTTCAAGCACTGGGATCTGGGCGATATTCTGGGGGTACGGGGCGCGCTGTTCAAAACCCGTATGGGGGAATTGACGCTCCGGGTCACGGAGATACGGTTGCTGGTTAAATCCCTGCGTCCCCTTCCGGAAAAGTTTCATGGGCTGACCGATCAGGAACAGAAATACCGGCAGCGGTACCTGGATCTGATTACCAACGAACATTCTCGCCAGGTATTCATCCAGCGCAGCAGAATCGTGCAAAAAGTGCGTGAGTTTCTGGTGGCGCGCCACTTTCTGGAAGTGGAAACCCCCATGATGCACCCCATTCCCGGGGGAGCGGCGGCCCGTCCTTTCGTGACGCACCACAATGCCCTCGACTGCGATTTGTATTTGCGCATTGCCCCCGAGTTATATCTCAAACGTCTGGTGGTGGGGGGCATGGAACGGGTGTTCGAGATCAATCGAAATTTCCGCAATGAAGGGTTGTCCCCCCGTCATAATCCCGAATTCACCATGATCGAGTTCTATGCGGCTTATCAGGACTACCGCGCGCTCATGGACCTGACGGAAGACTTGCTGCGTTTCGTGGCGCAGGAAGTGTTGGGCACCACGGTGCTCGGTTACGGGGGACGGACACTGGATTTGGGACCGCCGTTTCACCGCCTGACTCTGGCGCAGGCTCTGGAAACCTATCATCCCGATTATACGGCCACACGCCTGAATGACCCGGTGGAACTGGTGCAGGAATTGACCCGACTGGGCGCCAAGGTGCCTGCCCGTGCTTCCGTGGGCATTCTCCAACTGGCACTTTTCGAGGAAACCACGGAAGCGCTTCTCTTTGAACCGACCTTCATTGTCGACTACCCGGCGGAGGTCTCGCCCCTTGCCCGGCGCAGTGATACGAACCCTGAAATCACTGAACGTTTTGAATTGTTCGTGGTGGGCCGGGAACTGGCCAACGGTTTTTCGGAATTGAACGATGCCGAGGATCAGGCAGAACGTTTTCAAGCCCAGGTACGCCAGAAGGAAGCGGGCGATCAGGAAGCCATGCACTATGATGCCGATTATATCCGAGCCCTGGAATATGGTTTGCCACCCACTGCGGGCGAAGGTATCGGTATCGACCGTCTGGTCATGCTGTTGACCGATAGCCCATCGATTCGGGATGTCATCCTCTTTCCCCAGATGCGTCAGGAAGTCTCTTGAAGTGGTTTGAACTTACCGTCGGGTTGCGTTATACCCGGGCCAAACGGCGTAACCACTTCATCTCCTTCATTTCCCTCATTTCCATGGCAGGTATTGCCCTGGGGGTGGCGGCGCTGATCGTGGTCCTGTCGGTCATGAATGGATTCCAGAAGGAAATGCGCGAGCGCATTCTGGGAGTGGCTTCCCATGTGCAGATCTTTGGCAGCGGCCAGTCTCTGGCCAACTGGCCCAAAGTGGCAGCGGAAGCCCGACGGGATCCGGAAGTCATCGGTACAGCTCCCTATGTCAATGGACAGGCCATGCTGGCCAATGATGACCTGGTCCAGGGCACGATGGTGCGGGGGATCTTGCCGGAGCAGGAACGCCAGGTGGCTGACCTGGATCAGCATATGGTGGCCGGCCACATGAGCGATCTCAAGCCCCATGAGTTTGGTATCGTGCTGGGTCAGGAACTGGCTCAGGCCTTACATCTGTCGGTGGGAGACAAGGTGGTGCTCATTACGCCCCAGGGTCAGGTGACGCCTGCGGGCATGTTGCCCCGTCTCAAGCAGTTCAAGGTGGTGGGGTTGTTTCATGTGGGAATGTACGAATATGACAGCGGGTTGGCCCTGATTCATCTGAACGACGCCCAGGTACTGTTTCGTATGGGAGAAAATGTAACGGGTGTCCGTCTCAAGTTGAAGGACCTCATGCTGGCACCGAGCGTAGCGCATCGATTGGCGTCGACCCTGACGGTGGATGCCTGGCTGACGGACTGGACCCAGGAACATGCCAATCTGTTCCATGCCGTGGCCCTGGAAAAAACCATGATGTTCATCATCCTGTTGCTGATTGTGGCGGTGGCGGCCTTCAACATTGTGTCTACTCTGGTCATGGTGGTAACGGACAAGCAGGCCGATATTGCGATTCTGCGTACCCTGGGGGC
>NZ_JPOQ01000029.1 GCF_000735045.1 Ferrovum myxofaciens
TTTTTTTTTGGAGGCCAATCTTGTTTGATGAAATGCGCGACAAGTGTTAAACGATGAATGCTGCGGTGCGGGACAGTCGGCCGTTCAAAACAACTGGCAAGCTCGTTCAACAACGCCGAGAGCGAGCGAGGACTTCTGCTAGAAAAATTGCTTACGGCACCGGCGTCGCGCAAATAATTCAGGTAGCCTCCCAAGATAACTTGAAAAAGCCGACAGGCTTTCAACAAGTTGTCCTTGGGAGCGAAACGCCCTTCCAGGTACCCGACCGTACTCCTTGTAGATCGATCCCCGTGCATCGCATGAAAGCGTGATCGGTAGTCCTTTTCGGCGGGCTCGCGAAGTTCAGTCAGAGTAAACTTCTGGAACTGATCAAAGCCATATTGCTCCTCACTCTGTACAAGCAGACGGTAATACTCGTTCAGCAGAAGCAAATAGGAATGAAACATCCGGGACAACTGGACACTGGGACGTAGTCGGAGCCGGGCAAGTAAACTTGCCATCCAAGTGAGTTCATCTGCGACATCAGAGACATGGCGCCACGACGAAATCGGGAGTTTCAGTCCGATAGACCACTTATCGTCGGCCACGTTAGCCAAGCTTTGACAGCACCGAGGCAGTTGCGTGTCAGATGCGATTCTGTCCTCTGCAGCGGCGGCGAGCCAAGCACGAAGTCGGCTGGCGACTCGCAGGTGCTGGTGAAAAACCTGTGCAGTTAAATCAGGATTCACCTGCCCCACCAGTTCGCGGACCCGATCAGAGTTGTTGTTAAGGGTCCAAGCAGCAACAAAGTCGCGGGTTTCTGCCCGCGAGTCGCGGATCGCACGCAACCAGCAAATCTCAGCATGCGTACTGCCATTCAGGTGCAGATGGGTTTCGTGCAAGCCTTCACGCTCGACGTAATCAACTACCGATGCTTCTTCGCTATGGAGCAGAGGCATGACTTGCCGTCTCCACGGTGCGTCTGAATGATCGTGCGAGTCAAGCCCCCTTGGAGAGGAGTGGTCTGAAGCATGCCGCCCAACGCCAAAGACCACGTCTGCCAAAGCCAAAATCGGAGCCGAAGAGAGGCGACTGACTACCCCCTGCTGCCATGCTCCCAAGTTCTTGCTTTGGACGCGAACCTTGCCGTGCCGTAGCTCCAAGCACTCGTCAATCAGTGCTTGAAGCGCACTGAGGAGAACGCAGTGGTTCGATTTTTGTCGCACAACTAAAAAACGCCATGCCGAATCAAACACATGATCCGGGAAGCGTGCGGCCCATGGCTGGTAGGCGAGATAGGCTGGCTCCCGCAAATTATCCCAACCCAATTCCTGCGCAAAGGGTGTTGTCCACGACAGGCGCAGAATACGGTGGTCAGACAACAACAGAGTGGAGAGGAGCGAGCCGATAGAGGCGGCTTGGGCACTCATGATCCGTTACTTTGTCCAGCACCATCTGTACCTGTATCGGCCTTCGGTTTTGTACGAGGGTCATTTTTCTTCTGCTGTGTACCCTTAGCATTTTCTGTTTCAGTGCTTTCTGTCCCTGTTTCGACTTTTCCACCCGCCACAGAGATGTTTTCCACGATATCAAATATCTCCGATGGGCAAAGTAGCGCCTCAATCTGATTCTCTCTAAAGTCATCTGGGAACAATGACTTTAGTATTTTGGCGTAACCTTTACGCTGGTCCAACAGCCCGAGAAGTATGGGGCATGTCGCCATGATGGAACTAAACGGAAAGATGCTTCTTTCTGGCTTCAACTTTTCGAGCTTCTCAACAAAGAAAGCGGCTGAATTTCGAGGGTTGTTTCTGTCGACTCGTACAGCATCTGTAGATACATCGAAGGCACTTGGCATGTGGTGTTCCGCTTCCTCAACCAAGAACGCATTAAGGACGCAGACCGCGAAAATCTCCATCAGCGTGGCGAACTTAGCGGTCTTTAACTCTTGAGCAGCGTTATGCAGGCTGAAGTAGATTCTAGTCCAGACCTTCCCCAGAAAAATTCCAGAGGGGAAAGTTTGTTTGGACAGACTTTCCACACTCTTTAGCCATTCATCAACTTTCGTCCAAAGGGCATCTCGCTTGGACTTGAGCTGTGATTCACCATTTTCGTCGTCCGGCTCATCAACCTCAATCTCGGCACCGCCTTTAAGTGACCAACTTGGAGCCGATACAGTCAAAGGAGGATACACACGGTCAAATGCCGTGCGTGCCATCTCGTTATCCTTGGATGCCTGAGAAAGTAGCTTTTCAACAAGACCAAGGATTGAGTAGATGGATCCATAGGTTCGTGGGCTTGTCTCACTTACAACGTGGACCATACCTAGCGCAAATACGGGCAAAGCCCCATGCGGCAATTTTATCGCTTTTTGTACGACGGTGCTAGCTGTCAATTCCTGCTTGGGTCGGTCTTTCGTACTCCTCCGCAATCCTACAATGCCTGGCGCCACAACTCGGCGTGCAGAGTTACCAGTGAAAGGCTGAGCTATCACGGCGGTAGCGCGCCGAGCCCAGTCGAGGCTGTCTTCCCTGCGGCCAACGCCCATATAGGACGTGAACCGCGCAACCGAATCCTGTGAGCGGGATAAGGCGTTTGTATCTAGGTGAGGCTGTGCCAATGAGTAGAGCGAGACGCTGCCGGGGCCACGCATAAGATATCGAAGAGCCGTTCCCGGCTTCTGTGCGCAGAAATTCGGCACCTCTCCTGCTAGGGCAGCAAAACAAGCTTTTATGTCCTGATTCGCTGACATAGGGCGCAGATAAGGCGCCGTATCAATGTCGCCGTCTTGTAGCGACAGGTCAAAAACCGCTTGAATCAAAGCCGGCAACTCCATAGCGGCAATGGCGTCAGTATCCACCGAAAGCTTGTAGAGACCGGTCAGTGCAAGCGCCTGCAGAGCGCGACTGAATTCGCGGGTCAGCTCGCGTGACCAATCCTCATCACTCGAGTTTGTGGGCGATAAAGCACCAACAAGGTGAGCCGCGCAACGCTCTATGACTTGCAACACGGTACGCAGGGGCTGCTTGAGCAGAAACTCGGTATACAGGGCCACATCAGATTTTGTCTTGATACGCAGGCCTCGCTTTACGATCGTATCGACCACCTCCTTCACGGAAAAGGGATTTACGCCCCAATCGGGATGAGCCACCTGGCATTCATCACGCTGAATGACGCTCCACAGAGGCTGCAATTGCATGCGTCGGCGGATTGGGAAAAGTTTGAGCAGGTACTGCTCTTCCAAGTGATCGATCATGCGCAGGTATTGTGCTGACCGGTCCCCGTTTTTTGAACTCCGCTGAAGATCAAGGGCCGCCTCGGGCTTACCGGCAACCGTCTTGGCGAAGTGTTGCCGCACGAGTAGCGAGTAGAGTTCTAAGTCTCCCGTCACCAGAACCATCACGCGCGGGGTGTCCAAGTACTTCCGGATGCATTCCAACAGAGGGACGGCAAACGTGGAGTCCGTGTCTGCATCGTCGAAACCCAGAAGGAGTACTTGTACCCCAAGGATGCGGCAAGCCAATTCAAAGAGGCGATGTAATCCCACTCTCAGTCTTACACTGTCACTCGTGCGCTCCAAACCCCAGTCAAGGAAAAGTTCTGGATCTAGATCGTTGAGTGGGTGGTAGTCTTTTTCGAAAATACTTAATCCGCCAGCGACCCTGCGGAATGCTTGGCGCCATTCCTCACAGAGTGAGTCATCTTCTAGATGGCAATTCGTCTTGAGTTTTGAATCGACTTGCATACGAAGTGCCTGTAGGATGAGAAGCAACGGCATTTCGCTACGTTCAATCCGACTTGGATCAATCACACTGAAGAACGCCATTCGTCCGCCGAGTTCACTGTCAGCTTTAAGAACAAGCATGACTGAACTCAAGAAGGTCGACTTACCTGCACCGCGGGAACCGTCAATAAACTGAGTCCAACCGCTGCCGTATGGGTACTCGCGCTGATTGGACGATCCAGCTGTTAGCAGAGGGGAGTCAAGGTGGTTTTTAATCTGCTTACGGAGCGATTGAAAGTGCCGAAGCTGAACTAACTCACAGGACGGTAGAGGTTGGGCGCTGTCCCCTTGGCCGAGTTGAATCAGTACATTGAGACGACTCGTGTCAAGCGATGGTTGTGTCAAGTTGGATTCCCCCTTTGTTAAAACTGTGATTCCAAAATCGAATTGTTTGGCGGCTTGCGCAGCCTCATGTCATTGGAAAATTCTACAACGTTAACACAGTGTTGGCGTGGTGGAGACCATTGATTATAAGTTATCATCTGGCTTTCTTCATGACCAAGTATCTGGTCAATCGGCGTCATTCAGGGATTCTGTCGCCTCAACCATCTTAAGCTGCCAACCGAACTGGTCGTTCCGGGTTCAGTTGGACAACCCCTACAGGCTCCCAGTTACGGATAGCCCCTGACCAGCGTTGTGGGTTCTTTTCCTTGGCTGCCTGATACACCACATGACGCTTGGTCAGTATCCCACAATCTTCCCTTCAACCAATTCCTCCCTGAATACAACGCCGCTCAGTGACCGCGTACCTACCACTTCACTCAATTAAACTGAATCGTTTCCCCCTGAATGGTCGGCAACGCTTCCTTCAACGCCCTGCTATATGCCATCCTTGCTGTCTGAAATACCGCTATCTGCGCTTTCAATCGCTCCATTTCCGTACCCACAAATTGCAGACTGGATAATTGTGCCTTGGCTTCATCTGAAAGTGAATCGAATTCATATTCGGTATTGTCTATCGTAATCTTTGCCATATTGAACTCTCAGTCTTGACTGCTATAAGTCGAAAAAAACCCCACCGCCTTTTGAGCAGTGGGGCTTAGAGTTTACTTCAATCCACGGTGAGTTGTGGGCATCTCTTTTTAGGGAGATTAGGCTATGTGGACAACGCCATGTGCTGCACCAGTAAAGGTGTGTGATCCGACCAGTTCAATCACCGTAAGTTGAGAATTTGCTGCAATAGGTGTTCCTGCTACCCCTGACTCCGCAACATAGGTATTACCCCCGAACACAGAGTAATTCACTTGATGTACTGTCGCATCAGCCGCAGTAACCAACGCAGCAACCGTGGCAGCCACTGTGCTTCCTGCGGTTGTTGCAGTTGTAGCAACGGTCAATGAGTTTGCCACATCGTTTGCAAAGGTAATCGCATCACCGGTAACCGCACCTGTAACAACCAGATTTGCTGCTGTCGGCACCCAAGTTGAAGCTGAAACAATCTGGCTACCAATCGAAATTGAATCAATTCCGGTAGTAGCAGTATGTGTACCCAAGGTCACGTTGTAAACACCAGTGGTATCGGTGTTTGGTCCACCCAGGGCGATCAGGTTGGAACCTGTACCTACTGTCACATTCACCGTACCTGCAGTACTTCCGTCAACGATGTAGTTGTTGCCATTTCCGACGGTGATACTGTCGGTTGCTCCAGTTGCAGCCCCCGTCAGGTTCAGGTTGATGTGGGCATTGTCCGTTCCAGCAGCAACCGTCACCCCCGCTGTAGCACCGGTCGCAGTCGATGCCGCATTGGTGGTGGCACCTGGATTGGTAGCGCCACTCCCGTCAATGGTCGCGCTTGTCAGAGTCAGCGTACCCGATGCAGCGCTAGCGGCAACAGTCGTCCAGCCAGTCGGAAGTGCGTAAGATCCCGAAATAACGTAATTATCAGCGTTCGTAGTCAGACCTCCTGCCAAATCCGCAGCAACTTGCGTAGCCGTCAGCGTCGTCTCAGCAGTAATCGTTACACCGTCGACCGTATAAGAATGCCCAACTGATAGGCCGGTCATTGCATATGATGCTGTTGCTGCTCCTGTTCCTGATCCTGCTGCTCCTGTTCCTGAAGAAAAGATGTCGGTGATCGGCGCACTAGTACAACATAACATCAAACAACTTACATATCATTCCAAGCCCAGATCGAAGTTACTCCACCGGAAGACAACCGGGTGTTCGTTCCATTCGGCAATCCCTTTTTCGATGCGGCCCTTCAG
>NZ_JPOQ01000030.1 GCF_000735045.1 Ferrovum myxofaciens
CATGAAAAAGGAGGAAAATATCGAGT
Organism: Ferrovum myxofaciens; assembly: GCF_000735045.1. Taxonomy (GTDB): domain Bacteria; phylum Pseudomonadota; class Gammaproteobacteria; order Burkholderiales; family Ferrovaceae; genus Ferrovum; species Ferrovum myxofaciens. The sequence continues at coordinate 27 of NZ_JPOQ01000030.1, forward strand.
CATCGTGACCGATCACAGTACAATATAAGCGCGTAACCCCATGACCTAACCATCGGTCACGATAACCAGAATCACCGGTCATCTTCACCAGAATACGCAGCCCCACATCAAGCAGCAAATCACGCTGCGCATTGATGCTGAAGTGCTGGAATTTTTCAAGCACACGGGCAAGCGGTATCAGTCCCGTATCAATGCCGTGTTGCGCTCCTACGTTGACGCGCACAAGGCGCACGCGAAATGAACGACGGGGCTTGACGGGCACCGGGCCGATCAATACCCCCTCGGAATCACCAGCGCGACTTTGCCGCCATTGGTGGTCCAGCCACCGAGCGGGGTCGGATTGCCGCTGCTGTCCTGGCCTTGGTTGCCGCTGACCTCGAAGCACAGTCGCCCGTCGCACGTCGACCACCGCACGCGGCCGCCGCGCTTGTCCAGTGCGGCCACAGTGGCCTGCTCCTGCGCGATGGTGGCCTGTAGCTGCACCTGCTGGGCCAGCAGGCCGCTGACCTCGTGCCGTTCCCAGCCGACCAAGCCCCACGCGGCCAGGCCGACGATCAAGGTCAGGGCCAGAGCCAGGACCACGGCCTTTGCGCCAAACCACCGGCCAGCGGCGGCCATGCGGGCGTTGGCCGCCTCGACCGTCCGCGTCAACGACTGCTGCGCCCTGTTCAACGGATCGACCTGGCGCGCGATGATGTCCGCCGCCGTGGCTTGAAGCGTGCGCGTGAGCTGTTCCGTCAGCTGCGCGGTCATCTTCACCGCTTGCGCTTCCAGGCTTTGCCGACCGTCCGCCGCCGTTTTCCGCAGCCCCGCGCCGATCTCGGCCGCCGCCTTCTCGACCTCGGACAGCTCCGCATCCTTGGCGGCATGGATGGCCTTCATGGCCTGGCGGATTGCGTGATCCGACCCTTCCTTGACCGCCGCGCCCAGATCCTCGATGGCGTGCTGGATTGCCAGCAGGCCGTGCTGGCTGATGGCGAACGGAATCCACTCGGGCGATTCGAAATCGAGGCCGTAGGCCGCCGCCGCCGCATAGATCGCTTTCTTGTCCTCGTCGGGCAGTTGGCCCATGAGTTTGTCGAATGCCTGCTTGCTCATTTCCCCGCTCCCAGGCCGATCTTGTCCGCGACCTTATCCAGCTGCGCATCGGTATCCTTCATCCACCGGATGAGGCGCGACCGCTGCGCCCGCGACAACGGCGAACCATCGGCCGCCGCATCGGCGAAGCGCATCATGCGGTCATCAATGGCGACCATGACGCCGGCCTGCAGCTTCGGCAGGTCGATTTCCTCGCCGCCGTAGTCCGGCAGCATGGCGCGGCCCCGGCTGGGCGGGTTGCCGTTGCCGTCACCGAACCACATGTAGAAATCCTCATCGTCGCCGAACCAGCGATTCACGACCGCGACGTAATCGGCGCTCTTGCCCGCCAGATCGACCATTTGCTGCACCGTGCGCGTGCTCGACTGGAAGGGCGACAGAACATTGACCATCGTCGGCCTGTAGCCCGACCGCTGCAGCTCATCGAAGAAGCCTACTTCGGCGTCGAATTTCGCCAGCGCCGTGATCGACGCCGCCGGCATATCGACCAGGACCACCGGCAGGTCATAGTCCAGCATCGCCAGCAGCTTGTCGCGCTCTTTTTCCTCGCCCGTGACGCGCATCGTCATGACGCCATCACCGGCATTTTGCGTGGCCGGATTGCCGTCCTCATCCAGCTTGCAATAGTGCTGGTAAAGCTGACCCACTTCGCCATCTCCATCGACCAGAAGCGCCTTGATGCCATCGCGCGCATACCTGTCCGCAATGGCCCGCGTCATCGTTGACTTGCCGGTGCCGCCCTTGTCCGTCAGTACCATCACAAATCGTTTCATCGCATACCACGCTTGCTTGCCGCTGGTGTCAGCGTAGTTTCCGTCTCATCGCGCAGCACCTGCCGTTCCTCTGGCGTGACCGTTCGCCGCGCTTGCGGCGCGGCACTGTTTCCGCCTTCATACTCGACCTTTTTCGCGGCCTTTTCTGGTCGCTTCTTGGTCGATTGCCGCATAGCGGCCTTGAGCGTCGTTAGTCCGATGTCCACGCCGCCTTGTTTGAACGACTGCACGATTTCTTCAATCGTGTAGCCCTTCTCTTGCGCGGTTCTAATCTCGGCCTTCAGCGATGTGATGATGTCTTTCGCAGCCAGTCCCTTGTCCGCCTTCGGCTTCTCCGGGAGACTGGCGATGATCGATGCCACATCGTCACGTGCTTTCATTGTGAATGTCTTTTGTTTTCCTGCCATTATGTTTGTCCTCATGATTGACGTGATGCCGACCTTACGGCACCGAGTGCAACTTTATGCCCCGGTTTTGCCCTTGTCAATAATCGCCGCACGTGGTAAACATGTATGAACTGCCTGTGATAGTTGAGTATGGGACAGGGTAGGGGATGTAATACCGCCGCTGACGCGACAGTATTCCACCGGCCCGCGCCACTCGTTGCACTCGTTATGCTGGCCTTCCCTCCCTGCTCAGGGCTTCGCCCCGAGACCCCAACCCCGCGCTGCCACCGGCAGCGCCTGGCCTTCGGCCCCAAGTGAAATCCGAACAGAGGACCGCCGCAGATGAGCAACAGCGACAGCCGCAAGCGCACCCTGGCGCTTGCCGTGCGCGTCACGCCAGAAGAGGCGGACGCCATCAGGGAGAAGGCGCGCGACGCGGGCGCAACCGTGTCCGAGTTCCTGCGCGCCTGCGCGCTCGGACGCAAGACACGCAACACCGTCGATAGTCAGGTCATCAACGAGCTGCGCCGGCTCGGCGGCCTGCAGAAACACCTGTTCCTTGAGGGCGGCGGCGCGAACTCCTACGAGCACGCCGCCATCCTCATCGAGATCAAGAAGGCCGTGGCGAGGATTGCGACGTGATCCCCAAGGTCGTGCCGCACCGTGGCGACGGTAATAGCAGCTGGCGGCAGGCCGTCGAATACGTCAGCCGGCACTCGCCCGAGCGCGAGGCCGAGCTAGACCGCGAGGCGGGCGACATCGACCGCACCGCCGCCGAGCTGGCGCGCGACATCGAGCTGGCCGGCCGCTACGACGACGAGGCGGCGCTATCGCACCCGAGCCGCGACGCCACCCTGCGTGCGGCCTACGATGCCGAGCTGTCCGCCGATGGTCCGCCGCCGTCCAAGGCGCGCACCTTGAGCCAAGCACCCACCCTTGGGCGCGTGGGCGTGCTTCGCTTGGAAGGACAGGAAGAGGAACACGCCAAGGTCAAGGATGAGGCCGAACATGGGCGCGATCCGTCGCGGCCTACGATGTTCACGAACTGCCTTTCCGTGCGCACGGCGTACGCGGAAATGAAGGCGGTATCAGACATGTGCAGCCGGGCGAAAGACCCGGTTTATCACACGCTGCTGTCCTGGCGGCCGGGCGAGCGGCCGAGCGATGCGCAGATGTTCGAGGCCGGCCATGCCTCGATGAAGGCCGTAGGGATGGAGGGGCACCAGTACGTTTTCGCGGTCCACCGCGACACCGGAAACGACCACTTGCACATGCTCATCAACCGGGTGAATCCCGAGACGTACAAGGCCGTCTATCCGTCGCGCGACTTCTACAAGCTCGACCGTGTTTGCCGCGAGGTCGAACTCGCCCAGGGCTGGGAGCACGACAAGGGCCAGTATGCGGTCATCGACCGCGACGGCCAGAAGGCCATCGTTCGGGCGAGCAAGGAAACCCGGATGCAGGAGAAGCGCCCGACCAAGGCGCGCGACATGGAGGAAGTCGGCGGTCAGGAAAGCCTGTTCAGCTATGCGCGAGGCGAGCCGCGCCAGGCCGTCGCGGCGCTGCTGAAAGACCCGCGCACCAGCTGGCAGGACCTGCACGGCGAGCTTGCCAAGCATGGGCTTGAGCTGCGCGAGAAGGGCCAGGGCCTGGCGATCTACGACAAGACCCACCCGGAGCGCACGCCGATCAAGGCGAGCGACATGCACGAGGGGCTGGGCCGTGGCAAGCTGGTCAAGCGGCTGGGCGAGTACCAGCCGCCGATCCGTGCCATTCAGATCGAGCAGCCGGCCCGCAGCTACGACAAGCACCGAGAACCGGCGCGCGATCCGAGCCGGCGCGACCAGGCGCGGGAGGAACGCGCGCAGGCTAGAGCGCGCCTGCGGCAGCAGTACGACGAATGGCTGTCCGAGCAGACCAAGGCCCGGCAGCAGAGCCGCGCGGCCTTGCGCACCGGCGACCGAGCGCGCTTCACCGACCTGGCCGCGCACCACAAGGCGCGGCGCGAGCAAATCCGGCGAACCGACATGCCCGCGCCGATGCGCAAGGCGCTGTACAGCGTGGCCGCGATGGAGGCCCTGCAGGCGCGCGAGCAGCTGCGCGCCGAGCTGGACGACAAGAGGAAGGCCGAGCGGGCCGACCGGCCGCAGAATTTCCGCGAGTGGACGGGCGACCGCGCCCAGGAAGGCGACCAGGCCGCCATCAGCCAGCTGCGCGGCTGGGCCTACGCCGACCGACGCCGCGCGAAGGAGCTGGAAAAGGCCGAGCAGGAGAACGCCAAGAAGGACGGCATCACCATCGAGGCCCCGGCCGGCCGGCAGGAGCCGCTATCGCCGCGCCGCCTGGCGATGCTCGACCAGCTGGGCTACCAGGTGGATCGCCGCACGGGCGACGTGCATTACCAGGCCAAGGAACGGCACGTGTTCACCGACTCGGGGCGGCGCATCACGTTCAGCGCCGCCGGCGCCACCGACCGCGAGGCCCTGGCCGCCGGGCTGGCCCTGGCGCGGCAGAAGTTCGGCCAGACCCTCACACTGACCGGCAGCGAGCAATTCAAGGATGAGGCCATCCGCGTCACGGTTGAAAAGCGTCTGGACGTGCGCCTGGCCGATCCGGCACTGGAAGCTCGCAGGAAGGTCCTGGAAGCCGCCCGCGACGTTGCCAAGCCCCACCCCAGGGAGCGTGCCCAGGAACGCAACCAAGTCCCGGACAAGGGCCGCGGCGGGCAGGAGCGATAGCCGCGGATTACCGCTTCAGCAAGGTAACAAGCTGCTGCACGTTGAGGCCGCCGCCGACCAAGCTCGCGCGCATTGGCTCGAAGGCCGTAATCATGCGGCGATAGCGTCCCTCGGTCTGGCAGTGCGAGTTCAAATCGCGTCCTTTGAATCGGCTGAACCGACCCATCTTGTTGACCAGGAAGCCGGCGATGCTCATCTGGCCGCATTCGTTATTGCCATCAAACCCGTGGAATTTCACATCGGTGGCCCACTCGTCCACCTCGGCCGCGATGGCCGCTTTCTGCTCAGAATTAAGTCGTTCGTAGGCCTCCTCGATGAAGGACCACATGTCGAGAACGTCAACGACATAGGACACGTCTCGCGGGTTGTCTACGTGGTCGTGGAAGACCCCTTGCATATCCCATTTCGGTGCCCAGTAGTGGCCTCCGTAGATGACTTGAGCCAGGAAGTCGGGGTTCGACTCCGGGTCCTTGATCTTCAGTGCTTTGAATAGGTCGCCCATCATCAATATGAGCATCTTTTCCCCGTCGCTGAAGTGCACGGCGCGGCTCGAACCAGCCGACAGGCCCAGGTTGACTAGCCTGCGCACAGCTTCCGCTCGCGTTGGCTGGTCCGGTTGCTCGCTCGCCCACTCATCAACCCGCGCAAGTTGCTCTTCGTCGATCCGAAGCTCAAAGCGTTCCGATTTTGCTGCCATACCGTACCTCTTTCAGTTATGTACGTACACATGTCCGATATTGTACGTCATACATACGTACTGCAACAAGTCGATCCGTAAGCGCGAGCTGTGTCCAGGAAACGGTGGTTTTCTGAACGGTCTGCATGATCGCCGGTTTGACCTATCCAGGACGCGCCAAAACCGTTAAGATTGCCGTCACTTTTTCTATGTTTGGGTACTGTCCATGAAACAACGCATCGGCTATGCCCGCGTTTCGACGGATGACCAGCACCTTGAGTTGCAGCGGGATGCGCTGACGAAAGCCGGTTGCACCGCCATCTACGAGGAAGTGGCTAGCGGGAAATCGACCGCCCGACCGGAGCTTGAGCAGTGCCGCAAGGCACTGCGGGCTGGGGATACCCTTGTCGTGTGGCGGCTGGATCGACTCGGGCGCAGCCTGCCGGATTTGGTGCAGATCGTGGCCGAGCTGGAAGAGCGGGGCATCGGCTTTGAGAGCCTGAGCGAGAAGATCGAGACAGGCAGCGCAGCGGGCAGGCTGGTTTTCCATGTGTTCGCCGCCCTGTCGGAGTTCGAGCGGAACTTGATCCGCGAGCGCACACAGGCTGGTCTAGCCGCCGCCCGTGCACGTGGCCGCTCCGGTGGCCGTAAGCCAAAGCTGGACGACAAGCAGGTGCGCGAGATCAAGGCGCTTTTGCGGGACCCAGATATTAAGGTGGCTGAAGTTGCCCGCCGTTATGGTGTGTCGCGCACTACTCTTTACAAGCGCGTTGGCGTAGTAGCGCCAAGGCAATAATGTTATGGCAATGATGAGTGGAGGTGGCGTCATGGAAAGAACACTGGAAACAGTTCCACATAGCGCAGATGCTGGACCTGGCTTAACAGTTGGGTCAATTGAGACGTGCTCTACTGGAAAACAAAGGGATTTTGATCCGCTAACGAAAGGTTTTCAATTGCAATACGAGAAGCCCGGTGGCCGCTTGTTTCAAGGCAATTCACTCGACTGGCTTGAGTCACTTAATAACGCCAGCGTTGACCTTGTTTTTGCTGATCCACCTTACAACATCAAAAAGGCCAATTGGGATAATTTCGAGAGCCAAGAAGAATACATTGAATGGTCGATCAAATGGATCAAGCAAGCTTCTCGCGTTTTGAAGCCTACAGGGTCATTGTACGTGTGCGGGTTTTCGGAAATTCTTGCAGACCTGAAACACCCCGCATCGAAATACTTTAAGCATTGCCGTTGGCTGATTTGGCATTACAAAAACAAGGCCAACTTAGGGGGTGATTGGGGGCGCTCACACGAGAGCATAATCCACTTTAGAAAATCTGATGCCGCTAGGCTAAATATTGACGATGTTCGCACTCCGTATGGGGCGCATACGCTTAAATATCCATCCCATCCACAAGCAGAATCTAGCGCTTATGGGAAAGGCGCAAACAAGCAGCGTGACAACTGGACGCCAAATCCTAAAGGTGCGAAGCCAAAGGATGTTTTTGATATTCCGACCACCTGCAATGGCATGGGTGAGAAAACGCCACACCCTACGCAAAAGCCGGAAGAACTGGTACGCAAGTTTGTTTTGGCATCCTCAAATGAGGGCGATTTGGTGATTGACCCATTTTCCGGATCTGGAACGACGGCGGTTGTGGCGGAGCAGCTTAACCGACAGTGGATGGCTTGCGACCTTGATCCTCAGTACAACCACTGGGCGATACAAAGGCTTGGGCGCGTTCGATGCATGACGAAGGACGAGTGGATAGCACATGATCGAAAAACAGCAGAGCGAAGGGAGTCTATCCGATGAGTCTTTCCGATTTGATTAACCATGCGACGGACAAAGAGCGATTTCATGACGTTGAACATTACATTGAGTTTTGCGCTCGTTACTTGGAATACGTAGAGACTGGATTGCAGGCGCGCATCGTTTCGCAAAACGAAAGTCACTACCAGTTTTTCCAGTATAAGCAAGAAGGTAGTTTTAATATTACGCGTCCGCTAAATTCAAGGCTGATGTATGGCGCGGAAGACTTTGCACAAGCCGCACAACAATTCCGTGCAACGCTTGAACAGTTGCGGGATGGTCAACGACCATCCGACGATCTGCGCGCGAATCTTATTCGCACGATCTACACGCTTCAACAATCTGTTGGAGCTGCGCTTGATGGACTGCCCGCCGGGAGATCGAACCAAGCCAGAAAGGTGAATGGTGATTTATTCGAGCGACTTATCCGGCTGCTGATCGTTTCGCTTGATGTCGATTGCGTCTCAGGAACAATGCAAGTTCCAGTCAGGGACTTGGATGGAACCGAGCTTTTCAAATCAAGTTATCAGCATGACCTGTTATTGAGCAAAGATGGCGAGCTGAAAATAATTGGTTCCGTCAAGACTTCCAGCAAAGACCGAATTGACAAGGTTTTTATGGATAAATTTCTTTATAACCGACTTACGGACACGGCGCTTCCGCATATCGCAATATTTTTGAATGATGTGCAGCGCAAAAAAACGAGACGTGAAGATGAATATGGTGTAAGCGCCACGTTCCTGCCTGGGCATTTCAAGGCGTATACGGTCAAGCTGAATCCATTGGATGGCGTTTATTACTGCGACATTCGTCCAAACATGGTTGAGGATGCATTGCTTTCGCAATATATAAAAACCATCGACCACTTTTTCTATTGCGATCTGTGGGAGCTGTTAGATCGACAAGGGCAGACATTGGAAGATGTTGCAATCAAAGAAGAAGGCGGCGACGATGATGAGTGATCCACGTCAACGGCGTGCGCGGCCTCGACAATCGAAGCGGATGGCGATGACATGACAAAGGCATTCGCGGCAATCGCCTTGGTACGTAAGAACCCACACCTGGGGTTGTCCGTCCTGCTTTTCATTGTTGGCGTTGGGTCTTTGTGTGCCAATATCCCGACACTCGCCGGCGCATTATTCGGCGCGGGCGCATCACTGTTGGGGGCGTGGGTGACGGAGCTGAACAGTCGCCGCTCTCTTGCGGAGGACAAAGCTAGGCGCGAGGCCGAGGCGCGTAGGTATCTTGCTCCCGAGTTGAACCGGATCATCGAGAGGGTTCTCTACATTCATTCGCGCGCCATCCCAAATTTCACGACCGCATCGGTTGGGAACGAAATCAAGCCGAACGATTTACAAGAGGACTTCATCCCGTACATGCCGGTTCTGTATCCAAATGCGCCGCAGTTCCGTGATTTGTCGGGCGACGACGCGACGGCGCTGATTGCGTTTTATGACTCCCTTCATGCGCTGGAAAAATTCGTTCATGACTGGTGGGGGCGCGAAGGACAGTTGCCCGTGAATATATTCAACATGATTATGAAACTTGCCACTGACAGCTTGGTGCTTGCAGAGGCTTGTATTGTGCGGTTTGAATTGGAGAAACTTTTCCCGCCACAATACGAATCATGGGGCACGTTGTCGTCGCGCATTGAACGCTCGAAAGCGACCTCCGCGCAGTCACTGGAAAGTCACATAGCGAGGTTCGAGGCGAAGAGTCGCGGCAATTAGCCACGCGCTTCTCTGCCGGGTTCATCCTCTGCAACGCGCCAGCGCCAATACCGTTCAGGCTTGACCCACACGACCGTGGTTGCAGTCAGTTTGAGGAAGGCGGCTAGAACCGTTTTGCCGACAACCTGATTCCCGTCCGCATTCTCGGTCAGCAAATCTTCCCGCTTGGCTTTGACGAGGTAGTCCACCACGTCATCTTGATAGATGCAGCCTTCACGCTCGACCTTGGCGAGCATCCAAGCGGCCACTGTGTCGGGCGTCATCCTTCAGCCTTCGGCGCGGGCGTCACCTCTTCCAGCGAGCTGGCCGGGAATGCGCCCTGCTCCAATTTCTTGCCCGCGAACCACTGCGCGGTCACGGAGCCATCCTTAGCGTATTTAACCGTCATATCGGGGCCGCCCGACTTCAGCTTGACGATGGTGCCGACTGCGAAATCCTTACTCTGCGCCATTCCGGATCCTTATTTTTGTGGGGCGAGGGGCAATCCCTCGATCCTAGGCACCATTGGGGCAAACCGCGAAATTTCAACGGCTGTTCGACAGATCATTAAAAACTAGCCGCAAGCTAGCCGCAAGCCCGCAGCTTGCTGTCCGCTTTCGTTTAATGTAAGATAGCAGCTACCTACCAATTAGCAGGAGGTTCTTATGGCGGCAGTCGTCGCATTCGTTTCGCAGAAAGGCGGGGTAGGGAAGAGCACTCTTTCCCGCGCCTTGGCGCGCGAGGCCGCCGCCGGCGGGCTGCGCGTCAAGGTGGCCGACCTGGACACCCAGCAAGGCACGTCCGTTGATTGGCACCGACAACGGCTCAATGCCAGTATCGAGCCGGTTGTGTCCGTCGAGGCGTTCGCCACGGCCGCGCAGGCCCTCGGCATCGCCAACGGTTTCGACATCCTCATCCTGGACGGCCCGGCGAGAACCAGCCAGGCGACGCTTGAAATCGCCCGAGCCGCCAATCTGGTTGTGCAGCCCACAGGCGCATCGCTGGACGATCTGCGGCCCGCTGTGCGGGAGTTTCACGCCTTGGTCAAGGCCGGCATACCGGCCGGACGCTTGGCGTTCGCCCTGAACCGCATCGGCACGCCGGCAGAAGAGGCTGAGACGCGCGCCTACCTGGCGGAAGCGGGCTATGCCGTCCTGGACGGTTGCTTGCTTGAGCGGCCGGCCTATCGGCAGGCGCAGAACGCCGGGCACGCGATTACCGAAACCCGTTACGTGGCCCTCAACGAGCGGGCCGACATCCTGATTCAATCCCTCATCGACCGAGTGACGAACAATGGCTAACGTATCCAAATTGAAGAGAAATACCCTCGGCGTACCGCCGCCGATGGAAGAGGCGAGCACCAACCTTCACGCCCCGGAGGCGGTCCCGGCCGTCCACGTGTCGCCGGCCGGCTCTGTGCCGATCCCGCGCATGGACGGGCGCTCTGCGCGCCGCACCAATCGAACCCTGCAATTCGCAACCCGCGTCAGACCCGAATGGGATGCCGAGTTACGGGCGCTTGCGCAGCGCGACGGATTGCTGCTTGTCGAGGTCCTGGAACGTGCCCTGGAACTCTACAAGAAACAGGCAGCTAGCCGCTAACTACCGGCAAGCGAGCGGCTATGGTGGAGTTTATGGGTGACACCAAAAAGAAAGGCAGCAGCGGTCCCGTGCAGATGGACGAGGCCCTGGCCTCGTCGCTGGCCCGGCTCGGCCAAGCCGTGCGAGCGCGGAACAGCGGAGAGAAAGCGACGCAAGGCGAATTGCCGCTGGATGGTGCCGCCCCCGAGGACTTGGGCGCATTCGAGGACGATGCCTTGAGCGAGCAGGACGTGATCGAAAGCTGGGATATGCCCGCCGAGAATGTCCCGCTCGACAGCTTGGATTCCTTGCGTGACGCTCACCGCGTGCTGTCTGAACAGATCGTGGCGGCCAATCGGGAGCTGGCGCGCGTCGCCAAGCCGGACAACCTTGATAGCCCGGAAGTCCGCGCAGTGCGCGAACGCCTTGCCGCATTGCAGGCACAGCGTGCCGGACTGGATGCGGCTATCGAGGACCAAATGCATGTCCTCAAGGCGCGGCAGCGCGCCGAGGCCCGCGCGGCTGCGTCGGCGGCCGACAGCAGCCCGCAGGCCCAGGGCGGGCTGGTCAAGGTCCGCCACCCGAACCGGGATTTCTTCCTGGCCGACATGTTCGACTATGCCTTGAAGGATGACGGCGCGAGCATGGAAGCGCCGATCTTCACTCTAGCGACCAAGCCAGACTTGAGCATCTGGGAGTGGTCGAGCCGCGACGGCAACAGGGCCGTGAAGGTTACGCCGTCCGTGCTTGGCAGGGCCACACAACACGACAAGGACATTCTGATTTACGTGGTTTCGCAGATGACCGAGGGGCTGAACCGGGGCCGCGACGACGCGAAGAATCGGACGGTCCGTTTCACGGTCTATGACCTTCTGGTGGCGACAAACCGTGACACCAGCGGGCGCGGGTACAAGCTGCTGCATGAGACATTCGAGCGGTTGCGCGGCACGTCGATTACGACCGACATCAGAACCGGCGGGCAGCGAGTCCGGGAGGGCTTCGGCATCATCGACCGTTGGAAGATCATCGAGAAATCGCAGACCGACGAGCGCATGATCGCCGTCGAGGTCACTTTGTCCGAGTGGCTTTACAACGCCGTCCAGGCGTATGAAGTTCTAACGATTCACCCGGACTATTTCCGGCTGCGCAAGCCCCTGGCGCGACGGCTCTACGAGCTGGCCCGCAAGCACTGCGGCCACCAGGCGCAATGGAAGATCGGTCTTGAGCTGCTGCAAGCCAAGGCCGGCAGCAAATCGACCCTCAAAGAATTCCGGCGGGCCGTGCGCGCCATCGAGGCCGACAACAGCCTGCCCGAGTACCGTCTTGTTCTCAACGACGACGACAGCGTGACGTTCCACACCAGGGACGCTAAAAGACTGCTGGCCAGCATCGCCGGGCGGCCATGAGACACCACATAGGAAGCGTGTACACGCTTCCTATCGTGTTTTCACCCACCGCCGCCGGGCTATCGTGTTTTCACCCACCGCAGGCCCGCCGCTCCGCACGCGGCAATAGGTGCGCCTGTGGATGGACACGTGTTTTCACCCACCTTTTCCTGTGGATGGACACGTGTTTTCACCCACCGGGGACACGTGTTTTCACCCACCGAACCACCCCGCGAACCCAGCAACGGCGCGGGTTTGCAAAACCGTAACGCGCGCGCGCGATTCTTAACTTTAAAAATCTTTAACGCGATCCGCGCCGCTACCTCTGTGGATAACGCTGCCACCAAGCGGCCCAAGGGCCGGGGCACCCCTGCGGGGTTCCCCCGCTTCGCGGCTCCCCCTCCCTGCATATCGTGCCCCCCAGAGGGGGGCGACCAGGCCCCCGGCCGGGACGCCACCGCCTTCACCTTGGAGTGACCGCGCCGCAGGCCCAAGGGTTTTGAAAAGCGGGCTTGCAAGGGGGTGGTCCGCCGCCGGTGTCGCCATGATCGAGCGGCAGCGGTACACGGACGTCCGCAGGGTTGACGCCAAGAAGAAGGGCAGGGCGGCCACTTGGCCGCGCGGCCAAGTTGTCCACGTGCAAACGCTCAGATTCCAGATTTGCGCGCGTGTACACGCGCTGCCCCGAGCGAATCGCCGAACGGTGCCGCGACCGTGATCCCGGACGGTCCCGCCGGAGGCCATAGAAGGCCGTCAGCGCATTTTCCGCCTCGACCCGGCACAACCCCTTACCCGACCGCTCGCTTGGCCTCTACGGGCTTTGTGGCGCGTCCTGGCGCTCGACCGTGCGCGCCGACCTGGCCGCGGCTGGCAGGCCGTCCCGCGTCCGTGCTGCCGGGCTTGCGCTTTTCCATATCGTAGCGTATCATATCAATCATATCGTACCGTATCATATCGGAAAGGAGCCGCAGCATGGGACGCGAAGCCACCATCACCCCCGAGCAGGTCCACGCGGTCGCCGACGCCATCAAGGCCGAAGGCAGCAAACCCACGCTGCGCGCCGTGCGCGAGCGGCTGGGGCAGGGCAGCATGGGCACCATCGCCAAGCTGTTGCAGCAGTGGAAGGCCGGCCAGGAACGCCAGGCCGCTGCCGAGCTGGTCTTACCCCCGGCCTTGCAGCGCGCGGTCCTGGACTTCATGGCCGCCGAGCTGTCGGCCACCCGCGCCCCGCTCGAAGCCGAACTGGCCGAGCAGCAGCAGACCGCCGCCGACCTTGCCGCGGAGAACGAGCGCCAGGCCGACACCATCACCGAGCAAGGCGAAGCCCTGGACGCCCTGGCGGCCGAGAAGGCCGCCGCCGAGGGCAAGGCCGGGCAACTGGCCGCCGACCTGATTGGTGCGAAGGAAGAAGCCGTGCACGAGCGCCAGGCCGCCGAGGCGGCCCGCACCGAGCTGGCGAAGGCCACCCTTCGCCTTGAGGCCATGCCCCGGCTGGAAGCCGACCTGGCCGCGATCCGCGCCGAGCTGGCGAAAGAGCGCCAAGGGCGCATCGAGGCCGAGCAGCAGGCGGCCGTGCTGACCGCGCAGAAAGCCGACCTGGAAGGCCGGCTGGTGGACGCCAAGAAGGAAGCAGAGCGCACCGCCGCGCAGTTGCAGCGGGCGCAGGAACGCGCCGAGCAGCAGGCCGAGGCCCTGGCCGACGCCCGCGTGACGATCCAGACCGCGCAGGCCCGCGCCGAGGACCTGGCCGGCCAGGTGGAGCAGGCCCGCAAGGATGCCAAGGCCGCCGGCGAGGAAGCCGCGATCCTGCGCGGTCAGATCGCAGCGCAGGGCGAGCGGCCGGCGAGCGCCACGGCCCCGAAAAGCAAAACGCCCAAGGCATGAGTTGCTTAGCTTGATGTAACTACAAAACGAGACTACAATAAAGCCGCGATGGAACTTGAATGGGACGCCGACAAAGCGGCACGAAACATGGAAAAGCACGGCGTTTCCTTCGAGGATGCCGGGCTTGTTTTTTACGACGCTGGGCGGATTGAGGCCTACGACGGACGCGAGGACTACGGGGAAGATCGATGGGCCACGATTGGGCTTGCTTACTCGGCTGTCCTGTATGTGGTCTACACCGTTCGACACGAGGACGCCATCCGTCTTCTCTCTGCGAGGAAAGCCAATGCCGACGAAAGAAAGCAATATCGTGAAGCGAACTCTTGACCTGAAAAAGCCGCCCGTCTTGAGCGCCGAGCAGAAGGCCCGGCTAGATGCTGTGGCTTCGATGCCGGATGAGCAGATCGACTACAGCGACGCGCCGAGCCTGCCTGCTGCTGTCTGGCTGAAGGCAGCAGCGGAGTTGCCCCTGGGTATTCTGGACCAACGTGACCGGTCATTCTGATTTATCGTGACCGGTCATTCTGGTTATCGTGACCGCCTGTTCTGATTTATCGTGACCGATTTGGCGGGTTTCCGGAATCTTCGGTCACGAT
>NZ_JPOQ01000031.1 GCF_000735045.1 Ferrovum myxofaciens
GTATAAGAGACAGCCCCCACACCCCGATCGAAACCGTACTCGCTCCCGTTGTCGCGGCTACTCCCGAGAGCGAAGGCCATGTGGTGAAATCCCCCATGGTCGGAACCTTTTACCGCTCACCTTCCCCAGGGGCACCGGTATTTGCCGAAATCGGGCAGAGCATCAACGAAGGACAAACCCTGTGCATCATCGAAGCCATGAAATTGCTGAATGAAATCGAGTCAGATGTCACGGGCTTCGTCAAGCATATTCTGGTGGAAAACGGACAACCCATCGAATACGGACAGCCTCTCTTCGTCATCGCCACGGCCTGAAAGGAAGATCCCCATGTTTGAAAAGATTCTGATCGCCAATCGCGGTGAGATTGCCCTGCGTATATTGCGGGCCTGTCGCGAATTGGGCATCAAAACCGTTGCTGTTCATTCGGAAGCCGATGCCGATGCCAAAGCAGTGGTATTGGCCGATGAATCGGTCTGTATTGGTCCCGCATCCTCCCAACTCAGTTATCTCAATATTCCGGCCATCATTGCAGCAGCGGAAGTCACCGGTGCTGAAGCCATTCACCCCGGGTACGGATTTCTGTCGGAAAATGCGGACTTTGCTGAACGTGTGGAAAACAGCGGCTTTGTTTTTATCGGCCCCAAAGCCGAAACCATTCGCCTGATGGGCGACAAAATCAGTGCCAAGGCTGCCATGAAAGCGGCGGGGGTCCCTGTGGTCCCGGGGTCTGAGGGCCAATTGCCCACCGACCCCAAGGAACTCAAGGCACTGGCCGCATCTATTGGGTATCCGGTCCTGATCAAGGCTTCAGCAGGCGGAGGAGGGCGCGGCATGCGGGTGGTGGAGCGGGAAGAAGACCTGCTCGGCTTCCTCAACCTGACGCGCAATGAGGCACGTTCCGCCTTTGGCAACGACACGGTCTACATGGAAAAATACCTGTCCCAGCCCCGCCATGTGGAAATTCAGGTTTTGTCCGACAAGTTCGACAACGCTTTTTACCTGGGAGAACGGGACTGCTCCATGCAACGCCGTCACCAAAAGATCATCGAGGAAGCACCAGCCCCCGGGATTCCCGCCGCTCTGCGCCAGAAAATTGGAGAAAGTTGTGCGGCTGCCTGTCGACGTATCCACTACCTGGGGGCGGGCACCTTCGAATTTCTTTATGAGAATGGTGAATTTTATTTCATTGAAATGAATACGCGGGTTCAGGTGGAACATCCAGTCACCGAACTGATCACGGGCATTGATATCGTGCAAGAGCAAATTCGCATTGCCGCTGGAGAAAAATTGCCCTGGAAGCAAAAAGATATCCAATTGCGCGGCCATGCCATCGAATGCCGGATCAACGCCGAAGATCCCTTCACTTTTATCCCTTCCCCCGGACGCATTACGCAATACCACGCGCCAGGTGGACCCGGGGTACGTGTGGACTCCCATATCTACCAGAATTACTTTGTCCCCCCTCATTATGATTCATTGATTGGCAAGGTACTGACCCATGGCGCCACTCGCGACCAGGCCTTGGCACGTATGCGTATCGCTTTGTCCGAGATGGTGGTGGAAGGCATCAAGACCAATATCCCGTTGCACCAAAAATTGCTTCAGGATGAGGCATTTCTCATGGGTGGAACCAGTATTCATTACCTGGAAGAAAAGCTGTCTCGGGAAAAACAGGGGTAAGGGTCATGAGCTGGACTTGTCTGACTCTCCAGACCGACCGGGATCATGCCGAACTCTGGTCTGATGCGCTCAGTGCACAGGGGGCACTGGCCGTTACCTTGTCCTCCCAGGCCACCGGCGCTGAAGAAGTTCCGGTATTTGGGGAACCCGGCTGTCCGGAAATGCCTCTTTGGCCCCACTGCCAGATCGAGGTACTTCTGCCCATGGATTGGGATGCTTCATCCTGGTTGAAACAGGTCAGCACCTCCCTTGACCAACCCGTTCCTCCTCACCGCAGCGAAATCGTGGCAGATCAGGACTGGGTCCGCCTCACCCAAAGTCAGTTCGACCCCATTCCCGCCGCGCCTGGGCTATGGATCGTACCCACCTGGCATGAACCCCCCGACCCCAGCGCCCTCAACCTGCGCCTCGACCCCGGACAAGCTTTCGGGACGGGCAGTCACCCCACCACCCGTCTGTGTCTGGAGTGGCTAACCGCCCACCCCCCACGTATGCAACGGGTATTGGACTATGGCTGCGGTTCGGGAATTCTGACCATTGCCGCAGGGTTATTGGGTACAACCCAGCCCATTGGGGTGGATATCGACCCCATCGCCGTACAAACGGCCTGTGACAATGCGGCGTTAAATGGCGTGAGCGCCTCTTTTTACGAACCTGACTCCTTTCCGAATTTCCCCCCCTTCGATGGGGTAATCGCCAACATTCTGACCAATCCATTGGTGGTTCTGGCCCCATTGCTTCTGAACCAACTCAAGGCCGGGGGTTGGTTGACCCTGTCCGGTATTTTATCTTCTCAAGTGGAACGGATACAGAATGCCTATGCACCGGATTGCTTCCTTTCCATCGCTGGTGAGCGGGAAGGTTGGGTCTGTCTCAGCGGTGTGAAGCAGGTATACTGACGCCTCTCTGAATTTCTCTGGAGTGACCATGCTTCCCCCCAATGACCGTCGCTATAGTGCTACCCACCAATGGGTTCAACCCTCCGCTGAAGGAACCTTGGCCATCGGAATCACAGATTTTGCTCAAGACCAACTGGGCGACCTGATGTTCGTGGAACTTGCAAGCGTGGGACGAACCCTGAAGGCGGGAGAATCCTGTGCGACTCTAGAATCCGTCAAAACCGCTTCCGAAGTCCCTTCTCCTGTCGGCGGTACCGTACATGCCATCAATGATTCCCTGAAGGACCACCCCGAAGTTCTCAATACCGAACCCTACGACCATTGGCTGGTAAAAATCACGCCCCATCATGCGGAGGATTACACTCAACTGCTGACGGCGGAGGATTACCAACACAGCGTGTAACTCAATTTACGCTATCATTTCCCCCTTTCCCCACCACCCACAAGGAGAATCCCATGACCACCGTAACTCTAGGCGGACAGCCCGTCACCGTTGCCGGCCAGTTACCTCTGGCGGGACAGATTGCCCCGGATTTTTCATTGGCCGCACAGGATCTGAGCGATCGCACTTTGAATGACTACGCAGGCAAACGCAAGATTCTCAATATCGTCCCCAGTCTCGACACTCCCACCTGCGCCACTTCGACGCGCAAATTCAATGAAAAGGCGTCCGCTTTGGACAATACGGTCATCCTGGTCATCTCTGCAGACTTGCCTTTTGCCATGGCGCGGTTTTGTGCTGCCGAGGGCATCAAGAAGGTGGAGATCCTCTCCACCTTCCGTAACCATCATTTCCATCAAGCCTATGGCGTGGACATCACCGATGGCCTGCTGCGTGGTCTGACCGCTCGGGCTGTGGTGGTTCTGGATGAAAAGAATCGGGTTCTGCATACCGAACTGGTCTCTGACATCAAGGACGAACCCAATTACAACGCCGCCCTGGCCTCCCTGAACTGAGAAACCTGTCCATGAGTATTCTTCTCTGCGGTTCATTGGCCTATGACACCATCATGGTATTCCCTGATCATTTCAAGAACCATATCCTGCCAGATCGTCTCCATCAGTTGAGTGTCGCCTTTCTGGTACCGGAAATGCGCCGGGAATTTGGAGGAACCGCAGGGAATATCGCTTACAACTTGCATCTCCTGGGAGAGGTCCCCTCCATTCTGGCCACCGTGGGTGAAGATTTTCTTCCCTATAAAACCCGTCTCGAATATCTTGGATTCGATCTGCGGGGGATTCGACTCGTTCCCGGCAGTTACACGGCACAGGCCTTCATCACCACGGATCTGGACGATAACCAGATCACCGCTTTTCACCCCGGAGCCATGAGTGCTTCTCACACCCACGCCATCGATACAGTTCCTGACATCACGATGGGGGTTGTTTCACCCGATGGACGAGAAGGAATGCTCCAGCATGCCCGACAATTCCATGAGGCTGGAATCCCTTTTTTGTTCGATCCCGGGCAGGGGCTCCCTCTCTTCAGCGGACCGGAACTGCTCGTGTTTCTGGAGCAGGCCACCTGGCTGGCGGTCAATGACTATGAGGCACAACTGATGGCCAACAAAACCGGGCTTTCCTTCGAGCAGTTGGCCACCCGCGTGGATGCCGCCATCATGACCCAAGGTGCTCAAGGATCGCGCGTCTTTACTGGAAATGAAGTTATCTCTATCCCCGCTGTTCCAGCGGATCAGGTAGTGGATCCCACCGGGTGTGGAGATGCCTACCGAGCGGGACTGGTGTATGGATTGAGTCATCACTGGGACTGGAATCGCACGGGGCGTCTGGCTTCCTTGCTGGGATCCGTGAAGATCGCCTGTCGGGGCGGTCAAAACCATACGCTCACACGCGCCCAACTCAACGAAAAACTTCAGGAGAAATTCGGCTTTTCTCTTGACTCATGAGCATGCCCCTGCGCATTCTGGGGTTGCTCGGACTTATCCTGCGCGGCATACTCACCACGGCCCTGGTTCTGCCCTGGTGTTCCCGAGCCCGACGTCGTCGTCTCATCTGCCACTGGTCTCGTAGGCTGCTCCAGTATTTGCGCCTGACCATTCAGGTACAGGGGGCCTGGCCTGACAGCCCTGGCCCCTATCTGCTGACCTCGAATCATATTTCCTGGGTGGACATCTTCGTCATTCACTCCGTCCATCCCGTACGCTTCATTTCCAAATCCGAAGTACGACATTGGCCAATTTTTGGGTGGCTGGCTGCCCGGACCGGAACCCTGTTCCTGAGCCGGTCTTCCCGTCGACAAACTCTGGAGATAGGAAAAGCAATGACACAGGTCTTGCAGGCGGGCGATGATCTCGGCTTTTTTCCTGAATCCACCACCAGTGACGGCACCAGCATTCTGCCCTTCAAAACTTCTCTTCTACAGTCCCCCCTGGATTGTCAGGCCACGGTATTACCCATCGCCCTGCGCTATTCCGTGCCCCCAGGACACAGTGAATCCGCATACCCCTTTATTGGAGACATGACTTTCATGGAATCCCTGGTGCGGGTTTTGAAGAGTCCGCCCAGTCAAGTCTCCCTGTCTCTGGGTACCCCACACAAGGCCCTCGAACTGGGCACCGACCGACGTCAACTGGCGCTGCAGTTGCATCTACTCACCCAACAACTGCGTGAGTCAATGTAACCGTTGAACGGGCATACCCGCCACCTGAAAAATCACCCCATCTTCCAATCTGATCGCGGTCAACGGCCCACCCCATAAACACCCCGTATCCAGTCCCTGCACATCGACACTGCAATGCAGCCCCAACGCCGACCAATGGCCGCAGAGCAGGCGCTGCCCCGCGCTACGCCGCTGGGGTACGGCAAACCAGGGCAGAAAACCGGCGGGAATCCCCTTCAGTGGTCCTTTGTAACCAAACTCCATCACCCCCTCGCAGGAACAAATGCGTAACCGGGTCATCCCATTGATGATCGTGCGCCAGCGCTCCACTCCCGCAAGGGCATCATGCCAACCTGTGGGAGTATTGCCATACATCACCTTCAAAAAATCACCATATTGCGCTCCCTGAAGAACTCCCTCCACTTCTCTGGCCAGGGACGCCGCCTGTTCCACGGTCCACTGCGGTAATAGTCCCGCATGAATCAAGGTCACCCCCTGATTTCGATGAAGCAAAGGACGGCAACGTATCCAACGCAGCAATTCCTCCCGATCAGGAGCCTCGAGAATGGTATTGAGCGTATCTCCGGGACGCAGATGGGTGGCACCTTCTGCCACACACAACAAATGCAGGTCATGGTTGCCCAACACAACCGTCGCTCGATCTCCCCATGACTTGATCAGGCGCAACGACTCGAGAGAATGGGGACCACGATTGACCACATCGCCCACAAACCACAATTCATCCTGCTTTCTCAACGGCAAGGTGGAGAGCAGGCGATCCAGGGGTTCCAAACACCCCTGAAGATCCCCGATCACATACACACTCATGGAGTAGGTGCGGTGGGCGTCACGACGGGAGAGGACGAAATCCCGTTTGCAGGCGGTAAAGGGGATGGGAGGGCCATGGCCACTTCCCCCACGGGCTTGATGCGCGCTTCCACAGAGGCTTCGCTTTGTTGTGCTGCGGAAGGAACGGAACTATCAGAACAACCGCCCAGAATCCCTGCACTCAATAGTACCACTCCGATCACCAGCCTCTTCATCATGAATCCTCCTCAATGCTTTTCGTGTCCATTCTACCCTCACATACTCAATCATATCGTGACGATATATAAATCCCCTCTCTAACTCGTTAAATACTACGGAATGGTCTCGCTCAGTTCTCCCGGTCGTTGAAAGTTTCACCTTTTCTCCCAAACTCTAGCCCTCAAAGTCATTATCTGGTAATTTCAGGATTAAACCTTTAGTCGACACATCTTCCTATGACTTCACTCCCGATTTTACTGCGGCACACTGGATCGCGGTGGTTCTGCGCCCTGTTCATCGTCTGTCTTCAGGGTTGTTCTCCAGAACCTCCTGCGCATGCCCAAAACGGAACGATCACCCCCCCCGTCTTCAATACGCAGTCTCCTGCACCTCATACCCCGCCCAACCATGGATTTTCTGCTCTGGTGGCCTTCGGAGACAGCCTCTCCGACCTGGGGACTTATACTGTTCTGGCCGAACGAACTTATGGGCTGGGAACCTCTTTTGATATTCCATTCACCGGTCTACCCTACCCCGCCGGTGGACAATTTACCGTCAATGGCACCGCAACGGGAAATTGGGTGGGTGACTTGGCCCAACGCCTAAACCTCGACATCACCCCGAACTTGATTGGTTTCGGTGGTCCCCCTGGTAGCCGCTACCTCACACCCATGGCCGGATTTTCCCGCACGCCGGTGTTTTGCCCCTTTGGTTTTCAAACAGCGGACCATTCAGCATTTTGTTTGGACTTTGCTGAAGGAGGAGCCTTGATCAGCAACCCCATAGGAATCGATCACAATCGGGGAGCCTTGACCTTGCCGCTGACTCAACAGGTCTCCCAGTATCTGCATCAGTTCCAGCGTTTTCGCCCCGACCAGTTGGTCACCGTGTTTGGTGGAAATAATGATGTACTGTTAGCCTTCACCCAATTCCTGAGTAATATCACGGAAAGTGTTCAGCAACGGGTGGCCAGTGCAAAGCAGAACAATCCAGCCATGGGTCCGGTTCGCCAGCAGGAGATTGCGACCCAGGCATTGGGTCAGGAATATCAAACGGCACTCGTTCAAGCTCAGCATCAGATAGATCAGGCAGCCGATGATCTGGCCAAACTCACCCTGCGGATCATCGACCACGGAGCCCGGTATGTCTTGGTCTATACACTCCCGGATTCTGCTGAAACCCCCTTTGGACGGGGCCTTCCCTACACCTTGAGAGATTTCCCCCAACCCCCTCCAACCGGCTATGTCTGTCACTCTTCGGAGCCCCTGGCCCCATGTAACCTTTTGTCCCGGCTGGTGAATCGATTCAACCAGCGCCTCCTTGACAACTTGCAGGGCAAACCCGTCAAGATATTCGACAGTCACCAATTATTCGGGGAACTCATCGCTCATCCAGAGACCTACGGCTTTACCCACGCCACCATAGCCTGGTGTGCGCCCAAAGTGCCTTCATCCCTTTTGTGCAATCTTGACACCCCCAACAAAACGGCAGGCGCAACGGTCCAAAATCTTTCTTCCTGGTTATTTGCCGACGACATTCACCCCACACCCGCAGGCTATCAGGTGTTGGCAGATCAAACCTGGTCCGAATTAAAGTATTTTGGCTGGATAGCCAAACCCCCGCTCCCCTGATCGGGCCTTGCAGCGCAAAACCCTTAACCCGAGGATCACTGGCAATGGATTATTTTACTCCACCGTGCTGGCGCGCTTCCTCTTCATAGAGTTTGGCCAAAATGGTGGAATCCTCTTCCCCGTGGCCCTTGTCATGCGCCCATTCAAAGGCGCTCCGCGCAGCCCTATGGAGGGGACAAGGCACGCCATGACTTTCGAACTGATCGATTTCATAGGACAAGTCCTTGATCATCTGATTAACCTTGACGCGCACCGTATAGTCACCATCAATCATGAAACGGGCTTCGCGCAATCCCCGTGGGGCAAAGGGAGCCGTGGTGGCCTTGATGGCCAGCCGCCGTTCCACATCCATATTGCCGACTTTCATCAAGGCCACCATCTCGGCCGCAGCGATGTATTCGATACCCAACTTGCCATTGATCATCAACTTCTCGGAAATACCGTCGAGAGGGCCCCCCGCATGATTGATTTTACTGCCCATGGCCAGCAAAAGCGGCTGAATCCTGACCATTGCAGCATCCGATGCCCCTACGGTGAAGATCAGCGTACGATTGTCTGCTTCGGGCAGAGAACCGGACATAGGCGCAGAGACGAATTCAATGCCCCGGGTTGCACACGCTTCGGCCAATTTCTTTTCATGCCCCAAAGTCAGGGTGGCGCACTCCAGAGCAATGGACCCCGCCCTCATGGAGGGAAGAGCGCCGGTTTGAGGATTGAGCCACACATCGGCAGAGGCGGCATCATCCCAGACCATGGTAATCACGAACTCGGCATGAGTCACCGCCTCCGCAGGAGTCATGGCGTGTCGTGCGCCCAATTTTACAAGAGGCAGGCAGGCAGCCGCTTCAATATTCCAGACCGTCACAGAATAACCTGCAGCGATCAATGAATTGGCCATGCGCGACCCCATGGCGCCCATACCCAGTACGGCGACCTGTTGAGGCTGTGAAGAAGAGGATGGAGTATTCACGGTAATATCTTTCCTGTGTCCGAGTTAAAATCAGGTCCTAGATGCTAGAAAGATTCGATGGAGTTAAAAAGCAAATAATGTACACATCAGATATAAATTATATTAACACCCCAAACCCATTGCATCCGTTCTTGCGGGGTTTGCTCCCTTGAGTAGGATACCACACCGTTTCATTGTACTTTTGACCCTGCTTTGTGTATGGGCTGAGCCCGTCAAAGCAGAGGAACCCGTATCGCCACCTACCCTGACTCCGATCCGTCATCTGGTGATCCTTTACGATGAAAATATTTCCTTTGATCACTATTTTGGAGCTTATCCCAAGGCACTCAATCCTCCGGGCTCACCTCACTTCCTTGCCAAACCCCATACGCCCAAAGTCAACGGCTTCGATGCTCTGCCCTCGAACCCGAGTCCCCGTCCCTTTCGTCTGGACCGGAGTCAGGCAGTCACGGCAGACCAGTCCCATGCCTATACGGACGAACAGGCAGCTTTCCATCACGGGCACATGGATCACTTTATCGAATCCACCGGGAATGGACTGGTCCATTCCCCCGGCGTGCTGGGCAGTCCCGCCACGGTGATGGGCTATTTCGATGGCAATACCGTCACAGCCCTGTGGAACTACGCCCAGCACTATGCCTTGAGTGATGCCACCTTCACGGATACCTTCGGTCCCTCCACCCCAGGCGCACTGGAAGTGGTGGCCGGGCAAACTCACGGAGCAATACCGGTTTTTACTCAACGCTTCCCTTCGTTACCCACCAGTATTCTATTGCCGGATGGTCGAGGTAGGTTCACCCTGATTGGCGATGCTGATCCGGAAGAGGATGTTTGTTCGCGCTCACCACTCAGAATTCACATGGCGGGTCCCAATATCGGCGAATTGCTGGACAAGCAAAATATTCCCTGGGGAAACTTCATGGGGGGCTTCGATCTGAGTCGTATCAACCCGAATGGCAGTTCGGGCTGTACCCGAACCAGCACTACTAGCGCCGGTTCCTTGGTGCGCGATTATCTACCCCATCACAATGGATTTCAGTACTACCCCTCCACCGCCAACCCCTTTCACACCCGCCCGGCCTCTCTCTCCACCATTGGTCATGCCACCCTGCCAGATGGCGTGACACCAGAACCGGCGCATCACCAGTATGATCTGGAAGATTTCTTCAGTGCCGTCAAGACGGGAAATTTTCCGGCCATTAGTTTTCTCAAAGCCCCAGCCTTTCAAGATGGCCATGCCGGTTACTCCAACCCCTTGGATGAACAACGTTTCATCGTACGCGTGCTCAATTTCCTTCAAAGTCGTCCCGAATGGGCAGAGACCGCCGTCATTCTGACCTACGATGATTCCGATGGATGGTATGACCATGCGTTCTCACCCATCCTTCATTCTTCCCACGATTCCCAGGCCGACACACTGAGCAGTGCGGGGCATTGTGGATCAGAAAGCCACATCCCCCTCGGCACCGATGGACAACCCGTCAATGGTCGCTGTGGCCCAGGCCCACGCATTCCCTTGCTGGTTCTGTCTCCCTGGGCGAAGACCAACTGGGTTGACCACACGCCCTTGACCCAAACCTCGATTCTTCGCTTCATCGAAGATAATTGGTTACATGAAGCACGCTTGGGCCAAGGTTCCTTCGACGTCGATGCGGGAAACCTGATTCACCTCTTTGATTTCACCCAACCAACACCGCTTCCCCCTCTTTATCTGGACCCTGATTCAGGACTTCCCCTTGCGCTCCCCCCCCATGACCTCTGATCTCCCAAAAAAAAGATTCCTGATCCTCTGCACCCTGCGCATCGGAGATATTCTCCTCGCGACGCCGCTTCCGCGCTCCCTGCGCAAGGCGTACCCTGACAGTCGAATCGACGTACTGGTCTTGAAAGGTATGGCCTCGGTACTGGAAGGCAACCCGGATATCGATGAAATCATCGAAACTCCACACCGAACCACCCTGGGGAGCCGAATCAAGGAATGGCGTGCGCTTTGGCGTCGCTATACCCATGCCCTGAGCCCAGTCTCTTCAGATCGAGCGCGGCTTTATGCTTTTGTGGCGGCCCCCCTCCGTTTGGGTTTCATCAACCCCCATACCTCGTCCCTTTCACGCCGTTTGCTCACCCATGCACTTTTGTTTGATGACGAAACTCTGCACACCGTGCCCCATAACTTGAGATTATTGGAACCCTTGGGTATTCCTCCCGACTGCACCGTAGTCCCCCCCACAGCGGGAGGACTACTCCCCATCACACTGCACGAAAAAAAGTACGTCGTGCTCCATCCCTATCCAAAATTTACTTATAAATCGTGGCCACTCGAGAACTGGGTCACATTGATTCAAGAACTACAGAAGAGGTCCATACCTGTTGTTCTCACAGGCAGTCGCGATCCAGAGGAAATGAAAGTGGTTCAGGAAATTGCACAACGAACCACCGCACTCAATCTGGCGGGCACCTTGTCCCTGGCAGAAACCGCCGATCTCATCAGAAAGGCTCAATTCTTTGTGGGACCCGATACAGGGATCACACACATGGCTGCTGCAACGGGCATCCCCACCCTGACTCTCTTCGGCCCCACCAACCCAGTCAAGTGGGGCCCCTGGCCCGCAACCCAGGACTGCGCACAGCAGCCCTGGCGACGCCAGGGAAGTCAACATCAAGGAAATGTCTGGATCATTCAGGGATCAGGGCCCTGTGTGCCTTGCCATCAAGAGGGATGTGACCGCCATGCACACAGCAAAAGCCAATGCCTGGAAACCTTGCCAGTAAGCGCCGTTCTGAGCATCATCCAGACCTTGGCGCTTTAGGAATCGTAATGGCCCTCTCTTTGAGGACATCTTATTTCCTGATTATGTCTCTATCTCAGTCCGCACTGGATAACTGTACGGATATACAGTTTGAAAAAAGCAATAAAAGCATTGTGCCTTTAGCCATAGGTCACAACAAACTCTATCTGTGTCATAAAGAAAGTATAGACCACTTACAAAAGATATTGATAGACTCTCTATTTCTTAAACATTTTTTTAATAAATACTATATGTTCTTGGGAAATAATATTCCAATATTTCAGTCGTATCATTTGCCAGAATGGAATATGCGAAGAAGAGTTTACGAGTATTTAAAAATACATCACCCAGAGTTTTATGTAAAATTTCGTAGTTTAACAGGCAGTTGAAAAAATGCCTATTTTAGAACCAGGTGCACTATATATCGTTTACTACGCGAATGGATACCGTTGGTATTTTAAAAAACTCGCGAATATATAAAGTTTAGCCTTCATCACAACCATCATGAATTCTTCTAATATTATTACTAATCCCGACACTAGATTAACTGAGTTGGATGGCATCAGGGGATGGGCTTCTTTATCCGTACTTTTCTATCATGTATTTTGGGAAATATTTGGCATTGTAATCCCGGATTTTAGAAACATATTTACCGCAACAATATTTAATGGGACATTGTCTGTAACAGTTTTTTTTGTACTTTCTGGAGAGGCAATTTCAATCGGTTACTGGGGAAAAAAAGATGCTAAATTCGTTCAAAAAATGGCTCTGAAACGGTACCCCAGACTAACCATTCCCATCTTTTTTTCCTGCTTAATTGTCTATGTCCTGATGATTTCTCATTTGACTTATTCAAACGAGGCCGCTGATTTTGTAAATCGCAAGGACTGGTTAGGATCATTCCTGAATTTTTCGCCAAGTTTTATTGGCTTGATAAAACACTCAATGCTCGAGGTTTACATTCATCACAAGCCCTCGCTTTCTTATAATGCATTTTTATGGACGATGAAAGTGGAAATGATAGGATCGTTCGCTATTTTTATCCTGCTCATGTTTAAAATCAGCGACATCAAGAAAGTTGTCTTGGCAGGGTTAATAGGGTTAGTGCTTTTAATCAGCGAAGATTTTACTGCCTGTTTCTTATTTGGAATGGTAATAGGGTACTATAGGACAAAAGGGAATTTTGTTAAACTAGGGGAAAACAGAAACTTCCAGATCGCCGCTATTCCTTTGTTGTTGATTATTCTTATCGCAAGCGGAATTCCACAACTATCAGGCGTGTCAGGGCAATCGGTTTATAAACCTTTATACATAATATTTTCAGTTGCCGTAGTTTTTTTGGCGCAGGAATCGATTGCAATATCTAACGGTTTAAAAAACAACTTGTCTAATTTCCTGGGGAAAATATCATTTCCGCTATACCTCATTCAGTTTTCTGTTTTCATCTCATTTACCTCTTTTGAAATAATTTATTTTAAAACCCATTCTGGACTAACATTATCAGCCGTAGAGTTGATCGCAATTACCACGATAGCATTGAGTCTTGTGCTTGCATATTTTTTTGGGATTATCGAAAAAATGGCCCACTGGGTGAGCGGAAAATTAGCATCATTCATGTTTAATCAATAATAACAAAAAACCATAGACTTCAAAATCATAATTACTTAATCGGCTTAACCAGAAGTGTCGAAAATATACCGATCAGTAATACCATGGAATAGCCTTCTGTAAAGTCTATAAGATAGGGATTGAATAAACAACCTGTAGAAAAAACGACCCAATGACCTCTTATTTGAATACCAGAAATAATATTTTCTTTCAGAGACATACGGAACCAAAAGTAAAATAGGGCTACGATTCCGGCCAACCCAAATATTCCAAGTTGTGCCGCCCACATCAAATATTCATTATGCAAATTATAAGTGGGAATCCGCCCAACTTCTGTGTCAGATTGTTTGGCTAATCGTGTGCTTTCATACAGGATAGAACCCGTTCCGTATCCCAGGATAGGTTTGGTTGAAAACAGAATTAAACCTTTTTTCCAGAATTCGACTCTTTCGCCTTCCGAGGTTAAAGAGCCATTGTGATGGGTTTGCTTAACTTCTTGAATAATTGATCCCATTCTTGTTTCTGGATTCAATATAAATATTGCGGTGATCACACTTATCCCCGCAACCGACAGACCCAGAAACAAATAGAATTTCTTTCTGTTAATATTTGCCACTCTCAGGAATTCTAATATTATCCAAATTGCCAAGATCGGAATGGTGGCTTTCCCTGTACGCGCCACCATTACCCAACCGATATCCAATACACTCAAACAAGCAATGACAAGATAGATCAATCGTTCCGACATTCTTTTAGAACATAGCGCTAAACCAGTTGAAATTGCAATAAGCAAGGAAAAAAGCATCCCTTGGGTAATATGCATTTTAAATACCGCATCCCCTGGTGGAGCTCCTACATAAGCAGGATCACTCATATGCGTTAACCCAAAATATTCGCTCCAGGAAAGTATTACTGTCATGAAAATTGACCATGCAAAAACCTTTACTGCTGTAATTCTGTGCTCTAGTTGTTGAAAATGGGGTATCAACAACGGGATGAAAATCAATTTCTTATAACGATTCAGAAAATTAAATGCCTCTTGAGAAGAACCTGAAGTATGAAATATCCCGACAAACATTAATCCAAATAAAAACAGTGCAGTGATTACAATCGGGTTTTTGATGAGCGAACTGGCTGACTTCCAAAACTCTCTTGAGGTTATCGAAGTCAAGAAAACGAGGAAACCAAAAAAATTCACCCCCGCAACCGAGAAGGGGAGACAAGCCAGCATGCAATAAGTCAGAATTCTAACAATCTGACTTGAAGAGGGTAATTTTTTAATAATATTTATCATTAAGACCACATTTTTGGTTCTGAGACCAACTTATAGATTTCGATTTTATTCAGAAAACATCGGCAATAAATTCAAACAATTCATACTGCATAATGGGTTTTATATTTTGCATATATTACCAAATATTATCAAACTCTTTGTTATTCAAATGAATTATTCGAGCCAATCGATCCATGACTCCATAGGACAACAGAATACCTTGGCTTCCAAGCGCCAATCCCGCACAAAACTCTACTCCGGAGGTCTCAAATTGAAATTTTTTCGAGCGCGCCATCAGATTGAAATCTTTATCGAGCCGTATGAAATAATGATCAAACAGTACTTTCTTTCTTTGATAGTCTGGATCCTTTGTCACATGCTTCATCACCAGCTTTCCAAACAGGGGAGATTTTCTGCGATGATGCACCACAGCCAGAGAAGTTTCTCCCCAATCAATCAGTTGAGAGGAACCCGAGAGCATGGCCCCGCCTAGGGGAGGGATAGTCAAGTTGGCGTGCTGTTTCTCTTCTCTTACCAGATGTTCAAGCTTTCCCGCATACAGATAAACTTCCATGGGTTGTGTTGAATAGATCAGATAGAGCTCATCATTTTTGACATAAGGCATCCAGTTTTTCTCACGCGCTTGCCCATGAGGAGAAGGAATGACTATAGGATCTACCAGATGGTCTCCATCTACCCTTGAAAGCACCATGGTATTGAAATAGTTATTTCCTTCACGCCTTAATCCGCTGAATAAACCAAATAACTGGTGCTTCCAGTAAAATAGGCGACCATCCTCCAACCCATGAGTGGCCTCCCTACAATAATTACGAAAATCCAGATCGTTCAACTTGAAAATTGAACGCACGCTGAAATCCGGATGATAGCGCACTAACCAATTTTCACTGCTCAAAAATTCACAATCATCTCCTTGATAAGGAACCGGATCCAGAGCTCTGACCAGTACATCCCATCCCTCTTGACTGGCTACCAAGGAAGGATTACAGATAGCCAGGCTGGTTGGAACTTTGATGTCTATGATTTTCGCTTCTTTGAACTGTTCTGTCAGTTTCATGATAACTATAAAACTCCAAGAAATATTATAGGGTGGGCCTTGGATACTCAGTTCTACATAAGAAGACCGTCTTGACGAAACTTCATGGCACTCCCCCCAGTTTCTGCGTTTCGTTGCAGGATGAGATCCACTGCCTGTCGGGTTCCCAAAGGGGGTAGGGTAGAACGAGGCATCCTGTCCTCTGCCCAGTCCCGCTGCAAGCGTCCCAGTAATGCTTCCAATGCGCCACTCTGATCCACCTCAATGGCGTAGCCCCCATGCTTCTCGATCAAATCCATCAACTGGGGGTTCAGATGAACGAGGCCGATCACTGGCCGGTCCGCCCATAGGTAATCATAAAATTTTGAAGGGATGTACTCGGCACAATCGGCCGTATGACCATGGATCAACAATAGGCCATCCATTCGGTGCATTTCCTGCTGAATACGTTCCCGACCGGATAGCCCCGAGAGGGGATCCCGTTCCAGGCGCCCGTGTTCGAAGAAATATTTTTGTATTCCCAACCGTTGAATGGCCTCTCGACCTGCCCCATCAATGCTTCCTCCATAGCAATGAATTTCCATGTCCCCCGCCTGTTCCGGGCAGGATTGGGCAAAACGCGCAAAGGCTTCCACAAAAGGACGCAACGTACGCACCTCGGAGAGAGAACCAAAGTGCCCCAGACGCAAACGAGACCCCTTTTGATAGGTAGCCTTGACCTGAGGGGGTTCCGCCCCCGGCAATATCGCAAAACCACGTTTGCCCAATTGCGGATGACGTTTCAATGCGCTGGCCAGGGCCTGCTCGGTAAACCACCACGTCATATCCGCCTCGGTACAAATCATCCCTTCCAGACGAGCCCAAAACCTGAGATTTCGGGTGGCAGGGGTCGTCCCTGGAAAAACCATGGGATCATGAACCTCGGCAATCCAACGAACTTTTGTCAACTTTTTCAACCAGTACCCCGCCCAGTGGGCCGAATAGGCGCCTCCTGTGGAGTAGATGAGTTCCGGTTGATACTGCCGAATCATTTTCCATCCCCGGTAGAGGGCGGCAGGAGTCCAGGACCACTGACTTTGCAACCCTATGACCAATCGTTCCAGGATAATGAATGGGGCCAGAAACAGTGAAGTCAACCCGGTAACCACGCGATAACGCCAACCCCGTCCCCATTTCAAGGCCAGTAAGTGACGCAGGTCAAAACGGAAGCCGGCGGGTCCCCAGGGAAGTAATTGTTCATGAACGAAATGCGAATCCCTGACTCCGGTAACCGCGCTGAGTACGACGGGTTCAATGCCTGCCTCCCTGAGGTGTGGGATCTTGTCCGTTATGGTCAGACTGGCCGCCCTTCCATCCATGTTAAACCCGTGGGAAAGAATCAACCAGCGGCGTATCGGCGATATTGTCATGCCTTGTCAATGGCGAATAAGGTTTGTGCCACCCTATCCCCGCTCACTTTCATTACGGTAAAGAACACCATGAATTCCCAGTTGTTTCAATTTTCGGTAAAGATGGGTCCGTTCCAGCCCGACCCGTTCAGCAACCCGAGAGATATTGCCTCGGGCATCTCTAAGATGGAATTCGAAATAGCCCTTCTCAAACTCGTCTCGAGCCTCACGCAGGGGCTTCTCGTACAGGGTTACCAAATCCCGAACCAATACGGCCCGTTTAATTTCATCGACCGTGTCAGGTTCTTCGCCGGGCTCACCTTCATAATCCGTGATAAATCGCTGGGCATCCTCAAAGGTGATTTCAAACCCGGAAGCCGTCAGTGCCAGGGTTCGTACTGCACTGGCCAGCATGGGTAAATTCCCAGGCCATCGTTGCTGCCGCAGGAGGTTGAGCGCCCCGCTGGTCAGAGTTCGAACAGGGATTTCTCCGGTTTCAATCATGCGGTTGAGAAAAGTGAGCGCAATTTCCGGAATGTCTTCCGCATGTTCACGCAACGCGGGAACGGCCAGGGACACTCCGCCCATCTGGGCCAAAAATGCGGCAGCCAGGTGTCCATTGTGAATCAATTCTCCTAGGGGCTGGGCACTGCCACAAATCAAGCGCAGGTGATAGCGCGATAATTTAGACATCAGTTGCATCAGGCCTTGCTGTTCTGCTGCTTTCAAGTGCGCCAGTTCAGCAATGAAGATAACCCCGCCCTGATAATCCTGCAAGGGCTGAAAAGGGTTTTCTACCAGCCAATGCATCTCCTCGGGGGCATACCAGAGCGCATTGGGTTTGAGTAGGTGGCGAGCGATCAATTCGATACCGCATCCTGGCTCCCCCATCAAAAACAGTGGAACCGCTTGGGAAGCAATTTGATCGAGACGTTGCCGTAACTCATTCATCACGGCAGAGCGGCCCAACTGATGACTGGACAAAGTCTGTTGGCGCACCTCTTTTCCGGCCTGCATGGCACGAACCACTGTAGACAGGAGTTTAGGCAGGGCAATGGGTTTCTCCAAAAAACCGTAGGCCCCCATCCGTGTTGCCTCCACGGCCATCTCCACGGTCGCATGTCCCGACATCATCACCACAGGCATGGTCAATTGTCCTGTGCTGGCCCATTCGCGCAACAAGGTCACCCCATCTTCCAGAGGCATCCAGATATCGAGCAACACCATGTCAGGACGCTGACGTTGCCGTAGTTCCCGTGCTTCGCTGGCAGTCGCCGCCAACTGTACTTCATATCCTTCATCCCGCAAAATTTCCGAGAGTAATTCTCGAATGCCAATTTCGTCGTCCACGATCAAGATCAAATTGCTCATCCCCGATTCCCCTTCCTCATAGGCAACCTGATCTCGATGGTTGCCCCTCCCGCAACACTGTTGAAAGCCCGGATATGCCCATGATGCTCTTCCACGATCTTCTTGACGATAGGCAGCCCCAAACCGGTCCCCTTGGACTTGGTGGTGATATAGGGTTCAAACACCCGTGCAATCATTTGTTCAGAAAACCCTTGTCCATTGTCCGATACACTCAGTTTGGCCCATTCCTCTTCCTGAGCGGTGATCACCCTCACCCTGAAGTCCTTTTGGTCCCGCCCTTCATCCAGCGCATTCTGCAACAAGTTATGGATAACCTGCCGTAATCGCGTGGTATCTCCCTGAATTTTCGGAAGGTCTGGGTCCAATTGGGGGATGATATGCTCTCCTGCATTCTCGTACAACACCAGCACCTCCCGAATCAGTTCGTTGAGGGATAAACTCTCTTCCACCAAACGGGAGGCCTTGGCGTATTCACTAAAATCGTTGACCATGTTTTTGAGGGCATCTACCTGATTGATGATGGTACGGGTAGAGCGTTTCAGCAACTCGGCGTCTCCTTCACTCAGACGATCCTGCAAGCGATGCTCCAGCCGCTCCGCAGCCAATTGAATGGGAGTCAAAGGGTTCTTGATTTCATGGGCCAGACGACGCGCCACTTCCCCCCAAGCCGCGTAACGTTGGGCTTGAACCATCTGGGTGATGTCGTCAAATACCAGAACCCAATCAGCGCCCAAACCTTCTGGCAAACGTGATCCCTTGAAATGAAGTTTGCGATGCCCCTGTTCACCATCATACTCAGCATCCCCTTCCCATCCCTGAGCAGAAGAATCGGAAAAACTCTTTTCCAAAAAATCGATGATAGGCAGCAGCAAGGGCATTCGGTAACCCCATTCCTTTAAAGTGATTCCCTCCAATCCCGCCAATCCCAACATCTGCTGAGCACTGAAATTGGCACTTTTGAGATGCAGGTGTGGATCCAGTACCAGCACGCCCGCAGAGAGGTTTGAGAGAATGTTTTCCTGGTAGATCTTGGCCTCGGTCAACCCCTGCTGATAACGCTGTCGAGCCATTGACGCCTCCCGTAACTGATGGGTCATGGTATTGAAGGATGCCGTCAATACCCCCAGTTCATCATTGCTGCTCACCGGGGTCATGATACTGAAATCTCCTGCGCCCACTGCCCGAGTGCTGGCTGCCAGCGCATTGAGCGGCGCACCAAACCGTTCGGAAACCACAAAAGCCAGGACGATGGCCGTCAACAAAGTCAACAGCAAGACCAGGGAAAGATTCAGTCGGTACAGATTTTTTAAGCCATGGCGCGCCAAGAGAAGTTCCTGATACCCTCTCCAGGCAGCTTCCACCTGATCTGCATTGCTCGCCAACTCTTTGGAAACAGGCTGCAGCAATTGCAAAATCCTGAAATCCTCAGTGAAGGAAATTCGGTTAACAGGAACCAATACGCGCAGAAATACTCCCTTGCCCGGTAAATTCTCCACCATTCGATAAGGACGCTGGGCACGAATCTGATGGCTGATGTTTCCCGTCAGGGTCAACCCCTCAGGAATCAGGGCGTCATTGCGAGCGCTGGAAAAGGCCAGCACCGTCCCATTTTTTGAGAGCAAGGTAGCCTCCTGAACGCCAAACTGTTCACGCAACTGCTGCAGGAGAGAAAATTCATCCAGAGCTGTCGCATCGGCCAGCACCGAGGACATCGTCGTCGCTTTGTGAACCAGATCATCCAGCAGACTGTCGAAAGCTGTGCGTCCCAAACCCAAACCGGCCGTCAAGGCTTTATCCACATTCACATCAAACCAGGATTCAATACTGCTCGACAAAAAACGAACGGATACGCCATAAACCAAGGTTCCGGGCAGGACGGCCATGCCCACCAGCAACAATACCAGTTTGAAGGTCAGTTTCGAGCCGAATACCTGCTGTCGCCATTTGCGATAAAGCATGGCCAATTGATAGGCAATCAACCCCATCAACAGCAAGGCCACGGTGGCCCCCCCCATAAGCAGTCTGGGATAATCTGCCGCAAACAGGGTGGTATTCGCAGTCGCTACGGACAGAATGACCAGAAAGGTCGTAGCGCCACCAAAGATCGGCAGGAGAAACCACAGGGAACGCATTCCCAGAAGGGCAGGGATCCGTTTCAAGGGGTGAACATCCATTCCCGGTGCGGTGAGGTCAGGGTCCAATCCCCGGAATATAAGGCATCCAATTGAAAAGGTTTAGGCAAATACGAAGTATCCAGTTCGATATGAAGTTGTGCCTGATACTGCTCGCCTTTGCCAAGCGGCATCTGACTGTGGACAGGAACGGCTTTAACAGTTTCCAGTGCTTGCAAGGCCTCGTCCAGGGAGGAAAAATTCAGGTAGAGACCACCGATGGAATAACGATATACACGAGTCAATGGGTTGTAACTCAAACGCCGTTCCTGGTGCCAAGTCAGTACTTGACGATTGAACCAGTACCAACGGGGTTGGATCAGACCGAGATCAAGGCTGAACGTCAGAGGAATCCCCCGTTCCACAGCTTCTTTCAAAGCCGCAGTCAAATTGACCATAAAGTCTGTCGTCAGTGAGACGTTTGCCGAATCGATCCACTGCACCTCCGCACTCTGGATATCGATACCTTCGGCGTGGGCTAAAAAAACCCATAAAAGCGAAGAAAATGCGAAAAACCGCCTAAAATTTCTGGAGAACAGCATAGAAAAAGCCATCATGAATGTCATCTGGCAGCAATTGCCCTTTTTCCCAGCGAGGAACGGATCCTGTTTCGTCCATTTTTTGCATCATCTCGTTATTTTGTCTCAAAGTCCCTTCCTTGACCCCTTCCGTTCCTTCAAGAAAACGTTGAATCACCGCACCATTTTCTTCCTGAAACAGAGAACAGGTGGCATAGACCAAGCGTCCCCCTTTTTTCAGGGTGGGCCACAATTGAGTCAACAAATTCAACTGACGCTGGGCCAAGGCGGGGATGTCTTCTTCGCGCCGCAACCATTTGATGTCCGGATGGCGTCTGACGACCCCCGAGCCACTGCAGGGGACATCGAGCAGAATGCGGTCGAAAGGCCGCCCGTCCCACCACAGATCGGTTCGGACCGCATCCGCGCACCGGACTTCGGCCGTCAGGTGCAGGCGTTGTAAATCAGCCTGCATTTTCTTGACACGACCCGGTTCGATATCCAGGGCCAATAACCCCTCTAATCCATTTCCTCTTTCCAGCATATGGGCCGTCTTGCCCCCAGGTGCCGCACAGGCATCCAGTATCCGTTGTCCGGAATGGAGTCCCATGAGATGGGCCGCCCATTGCGCACCGGCATCCTGGACAGAAACCGCCCCCTGTTCAAACCCCGGCAACTGGGTCACGGCTTGGGGAGTTTCGAGTACCAAACCCTCCTGACCGACGGGTCGAGAAGCCAAACCGACCCCCTGCAAACGTGCCTGATATTGGGCCACGCTGTTGAATCGACGATTGACCCTCAACGTCATGGGCGGACGTTGTTGTGCTTGCTGCAATAAGGCTTCCCAATGCGTCGGGTGATCCTGCTGCAGGCGTGTGATCCACCAGTCAGGATGAGAATAGCGGCCTTCCAGCGATTCATGGGCGTCTGCTATCAGTACTTCCTTCTGGCGCAACAGGTTCCTCAGTACCCCATTGACAAAGCCCCGGGCCGCAGTCAATCCCAACGCACCTGCTGTTTCAACTGCATGACTGACCACGGCATGGGGTGCCGTGCGCGTATGCAGCAATTGATAGGCTGCCACCATCAGCAATAACCGCGCCGCCATCTCCGGTTCACCCCTTTGAAACAAAGGGGCCAATACCAACTCCAGTTCCGTTTTGAAACGCAGGACTCCGTAGGCGCAATCCTGTAACGATGCCCGCTGATGGTCCGACAATACCCCCTGGGCGGCTTTGCGCGCTTCGGTCAAGGCGTGGTCAAGATTCTTCCCAGCCAGTACCTGGCTCAAGGCAAAAATGGAAAGTCGTTGTATTTCAATCATGCTTTACCCCATTTCTCACCGACTTTCATGGCATTGCCGCGCAAGAATTCCTGTACGGATAAAATCTTCCCTCCGGCTCGTTGCAGACGTGTCACCCGCAACAGACCTTCTCCACAAACCACCTTGATGCCCCCGTGATCGAGGTGACACAGGGTACCGGGCTGATCATGCTGAAAGGAAAGCGGCTTTTCTTCGATTTCAGCTTCCCACAGACGCAACATTTCCTTGCCAGACCAGGTTCTTGCCACGGGGCCTGTAACGAATGTGCGAATTTTTCTGTCAATTTCCGTAGCCGAAGACTCCCAGTGAATTTCTGCCTCTTCCTTGCGAATCTTATCGGCATAAGTCACCCCAAAGATAGGCTGAGGTTGGGCATGACGCTGCAGATAGTCCAGTTGATCCAGCCCCTCGATCAATGTTTTGGCTCCCAACTTCGCCAATCGATCATGAAGAGACTGGCCTGTTTCCCGACTCTCAATGGGGCAGGAATGCTGCAAAAGGACGGGACCTGTATCCAACCCCGTCTCCATCTGCATGAGGCTGATCCCTGTTTCCCGATCTCCCGCCAGCAACGCGCGCTGAATGGGGGCGGCCCCTCGCCAACGGGGCAAGAGGGAGGCATGAACATTGATGGCACCAAAAGGCGCCAAAGTGAGCAGGGCAGGGGGGAGTATCATGCCGTAGGCCACCACCACCCATACTTCGGACGGCCATTTCGCCAAACCGGTCACGAGCTCCGGATCTTTCAGGGAATACGGTTGCAACACAGGCAGTTGGGCGGCTCTGGCACACTGTTTGACTGGACTTTCCTGTACCTTCTGTCCCCGTCCGGCGGGTCGATCCGGTTGAGTCAACACCGCCAGTACCTGATGATCGGAAGATAAGAGCGCCTCCAGGGAAGTGGCGGAAAAATCAGGAGTTCCGGCAAATATGAGGCGCATCAGAGCGTTTCTCGAAGACGTTTACGCAATTTTGCCTTGATCCGATTCTGCTTGAGCAGTGACAGATAATCCACAAAAACCTTTCCCTCCAGATGGTCCATCTCGTGCTGCAGACAGGTGGCCATCAGGCCTTCCGCTTCCAACGCAAAAGTTTTTCCTTCCAGATCCCATGCTTCCACGACCACGCGGTCCGCTCGAGTCACCTTGTCATAAATACCCGGCACGGACAGGCACCCTTCCTCGTGTTCGCGCTGTCCCTTCTGCTGGATCAGACGAGGATTGATGAACACTTCGGGATTATTTTGTTCCTTGGAAATATCCAGCACGATGACACGCAAGTGGACATCCACTTGTGTGGCCGCCAAACCGATACCCACGGCAGCCTTCATGGTTTCAATCATGTCCTGTACCAAACAACGTATATATTCGTCGACCTCACGCACAGGTTTGGCTTTTTTGTATAAACGGGTATCCGGATAACGAAGAATGGGGAGAAGGGCCATGAAAGGTGAGTATAAGATCAGTTTAAAATTTTGTAACGTCTTATTATAACGGGCATCTGCTCTCAATGGTGCCCTCTTGCCATGGTTCCACTCCCTGACGTCCCATCAGACACTCTGAAGTTCTGGCTGAGCCAGGAACATCATCATTATCTCCGACCAGAGGATCGCGATTTTCCCGCACCTCTGAAGGAAATCAATTCCGCACCTGTCCATCTCTATCTGACCGGACATCTGTCTCTGCTTCAACGCCCCATGCTGGCCATCGTTGGAAGCCGCCGTGCCAGTACTCAAGGAATCTTGAATGCCACTGCCTTCGCTCGTGCCCTGTCTCAAGAGGGCTTGACCATCATCAGCGGCTTGGCGATCGGCATCGACGCCGCTGCTCACAGGGGAGCAATGGAAGGAAACGGCCAAACTGTGGCTGTAATGGCGACCGGCATAGACCGTCTCTATCCCTCTGACAATCAGGCACTGGCGCAACAAATTGCCAAACAGGGGTTGATCTTGAGTGAATTTGACTTCGGAACCCCAGCCCGTCCCTGGCACTTTCCCCATCGTAATCGTCTGATTGCCCATTTATCCCTGGGGTGCCTGGTGGTGGAAGCCACTCTGGACAGCGGTTCCCTCATTACCGCCCAGTTGGCTCTGGACCAAGGAAAAGAAGTCTTTGCCATCCCTGGCTCCATTCATAATCCACTCTCGCGGGGGTGTCACCAACTGATTCGAGAAGGGGCCAAATTGGTGGAAAATATCGCTGACATCCTGAACGAACTACCGGAACCCAATGGCAAAACCGGTGAAAATCCTGCGTCCCCTCAAGAAAATTTTCCACTGGAATCCACTCATCCAACCTTTCCCTCGGTAGAATGTCTGCGCTTGTGGCAGAATATGGGGGAGTTACCGATGACTCTCGACCGGTTGGCAAAACAGTCCAACTTGACGGTGAGTCAAGTAGCGCTCATGCTAACCTCACTTGAATTGGCAGGCCATGTGGCTTGGATTTCTGGAGGACGGGTTCAGCGCCTGGTTCACTCCCCTCCAGGCTTTCCTTGACCGACCCGATGATGGGCGTTTATACGCGAGGGCACCGTTTATGGTGGACATCCTGATATTTGTTTATGAAAATTTCTTTGGTAGCGGCATTTATCCGGCTCATTCTGTGCTCGTCAACCGGCTTTATGCGGCTGGTTTTGAAGAAGGGGCTGTGAGTGGAACCTTGGCTTGGCTGGATAGTCTGGGGCAGAATGGCGAGGTTCTTCCTTCCAGTCTGACTTCCTCCTCCGTCGGCACAGAGTGGCAGTCAACCCCCGCCCAACGTTTTTTGGTAGAACACGAATTGGAGCGTTTGGGACAGGAAGGCTGGGATTTTCTTGCCTTTCTGGAAAACGCCAAGGTATTGTCGGCGGCCCAACGTGAACTGATATTGGGAGGATTGATGGCACTGGATCTGGACGAAGATGAGCCCGACCTGGATCGCCTCAAACTGATGGCATTGATGGTCCTCTGGCGCCAGGGTCGTCCCTGGGATGCGCTACTGATCGAAGAATTGATTTATTTCCAGGATTCCCTGGTCCATTGAGTGATTGACTGTGTCAAAAAAACTACTAATTGTTGAATCTCCCTCCAAAGCCAAGACCCTGAAAAAATATCTGGGTCCGGATTTTGAAATCCTCGCCTCCTATGGCCATGTGCGTGACCTCATCCCAAAGTCCGGCGCGGTGGATCCAAATAATAATTTTTACATGAAATATCAGTTGGTTGAACGAAATAAAAAACATGTGGATGCCATTCTTCGGGCAGTCAAGTCGGCAGATCATATTTTCCTGGCCACTGACCCGGATCGCGAAGGAGAAGCCATTGCCTGGCATCTGGTGGAAATTCTTCAGCCTCAGTTGGAAGGAAAACCTTTCGAACGGGTCGTCTTTTATGAAATCACTCAAAAGGCCATTCAGGAAGCGGTGGCTCATCCTCGCGCCCTGTCACTGCCTCTGGTTAATGCACAGCAAGCCCGCCGCGCTCTGGACTACCTGGTAGGCTTCAACCTTTCTCCCTTATTGTGGAAAAAAATTCGCCGTGGATTGTCGGCAGGACGGGTACAAAGTCCAGCTCTACGCCTGATCGTGGAACGCGAGCAACAAATCACCGCCTTTCGTCAGGAAGAATACTGGACCCTTCATCTGGAAAGCCGCAAAGAAGCGCAGCCATTTCAGGCACGTCTGGTGCAATGGGCGGGAGAAAAATTGCAGACGCTCAGCATCACCTCTGAAGACCAGCAACTTTCCTGGCTGGAATCTTTAAAAGATCAGCCAGCTCAGGTCCGCACTGTGGAGCGGAAACAACGACAACGTCATCCGGCCGCCCCTTTCACTACCTCGACCCTGCAACAGGAATCAGTGCGCAAGTTGGGCTTCACCACCGACCGCACCATGAAAATGGCACAGCAACTGTACGAAGGGATTGATATCGGGAGCGGGGCCGTTGGTTTGATCTCTTACATGAGAACCGATTCGGTACAACTTTCCCAGGAAGCACTCACAGATATTCGAAACCACATCCAAACAAATTTTGCGGCGGAATTTTTGCCTGGGAAACCGGTTTTCTACGCCAACAAAAGCAAAAATGCCCAAGAGGCCCATGAGGCCATTCGCCCCACCTCCATCGCACGCACTCCGGAAAGCCTGCGCGAATATCTTGCGCCCGATCAATTCCGTCTCTATGAAATGATCTGGAAACGCACGGTGGCCAGTCAGATGACCTCCGCTCAGTTCGATACGGTCAGTGTGGATATTTCCGTCGGCACTCAGGCCCTGTTTCGAGCCACGGGGCAAACCATGACCTTTGCCGGATTCATCGTGGTTTATCGTGAAGATGTGGATGAAGCTCCCGCTGCACACACAGAAGGCGATGAAACCGATCGTCGTCTTCCCCCCCTCGAGGAAGGAGAAATGCTGCCCGTGGAACGCTTATGGGGAGAACAGCATCACACCCAACCCCCCCCACGGTACACAGAAGCCAGTTTGGTCAAAGCGTTGGAGGAATTCGGGATTGGCCGTCCTTCCACCTACGCCAGCATCATCAGCACCTTGATCCAGCGCGAATATGTCACCCTCGATAAAAAGCGTTTCATGCCCACGGACGTGGGAGAAGTGGTCAATCGCTTTCTGACCGAACATTTTGCGCGCTATGTGGACTATGATTTCACGGCCCGTCTCGAGGATCAACTGGATCAAATCTCTGAAGGACAGTTGGATTGGATTCCTGTACTGGATCAATTCTGGAAAGATTTTTCTGCTCAATTGGAAGAAAAATCTTCCGTATCCCGGGCAGAAATCACGCAGGAACTCTTGGAGGAAGTTTGTCCGAAATGTGGCAAACCGCTCACCGTACGTCTAGGAAAACGAGGAAAGTTTGTGGGCTGTAGTGGCTATCCCGACTGCGATTTCACTCGAAATCGTGAAGGAACCCCTTCCCTTGAGGCACCGACTTCCGTAGGCATGGATCCAGAGTCCCAACGACCCATCTTGCTGATGAATGGTCCTTATGGACCCTACGTACAATTGGGAGAATCTGGAGAAGCAGGGAAAAAACCCAAACGGGTTTCACTTCCCAAAGGTTTACTGCCTGCTCAGGTCACCCCGGACATTGCGCTAAAACTCATTCAATTACCTCGTACCCTGGGCATTCATCCCGTCACCGAGAAACCCGTGATCGTCAATATAGGCCGTTTTGGTCCTTACATTCAGAATGATACAGATTTTCGTTCCATCCCGAAAACCGATTCACTATTCGAGATTACTCTGGAACGTGCCACTGCTATATTGGCCGAACCAAAATCTCCGGCCCGGGCTGCTACTTCTGGAGGATTATTGCGCACTCTAGGCGAACATCCCAAGGATCATCAACCCATTGAACTCTTCACGGGAAAATATGGCCCCTACGTCAAACATGGAAAACTGAACGTGACCGTTCCAGCAGATATGGCGGTGGATCAATTGACCCTGGATGATGCTCTGGATCTGATTGCGGCCAAATTGGCCAACGCCCCGGACAAACCAGAACCCCCCCCCGTCAATGGGAATGTTCTGACTATTCCCTCAAAAGCCACTCCACGACCGAGCAAAGTTGCACCTGGCAACAAAAAACCACGTTCTTCTTCTCCCTCATCCCAGGGACCCGGGAACCCCCGTGGAACTCGCATGCGTAAATCCTCTCCCCGTAAAACCCCGGTGTAGTTTTCATGTGGTCGGTGCTCATTCCCACATGGAACAATCTGGCATTATTGAAACAGTGCCTGTCTTATCTGGAAAAATACACCCGGTTTCCCTATGAGGTGATCCTGCATATCAACGAGGGCAGGGATGGAACCTTGGAATGGGTTCAAGAGCAGGGCATTGCTCATACCC
Source organism: Ferrovum myxofaciens (assembly GCF_000735045.1). Classification (GTDB taxonomy): domain Bacteria; phylum Pseudomonadota; class Gammaproteobacteria; order Burkholderiales; family Ferrovaceae; genus Ferrovum; species Ferrovum myxofaciens. The sequence continues at coordinate 28,167 of NZ_JPOQ01000031.1, forward strand.
ATTCCACAGAAAACATCGGAATTTGTCAGGCCATCAACCAGATTGCGGAATTGGCAAACTATCCCTATCTGGTCTACCTGAACGATGATATGGTTTGTCTGCCCCAGTGGGATGTGGAACTTCAAAACCGCATTCAGTCACTGAATACCGAGGCCTTCATGATTTCCGGGACCATGATCGAACCGGTGGCTTCCGGTAATGCCTGTGCCATCGTGGCAGATTACGGTCGAGATCCGGAATCCTTTCGCGCTCAGGATCTTATTCGGGATCTTCCCCAACTCGTGATTCCGGATTGGTACGGGGCAACGTGGCCTCCAACGGTTGTTCATCGAAATTGGTGGAAAAAAGTAGGGGGATATAGCCTGGAATTTTCCCCTGGAATGAGCAGCGATAATGATTTTTCCATGAAAATGTGGCAAGCCGGTTGCCGTATCTTCCTTGGAGTCGGAACCGCCCGGGTATATCACTTCATGTCCCGCTCAACGGGAAAAGTCAAAAAAAACGATGGGCGCAGACAGTTTCTCAAAAAATGGGGAGTGACCCAATCCACTTTTGACCGTCATTTTTTGCGTCGTGGGTTACCCGCCATCACACCGCGCCTTCCTGAACCCTCACCCAGTCCGAGGTATTTTCTGGACCGGGCAAGAAGTTGGCTGAAATCCTTGGGTTGACCCCTCAAATATCGATATTGGTAACTCCCAGCGCATTATTTTCGATAAATTGTCGGCGCGGTTCCACCTCATCTCCCATGAGAGTGGTAAAGATTTCATCGGCTCGAATGGCATCCTCGATCTGAACCCGGAGCAAGCGGCGGGATTCCGGATTCATCGTGGTTTCCCATAACTGGTCCGGGTTCATCTCGCCCAGCCCTTTGTAGCGTTGCAAGGAAATTCCTCGCCGGGCTTCATCCAAAAGCCAGCGAAGGGCTTCCGGAAAACTTTTGATGGCCATTCCTTTTTCCCCACGCCGAACCATCGCACCCGCTTTGACCAATCCTTGAAACAGATGAGCCACCGCTTTGATTCTTTCATAATCTCCGGAAGTCAGAAACTCGGAATCCATGAAGGATGCATGAACGACTCCGTGATCTGTCTTCAAGATACGTAGACGGAAATTACCCGTTAGATCGTCCACCTCGTGCTGGAGCGTGATCGCCCCATGACTTTCTCCTTCCTGACGCACCGAGAGGATATCGTTCAGGCGTTGGGCGACACCTTCTGCTTCCTGCTCCGTTTCCAACGTCACTTCAGGAACCTCGAGAAGGGCTTCCAGAACCTCCTTGGGAATGACCCGCCCAAGACGCCGGATGACAGCCTCCGCCAGAAGGTATTCCCGTGCGATGCTACCCAATGCTTCGGTACTGACCACGCATTCGCCAGAACGGATCTCAGAGCCTTGCAGAGCCAATCCAAGGAGGTATTGATTCAATTCATGGTCATCTTTCAAATATTGTTCCGTTTTTCCCTGTTTGACCTTGTACAACGGCGGCTGGGCAATGTAAATATGCCCGCGTTCCACCAACTCGCGCATCTGACGATAGAAAAAAGTCAGCAGCAGGGTACGAATGTGGGATCCATCCACGTCCGCATCGGTCATGATGATGATGCGGTGATAGCGCACTTTTTCAGGAGAATATTCGTCTTTTCCGATTCCTGTTCCCAACGCAGTGATCAACGTCACAATTTCCTGAGAGGACACCAATTTGTCGAAGCGTGCCCGCTCCACATTCAAAATTTTTCCCTTGAGGGGAAGAATGGCCTGAAAACGTCGATCTCTTCCCTGTTTGGCAGAGCCCCCGGCAGAGTCCCCTTCCACCAGGTAAATTTCACATTGTGCCGGGTCCTTTTCCTGGCAATCCGCAAGTTTCCCAGGCAGTCCAAGACCGTCCAGTGCTCCCTTGCGCCGTGTCAATTCCCTGGCTTTTCGAGCGGCTTCCCGAGCGCGCGCAGCATCGATGATCTTTCCCACAATAATGCGTGCTTCTGCTGGTTTTTCAAGAAGAAAACTACGCATTTGCTCCGACACTACCTCTTCAACTGCAGGGCGCACTTCCGAAGAAACCAGTTTTTCCTTGGTTTGAGACGAAAATTTTGGATCAGGTACCTTGACGGACAAGACACAGGTCAGCCCTTCGCGCATATCATCGCCTGTGGTTTCCACCTTGGCCTTGCGTGCCAGTTCGTTCTCCTCGATGAACTGATTGAGGGTGCGGGTCATAGCCGCCCGCAGTGCGGTCAAATGGGTCCCACCATCTCTCTGAGGAATGTTGTTGGTAAAACAGAGTACATTTTCCTGATAGGATTCATTCCATTGCATGGCCACTTCCACGCTGATGCCTTCTTTTTCACCCACTGAATGGAATACGGTGGGATGAAGCACAGTTCGGGTACGATTCAGATACTCGACAAAACCCCTTACGCCGCCGCTGAAGGAGAAGTTTTCTTCTTGACCATGGCGCAGATCCTTCAAAAAAATGGAGACTCCGTTATTGAGGAACGAAAGTTCGCGCAAACGGCGCGCCAATATGTCGTAATGAAATTCTATGACCCCAAAAGTCAGCGGGCTGGGAAGAAAGTGAATCTCTGTTCCACGTTTCGGGGAGTCACCCACCGTCGCTAGAGGAGACACCGGATCACCTCCCCTAAATTCCATGAAATGGCGTTTTCCATCTCGAAAAATGGTCAATTTCAACCAGGTGGATAACGCATTGACAACCGATACACCCACTCCGTGCAAACCGCCAGAGATTTTGTAACTGTTGCTGTCGAACTTTCCACCGGCATGCAGCACCGTCATGATGACCTCAGCCGCGGAACGCCCTTCTTCAGGATGAATATCTGTGGGAATCCCCCGCCCGTTATCTGTGACCGTAATGGAATTGTCCATGTGAATGATCACCTGGATTTCGTCACAATGACCGGCCAATGCCTCATCGATGGCATTATCCAAAACTTCAAATACCATATGGTGAAGACCGGTTCCGTCGCTCGTATCCCCGATATACATTCCAGGACGTTTGCGAACGGCCTCTAACCCCTTGAGCACCTTGATATTTTCAGAAGTGTATTGATTTTTTTCCTGAGTATTCTGTTCCACGTATATTTTCCTGCAGTCGTAGGTCGAAAAATTGAAAAGGTTCAAATTCTCATGGGCATAACAACATATTTAAACTGGAGTTCTGCAGAAGGAAGTGTGATCAACATACTGCTTCCCGTTTCTCCGAAAGAGCAGGTTACCTGATCCACGCTCAAATGTTGGAGTACTTCCAATAAGTAATTGATATTAAAACCTATATCCAAAGGCTCCTGGGAATATTCCACTTCAAGTTCTTCATGGGCCTCTTCCTGTTCACTGTTGGAACAAATGATGGCCAAATTTCCCTGAGTGAGCAGGAACCGTACCCCCCGCACCTTGTCGTTGGACAGAATGGAAGCACGTTGCAAGCCCTGCAACAAGGAAAGTCGAGAAATGGTGAAATGCCGATAGTGCGTCGTCGGTATAACCCTTTGATAATCAGGATACTTTCCTTCAATGACTTTGGTAAGAAATTCGGTTTGAGAAAACCTGAATTCCACCTGAGTGGAATGAAAAATCAACTCTACAGGTTCATCATTGGGTTGCAACAACTTGATCAATTCACTGACTGACCTCCGTGGCAGGATGGCTTCAACTTTGTCAAAGGACTGATCCATCTGATGGGTTGTGTAAGCCATTCGATGACCATCAGTAGCTACCGCAGTGACCTGGTTATCCTCAATAGCCAGATAAGTTCCATTCAAATAAAAACGAACATCCTGCTGAGCCACGGCATATTGTACTCGTTCCAGAAGGCTTTTGAGGAGTTTTTGGGTCAGGATAATGCGTTTTCCTTCATCCTGTGCACGAGCCATGCTGGGAAAAACCACTCCCTCCTGAGTTAACAGGTTGAACCGACTTTTCCCTGAGCGAATCACCATTTTACCCGCACGTTGATCCAGCGTCAGAAGACTGTTTTCAGGAAGACTGCGCACGATGTCATGCAGTTTTCGAGCAGAAACCAGAATAGAACCGGGTTCACTGATCTGTTCCGCAGGAGAACGGGTTTTCACCTGAATTTCCAAATCGGTTCCATGAACCTGTAATTGGTTCTCGAAGGTATCCATCAGGACATTATTCAAAATTGCCATGGTTTGGCGTCGCTCAACAATGCTGAGCAAGGGTTGCAAAATCGTAAGAAGGTTTTCTCTTACTATTACTATAGTTGTCATATATCTCTCTTTAATAGTTAATGATAAGAGTAGGCAAAATATCGGGAAAACTCACTAATAACAATAAAAAACATATAGATGAAGTGTTTCAAAGGATGTTGATAAACCATTTTTTTATTGAATTGCTTTGTGGATAACTCAAGAAATTTAAGAAAAAAATAAGTTATCCACAAATTACCCTCAGTTTTTCCCTGGGTTATACCGTACTTATTCCGGGTTATCCATTAAGAATACTGTTCAAAGCTTCGAAATCGCGTTGGGTTGTTTGATCGCTGCCGCAGAGTTCCTGGATTTTTCTACAGGCATGGAGCACTGTGGTGTGGTCTCGTCCTCCAAAGGACTCGCCGATGTCAGGCAGACTGAGACTGGTAATTTCCTTGGCCAGGGCCATCGCCATTTGTCGAGGTCGTGCAAGATTACGGGTGCGTTTTTTAGAAAACATGTCACTGACTTTGATCTTGTAGTAGTCTGCAACGGTTTTTTGAATGTTTTCAATGGAAATTTGCCGATGTTGCAGTGCCAAAACATCTTTTAGGGCTTCTCGTGCAGAAATGACGCTGATGGATTCATTCCGAAAACGTGCATAGGCGACCACGCGTTTCAAGGCTCCTTCCAGTTCTCGTACATTTGAGCGAATGTGCTTGGCGATGAAAAAAGCGACGGATTCCTCAAGGATGATGGATTCCTTTTGTGCTTTACTGATCAGAATGGCTACCCTCATCTCCAGTTCAGGCGGTTCTATGGCAACAGTCAGCCCCCAGCCAAAACGCGAAATGAGCCGAGGTTCCATGCCCGATATTTCTTTTGGAAAACTGTCGCAAGTGATGATTATTTGTCGGTGTGATTCAACTAATGCATTGAATGCGAAGAAAAATTCTTCTTGTGTTCGAGTTTTGTTCCCAAAGAACTGGATATCGTCAATCATCAACAGATCCAGGGTGTGGTAATACTGTTTGAAACTGTCAAAGGATTTATGTTGATAGGCACGGACCACATCAGAGACATACTTTTCTGAATGGATATATCGAACCTTGGCTTGTGGATTCCGTTCCAGAATATTATTCCCAATCGCTTGAATTAAGTGCGTTTTTCCAAGACCTACGCCTCCATAAACGAAGAGGGGGTTATAGGCTTTACCTGGATTTTCTGCGACCTGAAGCGCTGCAGCACGAGCCAACTGGTTAGCTTTTCCACTGACAAAATTATCAAAGTTGAAGGTTCGATTGAGTTGAGAGCGTTCTGCTGGATTGGGTTGAAGTACTGTTCTAGCCAGCGTGTCTTGTGAATGTGTGTCGGGAGGAGGTGAAGTATTCTCAGGGAGAATCGTGCTATTCTCCTTCTGTTGCAAAATCACGGAGTCTAAGCCTTGCTCTCGAGCCAGTTCGTCGATACGTTGAAAATAACGTTCCTTGACCCACTGCAGGATGAAGCGATTGGGGGCAATCAGGATAACCTGGTTATTTTCGATTACCTCTGAGAGAGGTTTTATCCAAGTGTTAAATTGGGATTCTGTGTATTCTGCTTGAAGATTCAGCAGAGTTTGTTGCCATCGTTCTGAAGCCGGGGAAATAGACACAGTATGGGGGTACCTTACGAGCAGGAGGGTAGGGTGAAAACGATTGTTTACCCTACATTCTACCCCAGTCCAAACGAAGTTATTCACCGTTAGATAAGGGTGCATGTGGATATTTTTTTCTTGACATAACCCTATGTTTTGAGGTGTAATCATGGGTTCATTAGTGAAGTCTAGGAAAATGCCATGAAACGTACTTATCAACCATCGGTTACCAAACGAAAGCGCACTCATGGTTTTCTCGTGCGAATGAAGACTCGCGGAGGCCGTGCAATTATCAGAGCACGTCGTGCGCAGGGTCGTACTCGCTTGGCTGTTTGAACTTGGTTTTAAAAAAATCATTCGGTTGATCACCCTTTCGGGGCGGGCTGATTTTGAGGCAGTTTTTTCCCTGAGAATCACTCGCTCGACTCACCACTTTAGGATACTTGTCAAACCTAACGGAAGTGAGGATTTGCGCTTTGGTCAAGTCGTGGGTCGTAAAATATGTCGGCGTGCAGTCGGTCGAAATTATATGAGACGATTTTGCCGCGAATGGGTGAGAAAGCATTTAACGCAATTGAGTGGTCTTGATGTGGTTTTGGTTCATAGAAAAATCTTTACCCATGAAGATCGAACCTACCTTTATGGGGAATTGGAATGCTTGACGGATTTCAGTCATAAATGTCGCGATTCTTACAGTTCCTCATCCGCTCGTATCAACTCTGCTTAAGCCCTTTTCTGGGCCGTTCTTGTCGTTTTTATCCCACTTGCTCTCAATACGCTCACGATGCCATTCTTCGGCATGGGTCTGTGCATGGTATCGGCTTGGCGGCAAAACGTTTGTGCAAATGTCACCCCTGGAATCCCGGGGGATACGATCCCGTTCCGTGAGAGTCCTATGAAACTGCAACGAATCATCCCTTTGATCATCTTTACTCTATCCAGTTTTATGCTATGGGACGCTTGGCAAGTCTCACAAGGAAAAAATCCGGTGGCTGGGATGAGTTCCATTTCTGCGTCTAATGCCCCCATTGGAGCAACTTCTGGAACGTCCTCTTCCCCAAATTCTGTTCCTGCTGCCCCCGCAGTTTCATCGTCAGGTGCGGTGGTCGGAACTTCGGATTTGACTCATGGCCAGAGAATTTTAGTTCATACCGATCTGTTTGATGCAGATATTGATACGGTGGGCGCAGACTTGCGCAGTTTGAAATTGAACCATCATCTCTCTGCTGAAAATGAACATCGTCCCGTAGACTTATTCGAGGATCATTCAAATTTGATCTATGTTGCCCAGAGTGGTTTGCTGGGAGATCATCTGCCGAACCATACTTCGGTTTACCAGTCCGCAGTGACGAATTATTCTCTGGAACCTGGTGAGGAAGATATTTCAGTGCCTCTGACCACCGAAGTTCCGGGTTTGGTTTCTGTGACAAAAATTTATCACTTCAAACGAGGAAGTTATGTCATTGGTGTTGAAACCAGGGTAAAAAATCTATCCTCGACTCCCCTGTCTCCCTCAGCTTACTTTCAGTTTTTACGGGTTTCCAAGGCGCCCCCCGGTGATCCTCGTTTTGTCAGCACCTACACAGGACCTGCGGTTTATACTCAAGCCACAAAATTCCAAAAAATTTCTTTTTCCGATATTGAAAAAGGAAAGAAGGATTATCCTGTTAATGCCAATGATGGCTGGCTTGCCATGCTTCAACATTATTTCGTCTCTGCCTGGCTACCACCCAGCGGTGTTCCGCGCGAATTCTTTACACGTAAGGTTGGTAATGACTTGTACACCGCTGGGGTTATTCTTCCCATGGGAACAATTCAGCCACAAGGAAGCGCTGATGTATCCGTTCCTCTTTATGCGGGACCTCAGGAGGGAGCGAAACTCAAGTCCCTCGCACCTGGTCTGGATTTGACCATTGACTATGGTTGGCTGACCATCATCGCCATGCCCATGTTTCAATTTCTATCCTGGATTCATGGTTTGGTAGGAAATTGGGGAGTGGCCATCATTTTACTGACGGTGACTATTAAATTAGCTTTTTTCCCACTTTCTGCGGCAAGTTACAAATCCATGGCTAAAATGCGCGTGGTTCAGCCAAAAATGGAAAGGATCCGGCAACAGTATGCGGATGATAAGGGGCGTATGAATCAGGCCATGATGGAGTTGTATAAAACCGAGAAAATAAACCCATTGGGCGGGTGTTTGCCCATGGTGGTACAGATCCCTGTTTTTATATCTCTTTATTGGGTATTGCTGGGGGCAGTGGAATTGCGACATGCGCCTTTCTTTGCATGGATTCATGATTTGTCAGCCCCTGACCCGTTTTATATTCTTCCGCTGATCATGACGGCTTCCATGTTTTTGCAACAGCGTATGAGTCCCAAGCCGGCAGATCCCGTACAAGCAAAGGTAATGCAGTTCATGCCCCTAGCCTTTAGTTTCATGTTCTTTTTCTTTCCTGCTGGTTTGGTACTTTACTGGGTTGTCAATAATCTCTTGTCTATTGCCCAGCAATGGCAGATTACCCGTATGATGGGTGATGGAGTCAAGTCCTGACATTATCGTTGCTCAAGCAACTGCCCCGATTCCCTCTGGAATCGGGGTGTTGCGTATTTCTGGCCGATCCATGGAGGGATTGGTCAGGTCTTTGACTGGAAAAGGTTATCCTGCAGCGCGTCAAGCCTCTCTACGTTCATTTTATAATCGTTTGGGAGAGGTCATTGATCATGGCCTCATTCTGTATTTTCCGGCGCCTCATTCCTACACCGGAGAAGATGTCGTTGAGTTGCACGCCCATGGTAGTCCAGTGGTTCTTCAAGAATTACAAGTGCACTGTCTTCAGTGGGGAGCAAGATTAGCCAATCCGGGAGAATTTACCCTAAGGGCTTACCTCAATAATAAAATAGATCTTAACCAAGCCGAAGCCGTGGCTGATTTGATCCATGCGGATTCTTCCCAAGCGGCGCGTTCGGCTGCTCTGGCTTTATCCGGAAGGTTTTCTGAGGTTATTCACACTCTGGTTTCCGATCTCACAACGCTTAGGGTACGACTGGAAAGTGATTTTGATTTTACCGATGAGGAAATTCCGGTTTTTCATGAAGTTTCTTTTCGTTCTTCCTTGAACCATATTCTGGAACGGTTGACTCGTTTGGTGGAAAATTCAAGGCAAGGAGCATTATTGCGTGAAGGTAAAAATATTGTTTTGATTGGTTCTCCCAATGTGGGGAAGTCAAGTTTGCTCAACGCGCTGACTGAAGAAGACCATGCCTTGGTTACACCCATCCCAGGAACCACACGGGATTTGATTCGTGGTCACATGGTTTTGCAGGGCATACCGATACATCTGGTGGATACCGCTGGTATTAGGAAAACCGAGGATTTCGTCGAACGTGCAGGGATTGAGCGTACTTGGTCTGCGGTGAACAAGTCAGATTTGGCTCTGATTGTAGTTGATGTTCGTAAAGGGGTGACGGAAGATGATCGTTCCTTGATTGGGCGGTTACTTCCTCATCAGCCAAAATTGATTGTTGCGAATAAAATTGATCTGCTGTCTTCAGAACACGATGTGGTTTCTGAATTGATCCATTCCATTGTAGGATTGTTGCCAGTTATCCCTGTGTCTGCACAGACGGGGGATGGGTTGGAGGTGCTGAAGATAAAGATGTTGTCAGTTATGGATATCAATCATAATTCTGACGCACCACTATTGCTGGCGCGCGAACGTCATATTGCAACTTTGGTACAAGCCTTGGGTCACCTGCGAGAGGCTTTGATGACCTTTGAATCAGAGTTTATTGCTGAAGAATTGCGTCAGGCTCAACTTAAGTTGGCACAAATTTCAGGAAAGGAATTTGCGGCGGATGATTTGTTGGGAGAAATTTTTTCAAGGTTTTGTATCGGTAAGTAATGGTTGGTCGATTCCATGTGTTTCACGTGAAACACATGGGGCAATGGATATAAGGGATGGACAATAGGTGAAATATCCTCAAGAATTTGCAGTCGTTGTGGTGGGGGGGGGGCATGCAGGAACCGAAGCGGCCTTAGCCTCTGCTCGTTCTGGTATGACAACACTTTTGCTGACACACAATATTGAGACCTTGGGGCAGATGTCTTGTAATCCTTCTATTGGTGGGATTGGTAAGGGACATTTGGTAAAGGAAATTGATGCCTTAGGGGGCGTTATGGGGCTGGCTGCAGATGTTGCAGGCATTCAGTTTAGAATATTGAATGGGAGTAAAGGCCCTGCTGTTCGGGCGACCCGTGCTCAAATCGATCGGCAACTTTATCGTCAGCATATTCGTTCGTGCCTGGAAAACCAACCGAACCTGATTATTTTTCAGCAAGCCGTCACTGCACTCAAGATAGTCGGTAACCGTGTGGTGGGTGTTGAGACTCAATTAGGGGTATGGTTTTCTGCCCAATCAGTGGTCCTGACGACGGGGACATTTTTGGCAGGATTGATGCATATCGGGTTGAATAAAAGTCCTGGGGGGAGGGCTGGAGATGCTCCAGCTGTTCCTTTGGCAGAACAATTGAGAGAATTATCGCTGCCTGTTGGACGCCTGAAAACAGGAACACCCCCACGAATCGATGGAAGAAGCATCGACTATTCAAAAACATTGGTCCAACCTGGGGATAAACCAAAACCAAAGTTTTCTTTTTGGACGGCGGAAGAAAATTTCCCTCCTCAAGTATCTTGCTGGATTACCCACACCACCGAAATTACTCATGAAATTATTCGGCAGGGCCTAGACCGATCTCCACTTTACACAGGGGTGATCGAAGGTATTGGGCCGCGTTATTGTCCTTCCATTGAAGATAAGATACATCGCTTTGGAGATAAATCCTCACACCAAATCTATTTAGAGCCAGAGGGTTTGACGACCCATGAAGTATATCCTAATGGCATTTCTACCAGTTTACCTTTTGATGTTCAGTTAGCCTTGGTACACTCGATTCCTGGGCTTGAAAAAGCGCACTTAATGAGACCAGGTTATGCCATCGAGTATGATTATCTTGATCCTCGAGGCTTGCTTCCCACATTGGAATCTAAATCATTACAGGGATTGTTTCTTGCTGGTCAGATCAATGGGACCACGGGTTATGAAGAAGCCGCAGCACAAGGATTGCTTGCGGGTCTCAATGCCTCTCTTGCCGCTCGTGGCATGGACGGTTGGGCTCCACTTCGTCATGAAGCTTACCTGGGTGTGATGGTGGATGACTTGGTGACTCGGGGTGTTACTGAGCCTTACCGAATGTTTACCAGTCGAGCAGAATATCGCTTGCAATTACGGGAAGATAATGCTGATTTAAGGCTTTCTGAGCATGCCTATAAATTTGGGTTGATTTCTGAAAATCAATGGTCTGAGTTTTCAGAAAAAAAGAATATGATCGAGAAAGAAACTCAGCGTATCGGAAAAGTTCGATTTCATCCTGAAAACCATTCAATTAATGAACTGACCACTATATTTGGTCCTAACTATCCAGATAAGGAAGCGACCCACCTTGAATTGCTCAGACGACCGGAGGTCAGCTATGAACAACTTGATCTTCTTGATGTCCTCCCGGAGCCAAATTCGGAAAAAATAAAGGTCATTAGAAAACAAGTAGAAGTTCAGGTAAAATACAGCGGTTATATAGAGCGCCAAAAATTGGAAGTAGAACGGCAACGGACGCAAGAAGAAACCAGGTTATCTCAGGACTTGAATTATTTTCAAGTCTTGGGCTTATCACATGAGGTTCGAGAAAAATTGCAGCAACATTGTCCAACCACGATAGGACAAGCCAGTCGAATACCCGGAATTACCCCTGCAGCTATTTCCTTGCTTATGGTTCATGTAAAACGAACTCATCATGTTTGAATATGACCGCCTCACTACTGAAGAAGCACAGATCCTGCGCACTGGTCTGGAATCATTACATCTTTCAGCATCTGAACAAAGTCTTGAACAAGCTATACAATATTTGGATCTGTTGGAAAAATGGAATGGCGCTATAAATTTAACAGCCATTCGTCAAAGAAATCGAATGTTAACTCTCCATTTAATGGATAGTTGGACACTGGTCCCCTTTATAAAGGATTCGGAATTATTATTGGATGTGGGGTCTGGCGGGGGATTTCCTGGGATTCCTGTGGCACTGATCCGTCCTGATTTATCCATTACCTTGATGGAATCTAATCAAAAGAAAGTTGCCTTTTTGAAACAAGCTAAAATCGAATTAGGGCTGTTCAATCTCGAGGTCATAGGGGAACGAGTTGAACAAAGCAAGCCGGACAAATTATACAATGTCATTACCTGTCGTGCTTTCTCTGACCTTTCTGAATTTGTCCGTTCGACCCGCCATTTACTTGCAAAAGGGGGAGAATGGATTGCCATGAAAGGGGCCATTCCTTATGATGAAATCAATCGCCTACCCGCCGAAATATCTACCACTATTACTCCCATTCAAATACCGGGCCTTAAGGCTGAGCGTCATTTGATTCATCTGCGCCCTTCACTTTGATGGGAAAAATATTGGCAGTGACCAATCAGAAAGGAGGGGTGGGAAAAACCACAACTGTGGTCAATCTTGCAGCTAGTTTGACTGTCCTTGGTCAAAAAGTGCTTTTAGTGGATCTTGACCCTCAAGGAAATGCTACTACAGGCAGTGGCTTAGATAAGAATTTATTAAAAAATACAGTTTATCAAGTTTTAACCCAGGAGCAATCTATCGATTCAGCCATTCATCGTTCTCCTACTGCGGGCTATGATGTATTACCGGCTAATCGAGCGTTGGCAGGGGCAGAAATTGAACTGGTTGATGTGGAAAACCGGGAATTTCGTCTAAAAAATAGTTTGGCAAATGTCAGTTCGAATTATGATATTGTTTTGATTGATTGCCCTCCAGCACTAAATTTGCTGACACTCAATGGGTTGACGGCTACTTGGCGACTAATCATACCGATGCAATGTGAGTACTATGCTCTTGAGGGCCTGACAGATCTTCTTCAAACTATTCGAAGAGTCCGCTCGCACCTTAATCCGGGAATCGCCATTGAAGGGCTATTGCGCACTATGCTTGATCCACGAAGCGCTTTGGCTCAGCAGGTTTCTGCTCAGTTAGAAAGGCATTTTGCAGGAAAAATATATCGTACGGCCATACCACGGAATGTCCGATTGGCTGAGGCACCCAGTCATGGAAAGCCTGCAATTCACTATGATCCTGCTTCAAAGGGAGCAATTGCTTATTTGGAGTTGGCTAAAGAAATAATGGAACGTTTTGATGGCTCGGTTTCACGTGAAACAACTTCACTCAGATGAAAATAAAGAGGTAAAAATGAAAAAAATCAAAGGATTGGGGCGTGGGCTCGATGCTTTGCTGGGTGAAGACCGGGGAGAAAGGGATGAACAAAATAAAAATGATCGGTTGATCTTTATTGATATTGATCAATTACAACCAGGAAAATATCAACCCAGAACAAAGATGGATGCAACTTCCCTGGAGGAGTTGGCGCAGTCTATTAAAAACCAGGGGTTACTTCAGCCGATTCTTGTACGTGCCATGGCCACCGGAACCTACGAAATTATCGCAGGTGAGCGGCGCTGGCGGGCGTCTAGAATAGCGGGTTTGACCGAAATTCCGGTCATGATTCGAAATATTCCGGACGAAACCGCGCTGGCCGTAGGGTTGATTGAAAACATACAGCGAGAAAATCTCAATCCCTTGGAAGAAGCGCAGGGGCTTGAGCGATTGATTGACGAATTCGGAATGACACATGAAGGTGCAGCTCAGGCCGTGGGACGGTCCCGCAGTGCGGTAACTAACCTTCTTAGATTATTGCAGCTATCCGAAAATGTTCAATCTCTTCTGATGGAAGGGATGATTGAAATGGGGCATGCTCGGGCCATGATTTCTCTACCAGAATTACTTCAAAAAGAGATGGCTTTAGAAGTTGTGGACAAACAATTGTCTGTGCGACAGACAGAACAGCGCGTCAAGAAACTTCAAAATCCGATTTCAGTAAATAAGACGCCTGAAGTATTGGAACGGTCCCGTGACATTCTCAAATTGGAAGAAAGTCTGGCGGATCATTTTGGTACGCAGGTCTTGTTAAAATCCGGTTCAAAAGGACAAGGTAGCGTGACTATAAAATTTACTAACCTGGACCAATTGGATGGAATTCTCTTGCGTTTCGGTTTAGACAAGGAATAGCGACAAGCACAAAACGATGGATTCCAAGGAACTCGTTGTGCGCAGTAAATTTATCATCATAGCAATCGTTTCACTGATTTTTTCAGGTTGTTCAACCGTATCCGTTCACGATCCGTTGACTATGAAGCAGAAAGATATTGCTTTGGTCTATTATTGCATTGAGTCGACGGCACAAATGAGTATATTGGATAAAACATTTACCAAAGAGATAAATAAAAAAAAGTTTGAAGAAGATCAAAAAGTATCACTTGGAGTTATTAACGATTATTTGAATAAGAATATAGTCAAATCACCTTACCTGGATATCAAGAAGTTGTCATCCTGCCAGGATCTGAGAAAACTACCAAATAATCCAAATTCTTTATATTTATCCATTACCTTGAGTAGTTATGGAAACTTAAATGATCGGTGGAAAAAAATATTTTTTGGCTCCGTATTAATAGAAAGCATCGTACAAGGAGTTGTTGTCAGTTCTGCAACCAAAAACCCTTGGCTAGGCCTTGCTGTTACCGTGGAGGAAATGGGGCGTGAGTACCTCACCTGGAGTGGCCTTGCCGTTGCAATGGCGGGGTTTGGTCAGGAGTACCTGGCCTGGAATGGCATGAATTGGTATATGGGAAAAACATATGCTCCTGTGACTTTGGAGGGTGAGTTGGTAACGTTAACCGACCAGCAAACAATCTGGAAAGATAACTCATTCATCACAGATAATCCAGAGGAGTTAAAAAACATGAACAAGGACGAAAAAAACAACAAGGAAGTCCAGTTAAAAGCCAGTTTGCATCTGGCTGAAAAGGAGCTGATTTCATCTCTTAATACCTATTTAACCAAGGAAGTATTGAGAAACAAAATAACGGAAACCACTGGACAACACCCGTAACTTTATGATTTCACGAAATGACGGGGTTATTTGTCAAGTGCCCTAAAAGAAAAGTTGGTTTCAAGGAACCATACAGAAATCAGTAGAAAACACAGACATTGACAATAATCAAAGAGTCCCTTTATAATCCCGCTGTTTGCCGTGAACCGCATGATACATCCGAAAATTCGTAAGTTTATCCTCATACAACTCATGGTGTCTCTGGTTTTTGCATTGGGTTGCGGTATCAGTTGGGGGGAGGGAGCTGCAATTTCGGGTGGATTGGGGGGCAGTATTGGTGCGATCGCAAGTTTAGCCTATGCAATTCGTGCATCCCTTGTGAAAGGGAAAACGGCGGAGGAGTTGGTTCGCGCACAATATGCGGGGGAGCGTATTAAATTCATGACGACCGTAATACTGATGGTTGCAGTCGCCAAAAGTTATTCCTCCTTGCACTGGCTTGAGTTTTTATTGGGTTACATGGCCACACTGACCGTTTACTTTACGGCCTTGTTGTGGGAAAAATAATTTACAGAGTGTTCAGACCGTCATGACCGAAAGTGCTGCACCTTCCTCGAGTGAGTATATACATCACCATTTAACCAATCTGGTCATTGGCAAAGGATTTTGGTCCTTCGATATTGATACCCTGGTGACTTCTGCCGTGCTTGGGTTGATCGTATTTGGTTTTATGGCTTCAGTGGCCCGAAAGGCCACTTCGGGGGTTCCGGGGCGAACACAGGCTGCGGTGGAAATCCTTCTGGAAATGGTTCAAACCCAGGTCAGAGACACTTTTCATGGTGAAAGTGGAATCGTGGGACCGTTGGCATTAACCATCTTTGTTTGGGTTTTTTGTCTCAATGCCATGGATCTTTTGCCCGTGGATCTGGTTTCCCTGTTGATGAGTTCAGTGGGGGTAGGACATTGGAAAGCTGTACCAACCACGGATCCAAATCTGACATTTGCAATGTCCATTACCGTGTTTTTTTTGATTCTTTACTATAACTTCAAAATAAAGAAGTGCGGTGGATTCATGCGCGAGGTATTTACAGTGCCCTTCGGCGCTAAATTGGCCCCGTTCAATTTACTGTTTCGGCTCATTGAAGATTTGGCCAAGCCCGTATCCTTGGCTTTGCGGTTATTTGGAAATATGTATGCCGGTGAGATGGTCTTTATCCTGATCGCTCTTTTGCCGCCCTACCTTCAATGGGTACTGGGTGCTCCCTGGGCTATTTTTCATATTTTGATCATTACACTGCAAGCGTTTATTTTCATGATACTGACCATCATTTACCTTAGCATGGCCCATGAAAGTCATTAGTCATTAATTTAGTAGTACTTTTTTATTCACTGCAGTCATTTTAGTAGATTCATTCAAGGAGATAACATGGAACACCTCGCATCCCTGCTCGGCAGCACCGCTATCGCTGTATCCATTCTGATTGGCTGTGGTGCACTGGGAACCGCTATTGGCTTCGGTATTTTGGGCGGACGTTTTCTGGAAGGAGCCGCTCGTCAGCCGGAAATGATTCCGACCTTGCAGGTCAAGATGTTCATCGTGGCTGGCTTGTTGGATGCTGTGACCATGATCGGTGTGGGTATCGGCCTGTTCCTGCTTTTCGCCAACCCCTTTGTTCCGATGTTGAAAGGTTAATTCGGACAATTCAAAGGGAGTACAGGCATGAATATTAATGCCACATTGTTTGGTCAGGCCATCACATTTGCCATTCTGATCTGGTTCACGATGAAGTTCGTGTGGCCACCGGTGGTGGCTGCACTGGATGAGCGGTCCAAGAGAATCTCAGAGGGTCTGGAAGCCGCCGAGCGCGGAAGACAGGATTATGCCAAGGCGGAACTTCGTTCTCAAGATGCTTTGAATGAGGCAAAGGCCAGAGCCTCAGAAATCATTGCTCTGTCAGAGAAGCAAGCGCAGATCATCGTGCAACAGGCGCACGATGCGGCTGTGATTGAGGCAAATCGCGTCAAGGCGCAGGCGCAGGCAGAGGTGGAACAGGAAGTCATGCGTGCACGGGATTCTTTGCGTGACCGCGTGGCAGACCTCGCCGTGTCCGGAGCTGAGAAAATTCTGCGGCGCGAAATCAACGTGCAGGCCCACGCTGACTTGTTAACTGCCATTCAGGCAGAACTGTAAGGGAAGCGCCATGGCTGAAATTACCACCATCGCACGACCTTACGCAGAAGCCCTGTTCCGTCGCGCTCAGGAAACCGGGAAGGCCGCCCAATGGAGCGAGCATCTGGCCTGGTTGACTTCGCTGGTCGAGAATGAACAGTTTGCTGGCGTGATCAGTGATCCACGACTGACTCGAGAGCAATTGGTCCAATTCATTCTTGGTCTGAGCGGGACACCGCTGGATAGTGAAGCTCAAAATATGCTGATTATCCTGGCTGAAAATCATCGATTGGGCGCCTTGCCTGCCATTGCTCGGCAATATGAAGGATTGCGTCATGAGCATGAAGGGATACTGGATGCACAGATTACTTCTGCCTATCCGTTGAATGAAGGACAGGTACAGCAACTGATGATCCGCCTTGAGAAACGCCTTGGCAAAGAAGTCAGAGTTCATGTGGTCGTAGATTCTGCCCTTTTGGGAGGAATCTCTATCACCATAGGTGACCGCGTGATCGATGGTTCGGTGCGCGCCCGTTTGGAACAGATGGCGGTAGCCCTAAAACATTAAGTTAAGAAGGGTGCCGCAGGTGCGGCATTCCCATCAGGAGATCGAGAGCATGCAGTTGAATCCATCCGAAATCAGCGAATTGATCAAGGCGAAGATCCAGAATCTTCCCATCACTGCCGAAGCCCATACACAGGGCACGGTCGTATCTGTCACAGACGGAATCGTTCGGATCCATGGTCTGAATGATGTGATGCAGGGGGAGATGTTGGCCTTTCCGCAAAATACCTATGGTCTTGCCTTGAACCTTGAGCGAGATTCTGTGGGGGCGGTAATACTGGGAGAATATGCGCACATTAGCGAAGGGAATACCGTCACCTGTACGGGACGCATTCTGGAAGTTCCCGTCGGTCCTGAATTGATTGGCCGGGTGGTGGATGCTCTGGGTAAACCGATCGATGGAAAAGGGGCAATTGAAGCCAAAGCCACTTCCCCCATTGAAAAAATTGCACCAGGTGTCATCGAGCGTCAATCAGTGACGCAACCCGTCCAAACCGGATTAAAATCCATCGATTCCATGGTGCCCGTGGGCCGTGGGCAACGGGAATTGATCATTGGTGACCGCCAAACTGGAAAAACAGCTGTGGCCATCGACACCATCATCAATCAAAAAGGTCAGAACATGACCTGCATTTATGTGGCCATAGGGCAGAAAGCCTCGTCCGTGGTCAACGTAGTGCGTAAACTGGAAGAGCACGGTGCGATGGCATACACCATCGTGGTGGCTGCGACGGCTTCAGAGTCAGCGGCCATGCAATTCATAGCCCCCTATTCCGGATGTTCCATGGGTGAATATTTTCGCGATCGCGGCGAAGATGCGCTGATTATTTATGATGATCTGACCAAACAAGCTTGGGCCTATCGTCAAATCTCTCTGCTGTTGCGCCGGCCTCCAGGTCGTGAAGCTTATCCAGGGGATGTTTTTTATCTTCACTCTCGATTGCTGGAAAGAGCAGCACGGGTCAATCCGGACTATGTGGAACGGATGACCAAGGGCGAGGTTAAAGGCAAGACCGGATCATTGACTGCACTGCCGATCATTGAAACCCAGGCAGGAGACGTGACTGCCTTTGTACCCACCAACGTGATTTCCATCACCGATGGTCAGATCTTTCTGGAAACGGATTTGTTTAATGCCGGGATTCGTCCCGCTATCAATGCAGGTATTTCCGTGTCTCGGGTGGGGGGGGCAGCACAAACCAAGGTGATCAAAAAGTTGGGAGGCGGGATTCGTCTGGCATTGGCGCAGTATCGCGAACTTGCTGCATTCGCTCAGTTTGCATCCGACCTGGATGATACGACCCGCAAGCAACTCGAACGGGGGCGCATGGTAACGGAATTGATGAAACAGGCTCAATATGCAACCTTGTCGGTGGCTGAAATGGCCGTAACTTTGCATACCGTCAACAAAGGGCATTTTGATACGGTGGAAGTCAAACGCGCTCTGGCTTTTGAATCCAGTTTGATCGCTTTCCTGAAGAGCAAGTATCCCGCTATTATGGAAAAGATAGCGGCGACCAACGACCTTGATAAAGATAACGAGCAAGCCCTGGAAGCAGCGATCGAAGATTTCAAGAAAACCGGCGTGTATTGAGCGGGACAAGGAGTACTGAATCATGGCGGGATCAAAAGAAATCCGGATAAAGATCAAAAGCGTACAAAATACGCGCAAGATCACCAAGGCCATGGAAATGGTGGCTGCCAGTAAAATGCGCAAAGCACAGGAGCGCATGCGGGCAGCCCGTCCTTACGGTGAAAAAATTCGTAAGGTAGCTTCCCATCTGGCACAAGCCCATGCCGAATACAAACATCCCTTCCTGGTAACCCGGGAAAATATTAAAAACGTGGGCGTCGTACTGGTAACCTCCGACAAAGGGTTATGCGGGGGATTAAACTCCAATCTATTACGTCACATGGTTAATTCCATGAAACAGTGGGAACTGGATGGTGCAAAAATTCGTGCTGTTGCCTTGGGTAACAAGGGACTAGGTTTTCTGAATCGAATTTCCGTTCCGGTTGTTGCTCATGCCGTTCAGTTGGGTGACATGCCCCATCTGGAAAGATTGATTGGTCCCCTTAAAGTTCTGCTGGATCAGTATGTGGCGGGCGAAGTGGATGCGGTATATCTGGCCTACAACCGTTTCGTCAATACCATGAAACAACAGACCGTTGTGGAACGGATTTTGCCCCTGCCGCAGGAAAAGATTGGCGATGAAACACGTCAGGAAGCGGCGGCTTGGGATTATCTTTATGAACCCGATCCTCAGTCGGTGATCGATGAGTTGCTCATGCGTTATGTGGAAGCATTGGTCTATCAAGCCGTGGCCGAGAACATCGCCTCCGAGCAAAGTGCCCGGATGGTGGCCATGAAAGCGGCTTCTGATAATGCAGGCACGGTCATCAGTGAATTGCAATTGATTTATAACAAGTCCCGTCAGGCCGCCATTACCAAGGAACTGTCGGAAATCGTCGGTGGCGCGGCCGCCGTTTGACCCTATTAATTAATAGTACTCATCATTAGGACTCGCAAATGAACCAAGGAAAAATTGTCCAGTGTATCGGGGCGGTGATCGATGTTGAATTTCCCCGCGACCAAATGCCCGGCATCTATAATGCGCTTACCATGGAAGGAAGCGAGTTGACGCTGGAAGTCCAACAACAACTCGGTGATGGCGTAGTTCGGACGATTGCCTTGGGGTCTTCGGATGGCTTGCGTCGGGGCATGATGGTCAGCAATACGGGCAAACCGATTTCGGTTCCGGTTGGACCCAAAACTCTGGGTCGAATTATGGATGTATTGGGTCGTCCCATTGATGAAGCCGGTCCTGTGGAAGCTGAAACCACTGCTTCAATTCACCGGAAGGCTCCCAGTTATGAAGAATTGTCGCCAAGCCAAGAATTGCTGGAGACAGGAATCAAAGTGATTGATCTGATCTGTCCCTTTGCCAAAGGGGGTAAGGTCGGTTTGTTCGGTGGTGCCGGTGTGGGTAAAACCGTGAACATGATGGAGTTGATCAACAATATTGCTAAAGCACACGGCGGCTATTCAGTCTTCGCCGGCGTAGGGGAGCGGACCCGGGAAGGGAATGACTTTTACCATGAAATGAAGGATTCTAACGTTCTCGACAAGGTCGCACTGGTATATGGTCAGATGAATGAGCCACCAGGTAACCGCTTGCGCGTTGCATTGACAGGTTTGACCATGGCTGAATACTTCCGTGATGAAGGACGGGACGTATTGCTGTTCGTGGACAACATCTATCGCTTTACTCTGGCAGGAACGGAAGTGTCGGCCTTGTTGGGTCGGATGCCCTCAGCGGTGGGCTATCAACCCACCTTGGCGGAAGAAATGGGGCGCCTGCAGGAACGAATCACCTCGACCAAAACCGGTTCCATCACTTCGGTTCAGGCCGTGTATGTGCCTGCGGATGACTTGACGGATCCATCGCCAGCAACGACCTTTTTGCACCTGGATTCCACCGTGGTTTTGTCGCGGGATATTGCTTCCCTGGGGATCTATCCGGCTGTGGATCCGTTGGATTCCACATCTCGTCAATTGGACCCTCTGGTGGTGGGAGAAGAGCATTACAACGTTGCTCGCTCGGTACAATCAACCTTGCAACGATATAAGGAATTACGTGACATCATTGCCATTCTGGGCATGGATGAACTGTCCCCGGAAGACAAGTTGGTGGTGGCGCGGGCGCGCAAGATTCAGCGCTTTCTTTCACAACCCTTCCATGTGGCTGAAGTCTTCACCGGAGCACCGGGTAAATACGTATCTTTGGCAGAAACCATCAAGGGTTTCAAGGGCATCGTCAACGGCGATTACGACAATTTGCCCGAACAGGCCTTCTACATGGTGGGTGGAATCGACGAAGCCATTGAAAAAGCCAAATCGATGCAATAAGAGGGAGTCATTATGGCCAATGTCATCCATGTGGATGTCGTCAGCGCAGAAGCTGAATTATTCTCCGGGGATGCAGAATTTGTATCACTCCCTGGGGAAGACGGGGAGTTGGGAATCTTCCCGCGCCATACGCCATTGATTACGCGTATCAAACCCGGTACGGTCCGGGTCCGGGTGGCGGGTAGGAGTGAGGATGAAACTATTTTCGTAGCCGGTGGAATTTTGGAAGTACAACCGGATAGCGTGACTGTGTTGGCTGATACTGCCATTCGTGCCCATGATCTGGATGAAGCCAAGGCTTTCGAAGCGAAGCGTAATGCAGAAGAGGCCCTGCATAATAAGTCCAGCGATGTGGATTATGCCCGCGCCTCTGCCGAGTTAGCTACCGCCGTGGCTCAATTGGCCGCCATCCAACGCATACGCAAGGATCATCACTGAACGCCCGTAACGCTCCGCTTTACGTCGTTGTCCTGGCGGCTGGTCAGGGCAAGCGAATGAATTCTGCTTTACCCAAGGTTTTGCAACCCCTGGCGGCAAAACCATTACTGGCCCATGTACTTCAAGCTGCCCAAGTTCTCGACCCCGAGAAAGTCATTATTGTCTATGGACATGGGGGAGAAACCGTACGGGCCTGTTTTAAAGAGCGAGACTTGACCTGGGTCCATCAGGCAGAACAAAAAGGGACCGGTCATGCTCTTGCTCAGGTCTTGCCTCATCTGCCCGCACAGGGCATCGTTCTGGTGCTGTATGGGGATGTTCCCTTGCTTCAAACCCATACCCTCAAGCAACTGATTCAACCGGCACAGGATTCGCTGGTTCTTCTGACCCAAGAGATTCAAGAGCCCAAGGGTTATGGGCGAATTTTGAGGGATGAGCAAGGACGGGTGATGGGCATCCGCGAAGAGAAGGATGCTTCACCCCAGGAAAAACAGATTCACGAGGTCAATACCGGCATCATGGCCATGCCCATTGCGCATATTTCCCCATGGCTTGATCAATTGACTTGCACCAATGCTCAGGGTGAGTATTACCTGACGGATATTGTCGCCAGTGCCGTGGCAGACGGAGTTTCTGTTCATACAGTTCAGCCCACCCATGATTGGGAAGCTTTGGGTATCAATGACAAGCGTCAACTTGCTCAACTTGAGGGTATTTGGCAACGACATCAGGCTGAAGGTCTTCTCAGCAAGGGGGTGACTCTTGCTGATCCAGATCGTTTGACCTTGCGGGGTACAGTATCCTGTGGTCGGGACGTCATGATCGATGTAGGGGTCATTCTGGAAGGGGATGTCATTCTGGAGGAGGGTGTTACCATTGGACCCTATTGCGTTCTCAAGAATTGCAGAATCGGAACAGGGACGGTGGTGCATGCTTATACTCACGTTGAGGGTGCCCAGTTGGGCCCAGGTAACCAGGTGGGTCCCTATGCTCGTATTCGTCCTGGAACCATCACGCAACAGGCTGTTCATCTGGGCAACTTCGTGGAAGTCAAGAATTGCACCATTGACCAGGCAACCAAAGCCAATCATCTGACTTATCTGGGGGATAGCACCATCGGTGCCCGAGTCAATGTCGGTGCAGGAACGATCACTTGTAATTACGATGGGGTCAGAAAACACCGTACCCAGATTGGCGATGATGTATTTATTGGTTCGGACACCCAATTCGTGGCCCCTGTTACGGTGGAAGCAGGCGCTACCATTGGTGCCGGTTCCACGATCGTGAGGACGGCGCCTGCCGACCAATTGACGCTGTCCCGTAGCAGACAACTAACGATTCCTCACTGGAATCGTCCGCTCAAAAAGTAAACCGCCGAACGAGGCGTGCTCAGCGGTGTTTCTTGAGGGTAAGTTCCCGGGTAATCAATTCATTCAATACCGTAAACAGTGCTGCATTGCTGCCGGCCTGGGAAGGTGAAGTGGCGTACATGCCATCGACGATGAGGGTGGGCACACCGTCCACGCCATAACTCATGGCTTGCTGATCGCCCTGCTGAACCTTGGACTGAATGGCAAAGGAGCGGTAGAGCGCAGTGAATTGATTGCGATCGACTCCCTGTTTCTGGACCCAATCAAAGAGTTCGTCTTCAGAAAACAAGTTGATCTGTTGCTCGTGCAGGGCGGTAAACACCTTTTCCTGAAGGCGATTGGCCTCATGAAGGGCATCCAGAGCATAGTAGGCACGGGCCAGTACAGTCCACTGGGAATGTCCAAAGGTAACGGGAACGCGGCGAAAGATGACGCCAGCCGGGAGTTTGCGTGACCAGGGTTCGAGCAGAGGTGCTAGATGGGCACAGTGAGGACAGGCATAAGAGAAAAATTCCAATACCTCCACCGAGGAACCGGGCAAGGGTGCTTGGGAAACCACCTGGTAATCCTGTCCTGCGGTGGCGGCTTGAAGTTTGTCCGCCATGGAACCCGCCCATAGAAGGGCACCAGTGCTAGCCAAAAAACGACGACGGGAATGAGGCAAGAGCATGAGAAGAAACTCCTGAAAAAAGACTAATGGGGGATCAAGGAACTGTGACTGGTGGTGGTTTCTCGCAAAACCTGGGCTGGAACTCCATTATCCTTGAGGGATTTAATCAGGGTTCGAACCTCGTCCACAGAAGAAAATGGTCCAATTCTCACACGGTAGTAGAGAGGTTTCCCCTCGACTTGACCAGGTACGACCATGCTGTCTATGCCCAATAAAGCCAAGTTGGCCCGTTGGCTTTCTGCTTCGGAGGATTGAGCAAAAGCGCCAGTTTGAACGAAGTAGCGGACGGTCACGGGATGTTGCAAGTCATCGCTCAAAGGCGAGGGCAGGGAAGTGGCTGGTGGAGAAAGGCTGGGGGAGGTCTGGGGGGGTTCTCCCGCGTCCAGCGGAGCGGGAGGAGTGACTTCTGTGGCCAGAGTGGGTGCAGAAGCGGTGGGTGAGGATGAACCCGACGTAACAGTGGAACCGGCTTCATTCTCTCCGGTCACTGGAGAGGGAATCAGAATTCCTCGTTTGGTGAGATCGGATCCGGAAGGTTTCTCCGGTGTAGGGGCAGGGTGGGGAGGGGTATTACGGGAAGTGATGGGGGATGCAAGTTGGCTGATGTACAGTGCCACTCCTGCCGCCAGCAGTACACCCCCTGCAAGTCCTGCCATGCTCCCGATAAAAAAAGAACCGGCTGATTTTTTTTCAGGTTTCTGGTTAGGTTTCTCAGCCACAAGATACTCCAGATAGGGATTCCTGCCTGAGAAGATGATAGCAGAATCCATGGAATGAAAAGAAGGACTTCATTTTACATTCGATCTGGCGCAGAGACACCCAACAGGCTCAAACCATCCCGCACCACAATTCCAATGGCGCTCAGCAGGGCCATGCGCGCATGTATCTGAACGGGTTCCCCTTCCAAAAAAGGGACCTGATTATAGTAGGCATGGAATTCAGCAGAAAGATCACGCAAGTAAAATGCAACAAGATGGGGTGCAAAGTCGGCGGCGGCCTGTTCCAAAAGTGCGGGATAAGCGTACAAAATTTGCAAAATGCGTGTTTCTTCTTCATGAATCAATGGGTGCAACGCGCTGTTGACCAGTATGCCCGGATCTCCCCCCCAGCGTTCCAGAACCCTCTGGATACGGGCATGGGCATACTGAATGTAATACACCGGGTTGTCCTGTGACTGGGAAGTCGCCAGATCCAGATCAAAATCCAGATGCTGATCGGATTTGCGCAAAATGTAAAATAAACGGGCCGCATCCCGACCTACCTCGGTACGCAATTCTCGTAATGTGACGAATTGCCCCTTGCGGGTGGACATTTGAGCCTTTTCACCCTGACGAAACAGGCTGACGAATTGAACCAAGGGCACGGATAGGCGAGAGTCATCGTAACCCAAAGCCTTCAGGGCTGCCCGGACCCGGGGAATATAACCGTGATGGTCGGCGCCCCAGATATCCACGATGAGATCATAACCCCGTTCAAATTTACCGGCATGGTAGGCAATATCTGAAGCAAAATAAGTATAGAGTCCGTTTTCCCGTTGAACGACTCGATCTTTTTCGTCGCCAAAGGCTGATGAGCGAAACCAGCGGGCGCCCTTTTCGGTATAGAGGTGCCCGGCATTTTCCAAACGGGATACGACGAGGGCTACGGCACCCGAATCAAAGAGTGATTGCTCGGAGAACCATTCATCGAAGATGACCCCGAACTCTTCGAGATCCTCACGACAATCGTCCAATTGTTCGGTCAGCACGAAATGGTGCAGTGCCAAGTAAGTTGGCCCCAGAAGTTCCTTCGCAGCAGCAATCAGAGCGTCCATGTGGTGCTCTTCTTCTTCGGGCGCAATGACAATCAGGTCATCGGTATGCGGGAGCCTCAAGGTGGACAATAGAGATTCTTCGCTGACGACCAGGCCTGAAAATCGTTGTGCCGTTTCCCGTGCCATGGTCTCCACATAGTCACCCTGATATCCGTTATTGGGAAAGGGCAGGGATTTTAATTTACCGGATTGCTGGAGGGCGCGTAACCAGGTGGAGACCGTCAGGATATCCATTTGACGGCCGGCATCGTTGACGTAGTATTCCCGATGGACCTGGTAACCTGCCTTGCATAACAGATTGGCCACCGAGGCGCCATAGGCAGCCCCACGACCGTGACCAACGTGGAGTGGGCCGGTAGGATTGCTGGAGACGAATTCCACCTGTACGCGTCGTCCCGATCCCTTTTGAGAGGAGCCGAAAAGGGGGCCATGACGCAGAATCTCATGCACGACTTCCTGGCGCGCCTGTGCCGTCAAAAAAATATTGATGAAGCCGGGTCCCGCCAATTCAACGCGATCGATGAGAGAGGAGGAAGGCAGCGCCGCGATCAATTGAGCGGCAACTTCCCGAGGGGGCTGACGCAACCCCTTGGCAAGTTGGAGGGCGACGGGGGAAGCAAAATCTCCATGCGTGCTTTGACGGGGTCGCTCCAGAACCGGAGGGAGCGTGGGGGGGGAGGAAATTTTCTGAACCGCAGCGGTGAGCAGGGCGCAGAGGCGGGCTTCAAGGGATTCTTCGGAAGTTGTTAGAGGACTGGAAGACATGACTCAAATTTCAATCAATTCAAAATCTTCCTTGCGTGCCCCGCACTCTGGGCAGACCCAGTTCATGGGGACATCCGCCCAGCGTGTTCCAGGAACGATACCTTCCTCGGGGGCCCCCAATTCTTCGTCGTAAATATAGCCACAAATCAGGCACAGCCAGGTTTTATAACCTTGTTCAGAATCCATGAGTGTCTCGAATACGTTAGAATGTAACCGCGATGATCGTATAGAATAGGCGAAATCTATCGATCCCCTGCCATGATAAAACTTATCCACCCTTGAGAGCAACCATCTATGATGCCTGCCCCCCCTGCCGTATTGGTGTTTGCAGCCACGGATCCCAGTGGAGGTGCGGGATTACAAGCAGATCTGCTGACTCTTTCCAGTATGGGATGCCATCCATTGTCGGTGGTGACTGGAATTACCGTCCAGGATACGACGGGGGTCGAGGACATTCTGGCGATGGATGCGGAATGGGTGGTGGATCAGGCGCGTTGTATTCTGGAAGACGTTCCTGTGGCCGTATTTAAATTGGGTGTATTGGGCAGTGTGGAGATCATCGCCGCCATTGCTGAAATCGTCGCTGATTATCCTGAAGTGCCCCTGATACTGGATCCTGTGCTGACCAGCGGAAGGGGCGACGAACTGGCCAATGAGGAAATGCTTGAGGCGTTGCGCGATCTGATTTTGCCTCAGACCTCTCTGGTCACTCCGAATGTCCTGGAATTGATGCGTCTGGCCTATGATGAGGCTCCTGAAGAAGAACGTCCTGATTATGCTCGTGCGGCCATGGAAGTATTGGAAAGCGGTTGCGAATTCGTTCTGGTGACGGGAACTCACGCACCGGGTGTGCAGGTGGTCAATACGTTGTACGGACGTGAAGGAGTCATCCGTTCCGATCGCTGGGAACGGCTTCCGGGCAGTTACCATGGCTCGGGATGTACCCTGAGCAGCGCCATTGCCGCCAGTCTGGCGCAGGGGCTACCCATTCCGGAAGCGGTGGCAGAAGCCCAGGACTATACTTGGCAAACCTTGAAAGAAGGTTATCGTCTCGGCATGGGACAGATCATTCCTGATCGTCTTTTCTGGGCTCGGGAGGAACCGCGCAACGATGTCCATTGAACCCGGTGAAATTCGGGGACTTTACGGCATTACCCCAGAATTGAGTGACACCGCTGAGTTGCTCAGAAGAGTCCGACTGGCCTTTCTGGGAGGGATGTCGGTACTGCAGTACCGCGTCAAATCTCTCGCGATTTCCTTGCGCCGTCAACAATTATGTCAATTGCGCGCACTTTGTGATGAGTTTGGCGCGCCTTTGATCCTCAATGACGGAGGGCACCCGGAGTGGGAAGGGGGAGTGCATGTGGGGCTGGAGGATGCGCGTCCGGAAGAATGGCATCAATTGGCTCATGGAAGGCTATTGGGTGTTTCGTGCTATGCAGACCTGAAACGGGCGCAGGCGGCAGAAGAAGCGGGTGCTGCCTATATCGCCCTGGGCCGCTTCTTCCCTTCATCAACCAAGCCGGAAGCTGCGTTCGTCACGCTGGAGGTTCTTCGTGCCAGCCGTACCCACCTCCGTATTCCCATTGTTGCAATTGGTGGAATCACCCCTGATCGGGTCGCCGAACTGCGTGCGGCAGGCGCTGATGCCGTGGCTGTTTTGAGTGGATTGTTCGATGCGCCGGATATCACGAGCCGGGCGCGGGAATATGCCGCGAATTTTGAATGATCTGGAGGGGGCCGGGCGCGTATAATGGCGTTTGACCACTGACTTAAGATCTGGAATTTCCATGACAACCAATCAGAAGTTGTTTGAACGTGCCCAGCAATTCATTCCGGGGGGCGTCAATTCTCCGGTGCGAGCCTTCCGAAGCGTAGGAGGCACCCCGCGTTTTCTGACGCGCGGGAAAGGTCCTCGCGTGTGGGACGTGGAGGGCAAGGAATATATCGATTATGTGTGCTCCTGGGGGCCGCTTCTGCATGGGCATGCCCATCCTTCTGTCATCCAGGCGGTGCAGGCCAGTGTGGAGCGGGGTTTGAGTTTTGGGGCACCCACGGCTCTGGAAGTGGAGATGGCCGAAAAACTGACACAACTCCTTCCCTCCCTGGAAATGGTTCGTCTGACCAGTTCGGGCACCGAAGCCACCATGAGTGCCATTCGTCTGGCGCGCGGGTTTACCGGGCGTAACCTCATCGTCAAATTTGAGGGGTGTTACCACGGGCATGGGGATGCCTTGCTGGTCAAGGCGGGTTCCGGGGCGCTGACCTTTGGACAGCCCGATTCCGGGGGAATACCTGCCGAATTGGCCGCTCAAACCCTGGTCCTCGAATATAACCATATGGGACAGTTAGAAGAATTATTCTCCACCCGGGGCAATCAGATTGCCGCCGTCATCGTTGAACCCGTGGCGGGCAACATGAACATGGTATTACCTCGCCCTGGATTCCTTTCAAAATTGCGCGAATTGACCACGGCCCATGGCAGCGTTTTGATTTTTGATGAGGTGATGACGGGATTCCGGGTGGCCTTGGGTGGGGCCCAGTCTCTTTACGGTATTCGCCCTGATTTGACTACTCTGGGCAAGGTGATCGGTGGAGGGATGCCCCTGGCTGCCTTTGGGGGACGGCGTGACATCATGGAATATCTGGCTCCCCTCGGACCGGTGTATCAGGCCGGTACTTTATCCGGCAATCCGGTGGCCGTGACTGCGGGCTTGGTGAATCTTCATCTGGCCTGCGCAGATGGACTGTATGAACGTTTGGGCGAAATGACCCGAACGCTGACGGAGGGCATTGTGGAAGTGGGGCGCGATGCAGGATATCCCATGTCCACCTGTTCCCTGGGGGGTATGTTTGGGCTGTATTTCCGAGAAAAGTTGCCCAATACGCTGACCGAGGTGATGGAATCGGACCGGTTTGCTTTTAATGCGTTTTTTCAGGGGATGCTTGATGAAGGGATCTACTTTGCGCCTTCGGCTTTCGAGGCGGGTTTTGTCTCCACCGTCCATACCAGTTTGGAACTGGATCAAACGCTCAGCGCGGCAGAACGGGTATTCAAACAACTGAGATGAATATTCCTGTGGAAAAAACCAACTGGGAAGCATTTTTTCAACGTGCACAATTTCACATTACGGTGGATGCCTATGCTGGTTTACCCCCGGACCAGGGTATCGAGGTCGCCTTTGCTGGCCGTTCCAATGCGGGTAAATCCAGTGCCATCAATGTGCTCACCCAGCGCAACCGCTTGGCTTATTCCAGCAAGACACCCGGCCGCACCCAGCACATCAATTATTTCAGTGTGGGCGAAGAGGGTTACCTGGTGGATTTACCTGGCTATGGCTATGCCGAAGTTCCCAAAGCAGTCAAACTGCATTGGCAACGGTTGCTGGCGGACTATCTGGCCTCTCGTGAAGCGCTGAAGGGTCTGGTCCTTCTCATGGACATTCGTCATCCACTGACAGTGCTCGATGAACAGTTGCTGGAATGGTTCCTGCCACGCCAGAAACCGGTTATCGTTTTGTTGACAAAATCCGACAAGTTGGGGCGCAGCGCGCGGGCACAGACTGTACGTTCGGTGCGTCAGACCCTGACGGACCGAGGTGCGACGTTGACGGTCATTCCTTTTTCCAGTTTGGATCGTGAGGGTCTGGAACCCGCCCGACAAGCCGTGGGCGAACTCTTCCGGAACGAAACGGGTCGAGAAATCAGCGCTGTGCCTTGAGCCATTCGCCGGCACGCAGGGCAAAGTAGGTTAAAATACCATCAGCACCAGCGCGCTTGAAAGACAGTAAGCTTTCCCATACGCACTTTTCATCCAACCATCCGGCCTGGATAGCTCCCTGCAACATGGCATACTCCCCACTCACCTGATAGACGAAGGTGGGTGCCTTGAATTGATCCTTGATGCGCCGAAGGATATCCAGATAAGGCAGACCTGGTTTGATCATGATCATATCGGCCCCTTCAGCCAAGTCGAGTCCTGCTTCCCAGAGGGCTTCATCACTGTTGGCGGGATCCATCTGATACGTCTCCTTGCTGCCTGTGCCCAAGGATTGCCCCGAACCGACGGCATCCCTGAAGGGACCGTAAAAGGAGGAGGCATATTTGGCAGAATAGGCCAGGATGCGGGTATGGATTTTTCCCGCCTGATCCAGTTCACGACGCACGACACCGATGCGTCCATCCATCATGTCGGAAGGAGCCACCACATCCGCTCCGGCCTGAGCTTCCACCACGGCTTGACGCGCCAGTGCTGCCAGGGTTTCATCATTGAGCACGTAGCCGGACTCGTCGATCAGTCCGTCCTGGCCGTGGGATGTGTAGGGGTCGAGGGCAACATCGGTGATCAGTCCCAGTTCAGGAAAGCGCCGTTTGAGGGCCTGTACGGTGCGTGGGAGGAGTCCGTCGGGGTTCCAGGCTTCTGCCGCATCGAGAGATTTGCGTGCCTGGGGAATGACCGGAAACAGGGCCAGCGCAGGAATTCCCAACTCAAGACACCGTTCGGCGGTATGCAATAACGGTTCAATGGCCTGACGGGCGATGCCCGGCAAGGAAGAGATGGGGGTTACCTCGTGGGTTCCTTCCTGCACGAAAACCGGGTATATCAAGTCAGACGCGTGGAGTTGATGTTCCTGAACCAGGCGACGGGAAAAATCATCCCGTCGATTTCGGCGCATCCGTCGTGCAGGAAAAGAACTCAGCGTCTCCATGATCGTCGTTCCTCAGTTATTTTGTGCGGCAGTGGCATAGGTGTAATCATCGATGTGGTCTGATGCAGTACTGGGTTGTCCGGTCTTGGGATCAATGGCAACGACCTCGATACCAGGGGGCATGATGGCTTCACTTTCCGGAACGGTTTTCAACGCGGTTCCCATGTAATCCATCCAAATCGGTAAGGCCGCTTGAGCACCGGTTTCCTGTGGTCCCAAAGAGGCTGGTTTGTCGAAGCCGACCCAGGCCACGGCCACTAAACTGGGTTGAAAGCCACAGAACCAGGCATCGACGTGATCGTTGGTGGTACCGGTTTTTCCAGCCAGATCCTGGCGACCCAGACTTAGCGCCCGGGTGGCCGTACCCATGCGAATGACATCCTTCATCATGCTGGTCATGATGAAGGCATTGCGAGGATCGATGACCTGCTCAGCACCTTCACCGGCCAGAATAGGCTGGGTACGGCTGAGAGGTTTTCCGCTACTGTCCAAAATTTGATCGATGAAATAGGGTTTGACCCGAAATCCCCCATTGGCAAAGACCGCATAGGCCGTAGCCATTTGTAGGGGGGTAGCCTCGCCTGCACCCAAGGCCATGCTGAGATAAGCGGGTTGACGATTGCTTTCAAAACCGAAGCGCTTGATATATTCCTGGGCATAACCAGGACTAATGGCTTTCAGGACGCGAATGGCAACCATGTTTTTTGACTCGGCCAGTCCGATACGCAGTCGAATCGGACCCAAATATTCGTTCTCATAGTTATGGGGTTCCCAGGCTTCGCCACCATTTTGGTTGGGGTCATGGATGACAATGGGGCTGTCGTCCACCAGAGTGAACGGGGTGAATCCTTTTTCCAGGGCCGCCGAGTAGATAAAAGGTTTGAAACTGGAGCCGGGTTGGCGATAGGCCTGGATGACATGATTATATTTGGTGCGATTGAAGTCAAATCCTCCCACCAAGGCACGAATGGCTCCATTGTGGGTATCGAGAGAAACCAGAGCAGCCTCTGCCTTGGGATACTGAACGATGACCCAGCCGGATTTGTCGTTCCGCAGGACGCGAATCAGAGAACCCCGCTTGATTCGTCGATCGGCACTTGTTTTTGGACTCAAACTGGCGTGTACAAACGCCAAGGCACCGTCTTTGAGGATCACGGGCCCTACATTCTTTATGTAAGCACTCACTTCCTTTTCAGAGGCTGACTCAACCACGGCCGGGTATAGTTCGTTGGCGATTTCCAGGTCTCCCAGCGACTCTTCAAAATCGGCAATGGTGGCACCGCTGCTGGGCAAATCCAGCGTGGCTTCAGGGCCGCGATAGCCATGTCGCTGATCATAGGCCAGGACACCCTCGCGTACGGCGCGGAAAGCGGCATCCTGATCAGGTTTGAGGAGAGTGGTGATGACACTGTAGCCGGAGGAATAAACTCCGTCCCCATAGGTTTGAACCATGTACTGACGGACCATTTCAGCGACATAGTCAGCACGGGTCAGGGCATTGGCATGATAGGCTGAGGCGTGTCCCGGTTTATGCAATGCCAGGGTAAAGTCGGCATCATTGAGGTACTTCAGGTCGTGCATGCGGCGCAACACATACTGTTGGCGCAGTGCCGCCCGTTGTGGGTTGATAATGGGATTGTAGCGCGAGGGGGCTTTGGGTAGCCCGGCCAGCATGGCCATTTCCGCAACGGTGAGTTGAGACAGGGGTTTGCCGTAATACACCACGGCGGCAGCGCCAAAGCCATAGGCACGTTGTCCGAGATAGATCTGGTTGATGTACAACTCGAGGATCTGGTCCTTGGTCAGGTTGCTTTCAATCTTGTAAGACAACAGGACTTCGGATAATTTGCGGGTCAACGTGCGTTCATTGGTCAGGAAGAAATTACGGGCCACCTGCATGGTGATGGTACTGGCACCTTCCTTGGCCGAGTGGGAAAACACATCTGCCAGCATGGCACGCAGAACTCCCTGGAAATCCACGGCACCATGCTGGTAAAAACGGTCATCTTCAGCAGCCAGTATGGCGTGACGCATGTTGAGAGGAACTTCCGTCAATTTGAGCATGGCGCGCCGCTCTTCCCCAAATTCGCCGATCAATTGATGGTCCGTGGTATAGACCCGGAGTGGTAACTTTGGGCGATAGTCGGTGACAGCATCCAGACTGGGAAGTTTTGGATACAGTAGGGCCAGAGTCATGACCACGATGCCCACTGCCACGGTGCCGAGAGCGACCAGAAAAATCAAGGGGTAGAGAAGAAATTTGGGCAATATGGCACCACTGGTGGAAGTTGGAAGAGATTATACTTGGTCTCAGGGGAAGCGTCTTTCAGGGTGCGATGAAGCGCCCTTGTCCGGGGGTCAGGACGGCTTCCAGCAGATCCTGGCGGGTCACGGAAGTCAGACAGGCTTGGCCCAGCGACTTGAGGAGTACAAAACGCAGAGACCCTGCCTCTGCCTTTTTGTCTCCGGCCATGAGGTCCAGATACCGTTGAACCCCCAGGTTAGGTGCTAGGGTCGGTAGGCCGGTTCGCTCAAAGAGGGTCGTCATGCGTTGCAGGTCCTTGGAGTGGAGCCAGCCCAGACGTTCGGACAGGTCAGCGGCCAACAGAGAGCCCACCGCCACGGCTTCACCATGCAACCAGTTTCCATAGCCCAATCCTGTTTCAATGGCATGTCCGAAGGTGTGACCCAGATTGAGCAAGGCACGCAGCCCGGTTTGTTCCAGAGGGTCTGCAGCCACGAGGGTGGACTTGTTGCGGCAGGACGTCAGAATGGCCTGAGCCAAGATCTCGGGGTCACGTTGCAGCAAGGCATCCAGATGAATTTCCAGCCATTCCAGAAAGGGGAGATCACGGATCAGCGCATATTTGATGACCTCTGCCAGACCCGCCAGAAATTCTCTCTGAGGCAGGGTATCAAGGGTTGTGGTATCGGCCAGTACCAAACGGGGTTGGTGAAATGCGCCGATCATGTTCTTACCCAGGGGGTGGTTGATACCGGTTTTCCCGCCCACGGAAGAATCCACCTGGGACAGTAGGGTCGTGGGGACTTGAATCAGAGAGACGCCACGCAGGTAGGTGGCTGCCGCATAACCTGCCAGATCACCGACCACTCCCCCGCCCAGTGCAATGACCGTGGTTTTTCTATCCGCCCGGTGTTCCAGCAGTACATCGTGAATATGGTTGAAACTGTCGCGTGTTTTGTAGGACTCTCCATCGGGGAGCAGGATGGGTATGACCCGTTGTCCCTCAGCGGTGAGCATGTGCGCGAGGAGATCCAGATACAGAGGTGCCACGGTGGTATTGGTCACGATGGCAGAGGTATTGCCAGCCAGATGAGGCGTGATGAGGTCGCTACGGCATAGTAATCCGGGTCCTACCTGGATCGGGTAAGAGGGAGAGACTTCAACAAGAAGGGTGTGCAAGGACATGGGCGTCTAGTTCCAGTTCCAATTGACAGATGAGCCTTTGTGGGCTTTGTTGGGCGGTATCCACAATCAGGTGGGCCGTTTCCCGATAGAGGGGGTCGCGGATTTCAAATAACTCTTGCAGGCGGGTTTTGGGGTCTTCCGTTTTCAGGAGGGGGCGATGGCGATCGTGGCGAGTACGATGCCAGAGTTGATCCACGCTGCCACGCAGATAAACCACGACTCCCTGTTGGCGCAGACGTTGGCGTGTCAGGGGACTTAAAATGGCCCCACCACCGGTGGCCAGCACGATTCCCCGGCGTTGGACCAACTCGCCTAGAATGGCCTCTTCGCGGGCGCGGAAGCCCGATTCTCCCTCGAGTTCGAAAATGGTGCTGATGCGCACTCCTGTATGGGCTTCGATTTCCTGGTCGGAATCCACGAACTCCAGGTGGCGATGACGGGCCAACAAGCGACCGATGGTGGTCTTGCCGGCGCCCATCAAACCCACCAGAAAGATGTTGCACGATTTATCCATCCCGCCATTGTAGCCCAGCTTGGAGTTTGAAAGGCGTGTGCCATAAAGTTAACGGTTGATTGGCCAGTCCGTCTGGGGTATCATCGCAGACCCGCTGCGCGTAATCATGACCCGCCTCAGGCTCCGGTTTGTGCACGCAGCGATTGCTCCGTCTACTGCGTGCTGAGGTGTACCGTTGAACCAGTCGTCCATTCCGTCCGCTCAGGGACTTTACGATCCCGTCCATGAACATGATGCCTGTGGTGTGGGCTTTGTTGCGCACATCAAGGGGCAGAAGAGCCATGCCATCGTTCGGCAGGGGCTTCAGATCCTGGAAAATCTGACACATCGCGGGGCCACGGGCGCCGATCCTCTGGCGGGCGATGGTGCAGGTATCCTGCTCCAGATCCCTGATGCCTTTTTGCGCCGCGCGGTGGATCCACTGGGCTTTGCGCTGCCAGAGGTGGGGCATTATGCCGTGGGTATGGTTTTCCTGCCGCAAGATCCGCAAGCGCGCGAAATTTGTGAAACCATTCTGGAGCGCTGCGCGCGCGAAGAAGGTGCCGAAGTTTTGGGTTGGCGTACGGTGCCCACTCAAAATCAGGGGTTGGGAGACAGCGTCAAGCGGGTAGAACCCTTCATTCGCCAGATTTTTCTGGCCCGTGGCGCGACCCACGGAGATCAGACCGTCTTTGAACGAAAGTTATTCGTGTTGCGTAAGCGCGCCGAACATGAAGCCGCCCAGAAGGGTTATGACCGGACCCGCTTCTACTTACCCTCCCTGTCGTCTCGTACCCTGATTTACAAGGGGATGTTACTGGCGGATCAAGTGGGCCAGTACTACACCGATCTGAACGACGAAAGTTTGGTTTCCGCATTGGCGCTGGTGCACCAGCGTTTTTCCACCAATACTTTTCCCACCTGGGATCTGGCCCATCCTTTCCGACTTATCGCGCATAACGGGGAAATCAATACGTTGCGCGGGAATGTCAACTGGATGGCAGCACGTCGTGGTAATTTGGCCTCTGCCCTGCTGGGTGAAGACGTGGCCAAAATCTGGCCCCTCATTGTGGAGGGTCAGTCGGACTCCGCTGCTTTTGACAATGCGCTGGAATTGCTGGTGGCTGGGGGTTATTCTTTGGTACAGGCCATGACGCTCCTGATTCCCGAGGCCTGGGCGGGCAATCCCTTGATGGATGAGGCGCGCCGGGACTACTACGAATATCATGCGGCTCTGATGGAGCCCTGGGATGGGCCTGCTGCGGTGGCCTTTACCGATGGACGTCAGATTGGCGCCACGCTGGATCGCAATGGTTTGCGTCCTGCACGCTATTTGCAAACCAGTGATGACTTGGTATTGATGGCCTCGGAAATGGGGGTATTGCCCATTCCCGAACATAAGATCATCAAGAAATGGCGCTTGCAACCGGGCAAGATGTTCCTGATCGATCTGGAGCAGGGACGGATCGTTAGCGATGCGGAGGTCAAGTCTGGACTGGCTCGTCAGCATCCCTACCGTCAATGGCTGGAAGCGACTCAGATCCGTCTCGAGGCCCTGCCGGTCCCTGCTCCTGCCGTGGAAGAAAAACCCACCGCTGCCGTTGTGCTCCATCGCCAGCAAGCCTTTGGCATGACCGAGGAGGAACTCAAGTTTATCCTGGCTCCCATGGTGACCAGCGGTCAGGAAGCCGTGGGTTCCATGGGGGATGACACGCCGCTGGCGGTGTTGTCGAACCGCTCCAAGTCGCTATACCAGTATTTCCGACAACTATTTGCCCAAGTCACCAATCCTCCCATCGATCCGATTCGTGAAGAGTTGGTCATGTCCCTGGTGTCTTTCATTGGACCACGCCCCAACCTGTTGGCGATACACGAAGCGGATCCCCAACCCCGTCTGGAAGTGGAACAACCGGTTCTGTTGCCAGAAGACATGAGCTGTCTGCGCGCCATCGCCAGTCTCACGGCAGATCGTTTCCGGGTTTCTACATTATCGATCTGCGCGCCTCTCCAGGAAGGAGTGGCGGGATTGGCGGCCAGGTTGGAAGCGCTCTGCACCCAGGCGGTGGAAGCCGTTCGCTCGGGCAGTAATATCCTGATCCTCTCAGATCGTTCCGTGGGCCCGGCGCAGGTAGCGATCCCCGCTTTGCTTGCCACTGCCGCAGTGCATCATTACCTTGTACGGGAAGGACTTCGTACGGCCACGGGTTTGGTGGTGGAGACGGGGTCGGCCCGGGAAGTCCATCATTTTGCCCTGCTCGTGGGCTATGGGGCTGAGGCTGTGTATCCTTGGCTGGTTTATGAAACTCTGGAGCAGGGTCATGGCGCGTTCCTGAATATGGACGTCCCTCTCAAGGAAATGCGCAAGCGTTTTTCCAAGGCTGTTTCCAAGGGACTGCTCAAGGTCATGTCCAAAATGGGGATTTCCACGGTTCAATCCTATTGTGGTGCCCAGATTTTTGAAGCCATCGGGTTGAGTGCTTCCTTTGTGCGGCGTTTCTTTACGGGAACAGCCTCCGTGGTTGAAGGAATCGGATTGGCCGAGATTCTGGAAGAAAATCTGCGCCTGCATCGTGTGGCGTATTCTGCAGGGCCGTTGCATCAGGAGGCGCTGGATGCCGGGGGAGAGTACGCTTACCGCATTCGTGGGGAAGCCCACATGTGGACTCCGGAAAGTATCTCTAAATTGCAACATGCGACCCGTTCCGGAAACTATGCGACTTATCAGGAATACGCTCGGGCCATCAACGATCAGGCCGAACGATGGATGACCTTGCGGGGTCTTTTTGAATTCAAGAATGCTGCGCAGCCCCTTCCTATTTCCGAAGTGGAAGCCGCAGCCTCCATCGTCAAACGTTTTGCCACGGGTGCAATGTCTCTGGGATCCATTTCCCAGGAGGCGCACAGTACTCTGGCCGTTGCCATGAACCGCCTGGGGGGGAAATCCAATACTGGCGAAGGGGGAGAAGATCCCGCACGGTTCCGCCCATTGTCCAATGGGGATTCCATGCGTTCGGCCATCAAGCAGGTCGCCTCCGGGCGTTTTGGTGTGACGGCGGAGTATCTGGTCAATGCCGATGATATTCAAATCAAAATGGCACAGGGTGCCAAACCAGGGGAAGGAGGGCAGTTACCCGGACACAAGGTCAGCCAGTATATCGGCAAGTTGCGTCATTCCGTGCCGGGGGTGGGTCTGATTTCTCCTCCCCCGCACCATGACATCTATTCCATCGAAGATCTGGCCCAATTGATCCACGATCTCAAGAACGTCAATCCCCAAGCGCGTATCAGCGTCAAACTGGTGTCCGAAGTGGGGGTGGGCACGGTGGCGGCCGGGGTTGCCAAGGCCCATGCCGATCATGTCACCATCTCCGGACATGACGGTGGAACCGGTGCGTCTCCTCTGTCTTCGATCAAATATGCGGGTTCCCCTTGGGAGTTGGGGCTGGCGGAAACCCAGCAGACCTTGGTTCTCAACCGTTTGCGTGGACGCATCTGTGTGCAGGCCGATGGTCAGATGA
Organism: Ferrovum myxofaciens; assembly: GCF_000735045.1. Lineage (GTDB taxonomy): Bacteria > Pseudomonadota > Gammaproteobacteria > Burkholderiales > Ferrovaceae > Ferrovum > Ferrovum myxofaciens. The sequence goes on from NZ_JPOQ01000031.1 coordinate 66,834, forward strand.
AAACCGGGCGGGATGTGGTGATTGGCGCTTTGCTGGGTGCGGACGAATTTGGGTTTGCAACAGCCCCGCTGGTGGTGGAGGGATGCATCATGATGCGTAAGTGCCACCTCAATACCTGTCCGGTGGGCATTGCCACGCAGGATCCGGAATTGACCCGACGATTTGCCGGACAGCCCGAGCATTTGATCAATTATTTCTTCTTTGTGGCGGAGGAAGTACGTGAACTGATGGCTCAACTGGGATTCCGGACTTTCGAGGAGATGGTGGGACGGGTTGACCGCCTCGACATGCGCCGTGGAATTTCCCACTGGAAGGCACAGGGTCTGGATTTTTCAAGAATCTTTCATAGCCCGGACATGCCTGTTCAAGTGGCTCGTTCCTGGAAGGAGCGGCAGGATCATGGTTTGGAACAGGCACTGGATCATGTTCTCATCGCACAGTCCAGGACCGCTATCGAGCAGGGGCAAGCGGTGGTCATCGAAACGGGCGTGCGTAACGTCAATCGTTCCGTGGGTGCCATGTTGTCTGGCGAAGTGGCGCGCCATCATGGCTTTGCCGGTTTGCCTCAGGATACGATCCTGGTGCGCGCCAAGGGAACTGCCGGGCAGAGTTTTGGTGCCTTTCTGGCCCATGGGGTGACTTTTCACCTATACGGTGAAGCCAATGATTATGTTGGCAAGGGACTGTCTGGGGGACGTATCATCATTCAACCTGCTCCCGAATCTACTTTGTTGGCTGAAGAGAATATTATTGTGGGAAATACGGTTCTGTATGGTGCCGTTGCCGGAGAATGTTATTTCCGGGGGGTGGCAGGCGAACGCTTTGCCGTGCGCAACTCCGGTGCAGTAGCCGTGGTGGAAGGCGTAGGAGACCACGGATGCGAATACATGACGGGAGGCACGGTAGTGGTACTGGGTGAGGCCGGACGAAATTTTGCCGCAGGGATGAGCGGGGGGATTGCCTTTGTCTATGACGAGGCGGGGGATTTTGATAAACGCTGTAATCTGTCCATGGTTGCGCTCGAGGCGGTTCCCGAGGAAGAGCAGACCACCGAGGTCAAAGGCGTTCTGGACACCCATGGACGTGTGCGTGTCAATCACATCGAAGCACGGGATGAATATCTGTTGCGTATCCTGATTGAAAACCACGTGCGTTATACGGGCAGTACGCGTGGACAGCAGATTCTGGATCAATGGTCGAGTGCACGGAGCAAGTTCGTCAAAGTGATGCCCTTGGAGTATCGCCGCGCGCTGGCTGAAATGGCAGCAGAACAACAATTGGCACAGGTGGCCTGACATGGGAAAGATTACGGGGTTCATGGAAATCGAACGGCAGGAACCCTCTGCCGAAACACCACAAGAACGGGTGGGCCACTACCGCGAATTTACCATTGATCTGCCCTTGGAGAGCGTCAGCCAGCAAGGAGCGCGCTGCATGGATTGCGGAATCCCCTTCTGCCAGACGGGGTGTCCGGTGAATAATATCATTCCTGATTGGAATGATCTGGTTTACCGTGGGCAGTGGCGCGAAGGGTTGGACAACCTCCATTCCACCAACAATTTTCCGGAATTTACGGGGCGGGTCTGTCCTGCACCTTGTGAGTCGGCTTGTGTGCTCAACATCAATACGGCACCGGTCACCATCAAGAACATTGAACATGCCTTGGTGGACCGGGGTTGGGAAGAAGGCTGGATTACCCCGAAAATTCCTTCGCACAAAACGGGTAAACGGGTGGCCGTGGTGGGCTCCGGACCTTCCGGGTTGGCTGCGGCACAGCAGTTGGCACGGGTGGGGCACGACGTGGTGGTGTTCGAAAAAAATGATCGGATCGGGGGACTGTTGCGCTACGGTATCCCGGACTTCAAATTGGAAAAACTTCAGATTGATCGTCGGATCCATCAGATGCGCGCAGAAGGGGTGGAATTCCGCACCGGCGTGCATGTGGGCGTGACACTGTCTGCCCAGCATTTGAGGGAATCGTTTGATGCGATTCTGCTCACTGGGGGATCGGAACATCCCCGCGATTTGTCTGTGCCGGGACGGGCATTGAAGGGTGTTCATTTTGCCATGGAATTCCTGCCCCAACAGAATCGACGCAATGCCGGAGATACGGTGGAAAATGGCCTGTTGGCCACGGGCAAGCATGTGGTGGTGATTGGCGGGGGCGATACGGGTTCCGACTGCGTGGGGACATCCCTTCGCCAGGGAGCCCTTTCCGTCACACAGTTTGAAGTCATGCCGCGCCCTCCGGAGCAGGAGGACAAACCTTTGGTGTGGCCTCAATATCCCCTTAAGTTCCGTACTTCCACCTCTCAAGCGGAAGGGTGTATCCGTGACTGGAGCATTTCGACCCAGGCGTTTACAGGAGTCGATGGACAAGTGACCCAGTTGCATGCTGTGCGCCTGGAGTGGAAGGCGGACGAGAAGGGCCAGATGAAACCTCAGGAAATTCCGGGCAGTGCCTTTGACATTCCGGCGGATCTGGTTCTGCTGGCCATGGGTTACCTGCATCCAGTGCAGACCGGTTTGTTGGAACAGTTAGGGGTGGCAAAGGATGCCCGGGGCAATGTACAGGCCAAAGTCCTGGACTATCAAACTTCGGTGTCCAAGGTATTTGCTGCCGGGGATATGCGGCGTGGGCAGTCTCTGGTGGTTTGGGCCATTCGGGAGGGACGCCAGGCGGCACGAGCCATCGATGAGTTCCTGATGGGGCAGTCGGATCTTCCACGCTGATTTTCATGATAGACCCGCTGAAGTAATGGCGGACTGACGAGGTTTTCCTGTGCTGAAAAATGATACCTTCCTGCGTGCGCTCTTGCGTGAACCCGTTCCCTATACACCGCTTTGGATCATGCGCCAGGCTGGTCGCTATTTGCCCGAATACAATGCGACGCGGGCCCGGGCCGGTAGTTTTCTCAAGTTGTGCAAATCGCCGGACCTGGCCACAGAAGTAACCTTGCAGCCCTTGGCCCGGTATGCCTTGGATGCGGCCATTCTTTTTTCCGATATTTTGACCGTGCCGGATGCCATGGGTCTGGGGCTTTATTTTGCAGAAGGAGAAGGACCCAAATTCGAACGTCCCATCCGTGATGAATGGGAAGTTCGAAATTTGAGTGTGCCCGATCCTACTGTGAACCTGCGTTACGTTCTGGATGGGGTATCTCAGATTCGCAAGGCATTGGCGGGTTCGGTGCCCCTCATTGGTTTTTCAGGCAGTCCCTTTACCCTGGCATGCTACATGGTGGAAGGAGGCGGGTCGGAGGATTTCCGTCATATCAAGGGGATGCTCTATCGCCGTCCGGATTTGTTGCATCGCATTCTGGAAGTGACCACCGAAGCGGTCATTCAGTATTTGAATGCCCAGATTGAAGCGGGGGCTCAGGCAGTCATGGTGTTCGATACTTGGGGGGGAACACTGACTCCGAAGGCATATCAGGAATTTTCACTGCACTATCTGTCTGTGATCGCTGCCGGGTTGACCAAACAGGCAGAAGGGCGCCGAGTGCCCAGCATCGTCTTTACCAAGGGTGGAGGATTGTGGCTTGAATCCATTGCCGACGCGGGCTACGATGCGGTGGGGTTGGACTGGACCATAGACATGGGTGAGGCCCGGCGCCGTATCGGTCACAAGGTCGCGTTGCAGGGTAATCTGGATCCGATGGTTTTGTTTGGGACGCCCGAGTGCATTCGCTCGGAGGTGGGAAGAGTATTGACGGAATTTGGTCCGGGATCTGGTCATGTTTTCAATCTTGGCCATGGCATTACGCGCTTTACCGACCCGGATCAGGTGACGGTATTAGTGGATGCGGTGCATGAACTGAGCCGTCGACAAGGCGTCGCTATTGCCTGACAAATAAGGAAAAAACCAGATTATTCATGGTTTTTTCCCCAGTGTTATGCACAGAGTGGGATCGATGGACGATAATCCTCATGAATTATGGGTGTCCTTGATAAATGTAAGTTAACAACATGATTTATATGAATAAATCATGGTTAGTCGAGGTTGGGCAAGGTGATTTTTGACGGATTTAAAATCTTGACAAGTATCAAACTTCCAACTTATAAACAAAGTTATCCACAGATGGACCGCGTCCCTTCTGCCCATTCATGGATCTCCAGAGCCCCGTGATCGTCGAAGTTCTGCTTGATCTGCCTTTACCTCGCGGGTTTGATTATCATGCCGCTCTGGCGACAGAGGAGGACGTGGGGCGGCGGGTCAAGGTTCCGTGGGGCACCGGGCAAAAAGTTGGCGTAATTCGAGCCCTCAAACACACCTCCACCTACCCCGCGGACAAAATCAAGGAAGTTTTGGAGATTTGGCGGGATGTTCCGCCACTGAATGCTCGTGATTGGCAGTTGCTGGAATTCTGTAGTTCCTATTATCACTACCCTTTAGGGCAAACGGTGCTGGCCATGTTGCCCCCTGCCCTGCGTCGAGTGGGTGGCTGGCAGCCTCCGCGCCGAGTACGTCAACCCCGGAAATATCCGTCTCAGAGTTCGGCACCGCCACTTAATGAGGCACAACGGAGCGTGGTGCAGGCGATTCTTCAGCAACCGAACTTTGCTGTGCACCTGATCCATGGGGTGACCGGGAGCGGCAAGACCGAGGTGTATTTTTCTCTGATCGAAAAGGTATTGGAGCGCGGACGACAGGTTCTCTTGCTGGTTCCGGAAATCAACCTGACTCCCCAACTGGAACAACGTCTGGCACGTCGTTGGCCTAAGCTGAACTGGATCAGTCTGCACAGTGGGGTCAGTGAGAAGGAACGGGCGCGGCGTTGGTTGACGGCCCAGACCGGTGCCGCACGTTTGGTATTGGGCACACGCCTGGCAGTTTTTACGCCTCTGCCCGAGTTGGGATTGATCGTGGTGGACGAAGAACATGAGGCCTCTTTCAAACAGCAGGATGGATTGCGCTATTCCGCACGGGACTTGGCCATTGTCCGTGCTCGCCAGGGAGAATTCCCGATTATTCTGGGGTCTGCAACGCCTACCTTGGAAAGTTGGCATAACGCCCGTACAGGACGGTATCAACTGCACCATTTGAGAGAGCGGGCCGTACCCGGCGCTTGTTTGCCCCAACTGACTTTGGCACCCACGATGCAGGAAGGGCTTCCTCACTGGGCGACCGTCTTGCACGAAACATTGAGCCGTGGGGAACAGGTGCTGGTGTTCATCAACCGGCGCGGTTATGCCCCTGTTCTGTATTGCCCCAACTGTGGCTGGCAGGCGGCTTGTCCCCGCTGCAGTGTGCGACTGGTGGTACATCGGCGGACCCGACAGTTGCGTTGTCATCACTGCGGTCTGGAGCAAGTTCTGCACGAATCTTGCCCATCCTGCGGGAATGTCCACATGGAAACCCGTGGAGAAGGGACGCAGCAGGTAGAAGAACGTCTGCGCAACTATTGCCCCTCAGCCCGTCTCCTGCGTCTGGACAGCGACAGTTTGGCCCTTAAGGGCAGTTGGGAAAGGGCGAGGGAACAAATTTTGGACCATCAGGTGGATATTCTGGTGGGAACCCAGTTATTGGTCAAAGGACACGATTTTCCTGATTTGTCCTTGGTGGTGGTACTGAATGCCGACCAATCGCTCTTCAGCAGTGATTTTCGTGCCTCAGAACGGCTTTATGCCCAACTACTTCAGGTGGCCGGACGGGCCGGACGGGCAGAAAAGGCGGGGCAGGTGTGGATTGAAACGGATTATCCCGGACACCCCGTACTGTTGGCGCTGATGCAGCACGAAACAGAAAACTTTCTGGACCAGGAATTGGCCCTGCGGCGTCAGATGGGATGGCCACCTTTTAATTATCTGGCCATACTTCGGGCAGAAGCACGGGACGTGGGCAAGGTCACTGTCTTTCTGGAGGAGGCGCGGCAGAAAGCCTTGACCCGTGGAGGAGAAGGGATCTGTATTTTCGATCCGGTTCCCTCCACTTTGGCGCGCAAGGCGGGCTTCCACCGTTGGCAATTACTCGTTCAGGGTGCGCATCGTGCTTCCCTGCAAGTTTTTCTGGCCAGTTGGGTGGATGAGTTACGTGCCTTGCGTTCGGGGCGAAGCATCCACTGGGTGCTCGAAGTCGATCCCTGGGACTGTTAGTCGGTCCACTGCACCCAACCAAAGGCATGAGTGAGCAGGATGAGCAGGCCAAACAGGATTCGGTAATAGGCAAAACCGGTGAAATTATGCTGACTGACGAAACGGAGAAGGGCGCGCACTGTCATGAAAGCAAATATGAAAGAGAACAAGCTGCCGACCAGAAACATGCCCAGATCACTGGCATGAAAAAGATGACGGTACTTAACCAGTTCGTAAACGGTGGCTGCGCTCAGGGTGGGAATGGCAAGAAAAAAGGAAAACTCTGTGGCAGCTGTGCGGGATAGGCCAAAGAATAGTCCGCCCATGATAGTGGCTCCAGAACGGGAAGTGCCGGGGATCAGGGCAAAGGACTGACAAAGTCCGATTTTAAGGGCAATCCGCCAGTCCATATCGTCCACGGTGGTGATGCGTATCGGTTGGTGACGACGTTCCACCCAAAAAATGACAAAGGCACCCAGAATGAAGGCCAGTGCCACGGGTAAAGGAGCAAACAGATGCGCTTTGATGGATTTGGCGAACAATAAACCCAAAACTGCTGCCGGAAGAAAGGCCAGCAGCAGGTTGAGGGTAAAGCGTTGAGCTGCGCGATCCCTGGGCAATCCCAGGACCACACGCCCAATCTTTGCCCGATACTCCCAGCAAATGGCCAGGATGGCGGCAAACTGGATGACGATTTCAAAAACCTTGCCTTTTTCGTCATTGAAGTGCAACAGACTGCCCACCAGTATCAGATGTCCAGTGCTGGAAACCGGCAGGAATTCCGTCAGTCCTTCCACCACGCCCAGAATGGCCGCTTTGACAAGTAACAGGACATCCATGGGTCAAACCTTGCGATAGAGTTCGGCACCCTGTGCCCGGAACTCCTGGGCTTTTTCTGCCATTCCCTGATCCAGTGCCTGCTCGGAAGATACACCGATTTGAGAGGCGTAATCCCGTACGTCCTGAGTAATCTTCATGGCGCAGAAATGAGGACCACACATGGAACAAAAATGAGCCAGTTTGGCCCCTTCCTGAGGCAGCGTTTCATCATGAAATTCCCGAGCCTTGTCCGGGTCCAGTCCCAGGTTGAACTGATCATCCCAACGGAATTCGAAACGGGCCTTGGACAGCGCATTATCGCGCATTTGGGCACCGGGATGTCCCTTGGCCAGATCGGCTGCATGGGCGGCAATCTTGTAAGCCATGATGCCGTCCTTGACGTCGTTCTTATCGGGCAAGCCCAGATGTTCCTTGGGTGTGACATAGCACAACATGGCCGTGCCCTGCCAGCCGATCATGGCAGCGCCGATGGCTGAGGTGATATGGTCATAACCCGGTGCGATATCCGTGGTAAGAGGGCCCAGGGTGTAGAACGGGGCCTCCTGGCAGAGGGACAGTTGCAGTTCCATGTTTTCGCGGATACGGTGCATGGGCACATGTCCCGGACCTTCGATCATGGTTTGCACATCATGTTTCCAGGCAATCTGGGTCAGTTCGCCGAGGGTTTTGAGTTCGGCGAACTGGGCGGCGTCATTGGCGTCATGAATGGAACCGGGGCGCAGTCCATCCCCCAAGGAGAAACTGACATCATAGGCCTTCATGATGGCGCAGATATCCTCGAAATGGGTATACAGGAAATTTTCCTTGTGGTGGGATAGGCACCACTTGGCCATGATGGACCCGCCCCGGGAGACGATGCCGGTTAAACGCTGAGCGGTCAGGGGAATATGGGCAAGACGCAATCCTGCGTGAATGGTGAAATAGTCCACTCCCTGTTCGGCCTGTTCGATGAGAGTGTCCCGATAGATTTCCCAAGTCAGTTCCTCGGCTTTTCCATCCACTTTTTCCAGTGCCTGATAGATAGGTACGGTTCCAATGGGGACGGGAGAATTACGGATGATCCACTCGCGTGTCTCATGGATATTCTTGCCCGTGGACAGGTCCATGACCGTGTCGCCACCCCAGCGAATGGCCCAGGTCATTTTTTCCACTTCTTCCTGGATGCTTGAACCCAAGGCGGAGTTGCCGATGTTGGCATTGATCTTGACCAGAAAGTTGCGTCCGATGATCATGGGTTCGATTTCGGGGTGATTGATATTGGCGGGCAGGATAGCTCGTCCGCGCGCAATTTCATCCCGTACGAATTCCGGAGTGATCTGTCCGGGTAAGGAAGCGCCCAGGGATTCACCTGGATGTTGGGCGGAGAGCCAGCGTTCGGCATTGCCTCCACGAGCTTTGAGGGCATCCAGTTGGGCTTCGCGCCGACAATTTTCACGAATGGCTACATATTCCATTTCCGGAGTGATGATGCCACGTCGCGCATAGTGCATTTGGGAGACGTTTTGTCCCGTCAGGGCGCGGCGCGGCGTACGCTGGAGTTTGAAGCGCATTTCGGTCAGGGCCGCATTGTCCAATCGTTCCTGGCCATAGGTGGAGGATGGCCCGTTCAATGCTTCCGTGTCTTGACGTTCCTCGATCCAGCAACTGCGAACGCTGGGTAAACCTGCCCGAATGTCGATGCTGACCGTGGGGTCTGAGTACGGGCCGGAGGTATCATAAACGGTGAGCGGGGGATTGGGTTCGGCACCGAAGGTGGCCGGGGTATCCGACTGGCGGATTTCACGCATGGGGACCCGCAGGTCGGGGCGTGAACCGGTGACATGGATCTTGTGGGAACAGGGGAGAGGGATAACGGATGCTTCATCCACTTGGGCCTGTTCGGCCAGAAACTTTGGGGGTGCATTCATGCGCAGATTCACTCTTAGAACGGATTAACAAGGGAAGTGTACCAGATGGACAGGGTTAGCCCGGTTCCAACACGCTCAAGGGGTGGATTATGGAGGGTCCAGAGGAAAGTATTGAACGTCGACGATATCGAGGGTACGCGCCCCTGCCGGACTCATGAACCGGACCGTGTCGCCGGTACGTTGTTTGAGCAAGGCACGGGCCAGAGGTGAAATCCAGCTGATGTGACCGCATCCAGGATCGGTTTCATCTCGACCGATGATGGTATAGACATGAGTTTGATCGCCCTCTTCCACGGTCACCTGTGCTCCGAAAAAAATTTGGTCATTTCCGGACTGCAAGGTGGGATCGACCACTTGGGCGATTTCCAGCCGTTTGGTGAGAAAGCGCAGGCGCCGGTCAATTTCGCGCAGGCGTCGTTTCCCATAAATATAATCTCCATTTTCCGAACGATCACCGTTGGAAGCCGCCCAAGACACGGTTTCTACGACCTTCGGACGCTCCACGCGTAACAGATGATCCAATTCGGCGACCAGTCGGGCATGTCCTCGAGGGGTCAGATAATTGGGCGTGTTAGGTGGCAGGTCCGTACTCGAAGCGGAAAGGTCTTCCTCCTCCTCCTCATTTTCTGCCTCGCGTACAAAGGCTTTGCTCATCGTTCAAAATTCGAAGAGAGGTGTTTGTGCTGCATGGTGAAGAGAGGGAACCCAGGTTTCAAAAAGTGATTCTTCCCGCAGTGTTCCATTCGGCAGACGCATCCAGCGTCGTACGGTCATGATGGGCGCATGGCCGACGATGGCAAGAGCGCATCCTCCGGCTGCCAAAACGTCGAGAAATGCCGGAGGTAGGTAAGGGACGGAACCGGTGAGCAGAATGGTGTCCCAGACGGATTCTGGACGCCAACCCTGGGCGGCATCGCCCACTTCCACGGTGACATTGTGAATTCCGGCATTTTGCAGGCGTTGGCGAGCCTGAGTGGCCAGAGTCGGGTGAATTTCCACCGAGGTGACGGTGGCGGCGCGCTTGCCCAGTAGGGCAGCCACATATCCGCTACCCGTTCCTACATGAAGGACGCGGTCTGATTTCTTGAGGCGCAATTCTTGAATCAGGCGAGCCTCCAATTTGGGTGAAAGCATGAATTCCCCATGATCCAGAGGAAGTTCCATGTCGACGAAAGCCAATTCTCGCTGGGTGGCCGGAACAAATTCCTCACGACGAACCTGATAGAGTAGATCGAGCACTTCGATATTCAGGACATCCCAAGGGCGGATCTGTTGTTCGACCATATTGAAGCGAGCCTGTTCAAGATTCATTGAGTGCCTCCGGGAGGAATGAAATATCTTTTTGTCAATCCGCTATTGTAGCAAAATCAGGGGGGGAATCGTCTTTGGTTGCGGGTGCAGAGGCGGGTAATTCATTCGGGTGGCCGGAATTTCCAGGAACTCCTGTCCAGGTCCGAGGTCCCAAGGCATATTGGATGAATTTGAAATGGGCAGAGGGCGCTATGAAGGTCATGACGGTACTGTTCATGCTGTTGATTTTGGTCCTGTGGGTGATGCGCTCGGCCAATGCCTCGGAACTCCCCAGTGTGGGGCAGAAGGCCCCAGAGTTCAGCATAATGGATCAGAATGGAACACTGCAAAAATTATCTGATTATCAGGGAAAGTGGCTGGTTCTCTACTTTTACCCGAAAGACGAGACTCCGGGGTGTACCACGGAGGCCTGTGCCTATCGGGATGACATTCACAAAATCCAGACGTTGGGGGCGGCGGTGGTGGGAGTGAGTATCGACGACGCCAGCAGCCATGCTGAATTTGCGGACAAACACCATCTTCCTTTTCCGTTATTGGCCGATAAGGAAGGGACGGTGTCAAAAAGTTACGGATCAGAACGTACCCTGCTGGGCTACAAATTGGCCCGTCGTAATACCTTCATCATCGATCCCGCAGGCCGTATCGCCAAAGTTTATGTGGATGTAGATGCTGGAGAGAATCCTCAGGAAGTCATAGCAGAGTTGCGTCGTTTGCAGTCAATGCACTAACTCGCGGACCAGGTCCAGCAAGGTAGCGGTGGCCCCCCGGTTCCGCTCGACAAAGCACCGTCCTTGCTCACCCATGGAGTGACAAAGCGTTGGGTTCTCAAGAAATTCTTTGATCAGAAGAGGCAATTCATCCAAATTGGAAAATTGCCGAGCAGCGCCGCATTCCACTGCGGCAGTGCTGGCCTCGGCAAAATTGAAGGTGTATGGACCCAGCAGGACGGGGCATCCAACGCTGAGGGCTTCAAGGAGATTCTGCCCCCCCAGAGGGAGCAGGGTGCCGCCCATGAGCGCATATTGGGCCAGACGATACCAGGCATACATTTCACCCATGCTGTCCCCGAGGAGAACCGTGGTCTCGGCAGAGAGGGGGCGCTGCGCCGAGCGCCGCTGGTAGGGAATATGCCTCGCTTCAAGCAAGGCAGCCACCGCGTCGAATCGTTGCGGGTGTCGGGGAACCAGCACCAGCAGATGGGGCGGAGTGAGTAGGGAACCGAGATGTTTCAGCAGGAGGCTTTCTTCTCCTTCACGGGTACTGGCTGCGATCCAGACCGTCCGGTTTTCTCCGATCATCTGACGGATTGGTTGAAAACTTGCATGATGTTCGCAGGGCAGGGGCGCATCGAACTTGAGATTACCCATGAGTTTCACCCGAGGGGCGCCCAGAGCTTCAAAGCGCTGGGCATCGGCGTGGGACTGGGCCGCAATGAGCGACAGTTGACCGAGGAGGGTGCGTGTCAGGGTCGGGACAAGGGCATAACGTCGTGCCGAACGTTCTGACAGTCGGGCATTGGCCAGAATCAGAGGAATATGATGGTGGTGGCACTCATGGATCAGGCGGGGCCAGAGTTCCGTTTCCAGAAGAAAGCCCAAAGTGGGTTTGAAGGTCTCTAAAAAACGCCCTACGGCGCCCGGCAGGTCGTAGGGTAGATAGACCCGTTGAATTCCCGGAGGGGCTTCATCGAGCGCCGTTTCTCGACCGGTGGGCGTGGTATGGGTCAACAGGAAGGCGTGGTTCGGGTATTGCTCGGCCAGGGATCGGAGGAGCGGCAAGGCAGCACGGGTTTCCCCCACCGACACGGCATGGAGCCAGATCAGAGGGCGAGATTCGGAGATAGGGTAGTGGCCAAGGCGCTCGAGCCAATGGAGGCGATAGCCGGGCTGTTGTCGACCACGCCACCAGAGACGGAGAAAAAACAGGGGCAGGATCAAGCGGGTCAACTGGGTGTACCAGAATAAATTCATGGCAACAACCGCTCCAAGGCAGAGAGGACTTCCGGTACTTCCGGGCATAAACCTTTTCCGCCCAGATTCACGGCCAGCATACTACCGAATACCCCTGTGGCTTGCGGGTCGGTGGCGGTGTACAGGGCCACCACCGGTCGGTGGAGCGCGGTGGCCAAATGGGAGAGACCCGTATCCACGCCCACCACAGCCTGGGCATGGGCCAATAGGCCAGCCAGAGCGGTCAGATCCAGCGTTGCCAGGGCCTGTGCGCCCACGATTTGGTTTGCCAGACGTTGAGCTCGTTCCCGTTCCCGTTCGTTACCGCCTGGGAGCAGGATGGTCAATCCTTGGGCAGAGAGCTGCCGACCCAGGGCAATCCAGTGAGTTTCCGGCCATTCCTTGTCACGGCGGCTAGTTCCATGGAGAAAGAGAACATAGGGTATGGCACTCAGGGTGCGTGGGCGAACCAGATCAGAACGCAGGCCATAGGTCACTTCTTTTTCCGGGGCGTAGCCCAGGGCAAGACCGGCCAGTGTGCGGTTGCGCTCCACGGCATGAAGATTTCTGGAAACCCGGAAGTGCTGCTGGTAAAACAGGCTGGCCAAGGGTTCGCGAATGCTGTGACGATCGTATCCCATTCGCAAGGCAGGACTGAAACACCCGACCAACGCACTTTTGACCAGACCTTGCAGATCCAGGCTGGCATCATGGTTCAGGGCCTCCAAAACCTGGCTCAACCGACGCCATTCGGCATGGGTTGTCGGTGCGAAAAGAGCGGTACGCCAGCGCCGCAAGGCCACGGGAATCACACGGCGGACTGCTGGATGCAGACGGGGCAATGCTGCGAAGGATTCTTCCACGATCCAGTCAATGGAAAGGGTGGGACAATGACGAGCCATGTCCGTCACAGCCGGAAAAGCGTGAACCACATCGCCCAGTGAAGAGGTTTTGATGAGAAGGAGATCAGTCATGCCGCCATTCTAGGGGACCTGACCCTGCTCGGCTAGTCGGAAGTGGAGTAGACTTGCCTCCATGTCACTTTCTGTCATCATCATAGCCAAAAACGAAGAGGCCGCCCTTGGCGCTTGTTTGGACTCGGTTCTTTGGGCAGAGGAGTGTATTGTTCTGGATGGGGGAAGTCAGGATGGCACGGTGGAACTGGCGCGCCAACGTGGCGCACGGGTAGAGATTGCAGCGGATTGGCCGGGCTTTGGTCCGCAGAAGAACCGTGCGCTGGCTCTGGCCTGTGGGGACTGGGTGCTTTCACTGGACGCGGACGAGCAGGTGTCCCCTGCGCTGAAAGCAGAAATATTGGCTGTTATGGCCAATCCTGAGGCGCTGGATTTGTATCGCATGCCCCGCTCTTCACGCTACTGTGGGCGTGCCCTCCGCCATGGCGGGTGGTGGCCCGACTATGTGGTGCGTCTCTTTCGCAGAGGCAAGGCCCATTTTTCTGAGGACTGGGTTCATGAACGGCTGGTTGGAACCGAGGAGGGAAGCATTGGAACCCTGAACAACCCGCTGGAACACGATACTTATGTTGACCTGGAAGAAGCCCTCGACAAGGCCAACCATTATTCGACGCTGGGCGCCCGTCAAGCCTATGCCAAAGGACGGCGTGCCACCCTGGGCAAGGCTTTGCGGCACGGGTGCTGGGCATTTTTTCGAACCTTCATTCTGCGCCGCAGTTTTCTGGATGGAGGACAGGGCTTTTTGTTGGCCGTCTCCAATGCCTATGCGACCTTTTACCGTTACGCCAAACTTTGGTGCCTAGATCAACCGGAGTGCCGGTCTTTTCCTGTGGATCACTGATCCAGAACTTGCAGGCGTTGTAATTTGGCGTAATGTCCCTCCCGATCCATCAGTTCTCGATGGGTTCCTTGCTCTACGATATGCCCCTGATCCAGCACCACGATGAGATCGGCTTTTTCAATGGTGGAAAGGCGGTGCGCAATGACCAGAGTAGTGCGTTGTTCCATCAGGGTATCGAGGGCTGCCTGGACGGCACGCTCGGATTCACTGTCGAGGGCCGAAGTGGCTTCGTCCAGAATCAGGACCGGGGCATTTTTGAGGAGGGCGCGGGCGATGGCAATACGCTGCCGTTGTCCACCGGACAGACGCGCCCCGTTTTCTCCCAACAAGGTTTGAAATCCATCGGGTAGTTGTTCGATGAATTCCAGAGCATGGGCCGCGCGGGCCACCTCGCGCAACCGTTCCAGCGAGGTTCCGCGCAGGGGGCCGTAACCGATGTTGTGGGCCACGGTATCGTTGAACAGGACGACTTCCTGGGTGACGAGGGCCAGATTGCTGCGCACACTGGCCAGGGTCAAGTTCGCAATAGGATAGCCATCCAGAAGGATGCGTCCTGACGTGGGGTTGTGAAAGCGGGGCACCAGACTGGCCAATGTGCTCTTACCACTGCCTGAAGCTCCCACCAGAGCCACGGTTTGACCGGCCTGGATCTTTAGACTGAAGGAGTCGAGGGCTAAACGATGACCCCGCGGATAAGCAAAACACACCTGATCAAAGTGTAAGTGACCTTGGGCGTGTTCCAGTACCTGGGTTCCTTCGTCTGTCTCGGGGGGTTGATCAATCAGGGCAAAGACGCTTTCTGCAGCAGCCAGGCCCCGCTGCAGGGATTCGCTCAAATCGGAGAGGCGCTTGACGGGGGCCAACAGCATGATCATGGCCGTGATGAATGAAACGAAGCCACCCACCGTGGTTTGATCGGTACCTGCTTGCCAGGTGGCCATGCCGATGATGAGAGCGATGGCCAGGGCTGCGAAGAACTGGACAATGGGAACATTGGCTGCACTGGCCGCTGCCTGCTTCATGCTCAGGCGACGCACCCAATTGCTGGTTTCATGGAAACGGTCAGTTTCAACGGGGATTCCCCCAAACACCTTGATGACCTTCTGGCACTGGATCGATTCATCCAGTACGCTGGTGAGATTGCCCATGGCGCTCATGGTGTCGCGATTGATATGACGCAGGCGCAGATTGACTTTTCGAACCACCCAGGCGATGGGCGGGGCCACCAGCAGGGTGACACTGGTGAGTTGCCAATTCAGGTAAATCAACCAACCCATCAGGCCCACGACCACAAAACTGTCGGTGACCAGATTGGTCAGCACGGTGGTGCTGGCCTGCATGACCTGATTGGCGTCGTATACCAACTTCGAGATCAGTTCTCCGGTACTGTGGTCATCGAAGTAACGAGCAGGCAGATGGAGCAGGCGCCCGAACATTTGTTGGCGCAGGTCCATGACCACTTTGTTTCCGACCCAGTTCATAGCGAATTTGGCAATAAAATTGGCAATGCCCCGTACGAAGAACAGTCCCATCAACATGAGCGGCACCCAATGCATCCAGTGCGGATCCTTGTGCACGAAACTTTTGTCGAGCATGGGTTTGAGCAGGGCCGGCAGGAACGGTTCGGTGGCCGCAGTAACCACCATGGCGCCGACGGCACCGAAAAATTCCCAACGATAGGGGCGTACATGGCGTAACAGGCGGGAATAGAGGGAGGTGGTCCCAGGCAGAAGGTGCATGGTGTGGGGAAGTCGATCCTAAAGTCCTAATTATGCGCTACCAGAGCCAAAGTGACTACCGTGGCACTTTCCACCAACTCTACCAGTGCGCCCGCCGTATCCCCGGTGGTGCCCTGAATTCGCTCCATGAGTTTTTGGTGCCACCAGTAACCGATGACCCCGGCCACCAGAATGGCGCCCAGACCGGGTCGTCCAAAGCCGATCAAAATGCTGACCAGCGTCATGATGCAGACTCCCCAGACCGGGGTACGTGGCATATGCTGGGAGATTGCTTCTCCCATCCCGCCTGGGCGGACGTAGGGTGTGGTCAGAAACAACAGACATAGGGCGGTGCGGCCCAGGAGTGGGGGCAGCAGCAGAAAACCCGGGGCAATGCGCGCATCCAGCGTGATCAGGGCCATGGCTTTGACCAGTAACACGAGGACCACACTGACCACAGCAAAAGAACCACAGCGAGGGTCTTTCATGAGATTCAGAATGCGGCTCCGGTCCCCTCGGCCACCCCCAAAGGCATCTACTGAATCAGCCAGTCCATCCAGGTGCAGTGCTCCGGTGAGTCCGACCCACAGGACCAGAATCAACGCGCCGGACAAATTGGAGGACACTCCTAAAAAAGAAGTGAGTGCACACATTCCGGCCAACATGGCGCCAATGATGGCCCCCACAGCGGGATAAAAAAGTAGACACTGCCCCTGCTCCTGAGGAGTCGGGGGAGAATGGATGGGTACGGGCAGGCGCGTCAGGAACTGCAGGGCCAGGCCAAAGGTTCGCAGGGGTTTCACGCGGGATGAGACTCGTTTTTTGTCCAGTCGTTCACAACATGCAAAGAGCCATGGGGAACCGGATAGGTCAAAAAATCGCTACGCCGGGTTTGATTCAGTCGATGATGCAACAGACGGATGACGCCGCCATGGGTAATCAGTAAAACTGTTTGGCCTGCGCACTGCTGCCCCAATTCAATCCAGCCGGCTTCGACACGCTCGCAGAAATGCTCGAGGGTTTCCCCTTCGGGGGGGGGGTGTTGCCAGGGATCCCGCCAGAATGCGGCCAGTGTTTGAGGGTCTTTCTGGATCAATTCGGCTGCTGTATGCCCTTCCCAGAGTCCGAAATCCAGTTCGCTGAAACGTTCATCCACCGTCAGCGGGAGCCGCAGACGGGTAGCCATGTTTTTGGCAAAGCGCTGGCAACGTTCACGGGGAGAGCATAGGATCCGATCTCCGCGCCAGAGGGCCACGGACTGTTCCATTTGTTGCCACCCCAAAGCGGTGAGCGGATCATCCAGACGTCCCCGAAAACCACTGTGCCCAGTGTCTCCATGGCGCAGAAGAGAAAAGATCACAACTTCTCCGAAACCGCAGCTTCGGCAAAGGTGGCCATTCCTTCATGGAGCGCACAGGCCAGACGCAGCAGGGGGATGGCGCTGGCGGCGCCACTGCCTTCGCCCAGGCGTAGTCCGAGGGATAATAGCGGGCGTGCATCCAGTGCTTCGAGAATGGCCTGATGACCTGGTTCGGCCGAGCGATGTCCATACAAAAACCAACGGGCTACCCCGGGATTCATGCGTTCTGCCGCGAGGGCTGCCACACTGCTGATGAACCCGTCCACCAGAACGGGCAGACCCCGTTGGGCGGCAGTACAGTAGGCTCCGGTGAGGGCAGCAATTTCGAATCCTCCTAGATATTTCAGGATGGCGTAGGGAGAAGTGAGCGCGCGCTCATGTTTCAACAGGCTTTGGGCAATGATCTCGATCTTGTGGGAAACCCCCGCTGTGGCCAATCCGGTGCCCGGGCCCGCCAGTTGCTGAGGAGGAAGATCGAGCAGGACGCAGGCCATGGCAGTGGCGGAAGTCGTATTGCCAATGCCCATTTCTCCCCCGATGAAGAGGTCTGCGCTGGCCTGCAGTGCGGCTTCGACACGGTCTCGTCCGGCACCCAGCGCCGCATGGCATTGGGCTTCAGTCATGGCCGGCTCATAAAGAAAATTCGCCGTGCCGGGACCCAATCCCAGATGATGCACGCCGGGCACTTGCGTCAGGTTCTGGACCGTGCCCAGATCGATGACTTCGAGGGATGCACCCAAGGTTCGAGCCAGCACGCTGATGGCTGCACCGCCACGGGCAAAGTTCTTGATCATTTCACCCGTGACGGCCTGGGGAAAGGCGGAGATATTTTCTGCAGTAATGCCGTGGTCTCCTGCAAAGATGCTGATCCACACCTGCTTCATGTGCGGACGTTCCCGCCCTTGGGCGGCGGCCAAGAAACAGGCCAATTCCTCCAGTTGACCTAGAGAACCGGGCGGTTTGGTCAGTTGTGCCTGGCGCTGGCGCGCCGCCAGACGAGCAACTTCATCCAGAGGACGGGAGGGTAGGGTCAACCAGTCAGGAATCATGAGTGTCCTTTCAAAAAAACGGGAAGTCCGGCGACCATCAAAAGAACCGGGTCGCAGAGGGTTGCCAGAGCCTGATGGAGGCGACCGGCCTGATCACAGAAACGACGAGTCAATTCTCCGAGGGGGACGATACCTAATCCGGTTTCATTGCTGACCAGAATCAATGTGCCTGGCAGGGTGGGGAGGAGTGCCAGAAGAGCATCCTGTTCACGTTGTACGCACTGTGGGTCGGAATCGAACAGCAGATTGGTCAACCACAGCGTCAGACAGTCCACCAGAATGAGACCCTCGGGATGCGCATGGGCACGCAGGGTACTCGCCAAAGCCACAGGTTCTTCGATCACTTTCCAGTGGGCCGGACGAGTTGCGCGGTGATGTGAAATGCGCGCGCGCATTTCCTCATCCTCGATTCGGGCAGTGGCCAGATAGGTAACCGGACGAGCGCTGTGTTTGGCCCATTGTTCAGCCTGGGCACTTTTACCGGAACGAACGCCCCCGAGAATCAAAACTCGCTGTGGGACATCAACGCTCATCCACACCGTCCAGAGCTTCCACCAAATCCCGGATCAAGTGAGAAAATTCGCTGGTCATCAGGGCGAAATCATTGTCGAAGGCTTCTTCACTGGCGTTTGAGCCTTCACTCAGAATATCGAGCGGGGATAGGCGTCTCAGTTGAAGGGCTTCATCCAGCACAAAAGAGATTTTTTGCCCCCAGGTCAGGGCAAGACGGGAAACTTCCTTGCCTCCTTGCACATGTTGCCGGATCTCTGACCCTTCCAGAGAGTGGTGGGCATAACGCACTTTCATGCGTTCATCCTGGCGGGCGCGCAATTCACAATCCTGGTCGATGGTGAAAACTGAGGGAAGGGTATCTTCCACCAGCCATTGAGTCATGGCCGTGACCGGAGACAAACGGGTGCACAGGGGGGCAGCACTGAACTCCACCCCGCATTTCCGCAGAGTCTCCAGCACTTCCTCGGCACGTCCAAGATTGGCGCTATCCACGACCAGCCACTGGTTTTGCGGATCGATCCAGGCGTAGGTTTTGCGTTGTACGGAAAAGGCGCGGGGAAGCAATTCATCCATCGCCTCGTCCTTGATATCCTTCATCTGTTTGCGTCCTGGTTTATAGCCACGGGTTTGTTCGAATTCTTCGGCGCGGTGGCGTGCCTGTTGGGCAATGACGGAGGCAGGCAGAAGTTTTTTTTCGATGCCAAGACAAATCAGTAGGTGGGGTGGCAGGGTATAAACGAAATCTTCGTCATTGGGGGGGAGCCAGCCGCTGCATTGCAGATCACTTCCCGTACAGGATTGAAGGGGGCGATGTGACAACCGTTCACTCAGGGACTCGGCCGAATCCTTCCAGGTGCTGAGTCGATAAAGCACAAGATTCTTGAACCACATGGTCAATCCCCGCAAAGGATGGAATTCTACCAGAAGGACGGTGGACCCTCACGGGAGCGATGGATTCTCCGAGGGGGCATCCAATTCCAGTGCGGCTTTTGCCACCAGTTCCTCGGGCAGACGAGCCTGGATGGATACCCCCAGACGTTCGAATTCGCGCGCCTGAGCAATCAAATTGCCTTTTCCAGTATGAAGTTGACCATAGGCCTTGTCGTAGACGGCGCGGGCTTTTTCCAACTCTTTGCCGACCTGTTCCATGCTGGTGACGAAGCCCACCAGTTTTTTATAGACTCGACTGGCACGTTCTGCCAGTTCAGCGGTATGGGCATTCTGTTCTTCGAAACGCCACAGTTGGCGAACGATATTGAGACTGGTCATGAGGGTGGTGGGAGTGGCGACCAGAACATTTTTTTCGATGGCCTTCTGGAACAAACTGTCATCGGCACGCAGGGCTTCCACGAAGGCTGATTCGATGGGAATGAACATGAAGACCATTTCTGGGGTATTGAGCCCCGGCAGTGTGAAATAGGAACGGTCGGACAGTTCCTGAATGCGTGCGGCCACTGCCTGGACATGTTCTTTCAGGGCAATGGCGCGTTCTGCGTCCTCTTCTGCATTGACGTAACGGGTGTAGGCGTTGAGGGAAACCTTGGCGTCGATGACCAGATGTTTGGACTGAGGCAAATAGACGATGACATCAGGACGGCGTCGCCCTTCCTCTGTGGTAAAACTGACTTCCCGCCGGTAATCTTGACCTTCACGTAATCCCGAGCGGTCCAGCAGGTTCTCCAGAACCAGCTCGCCCCAATTCCCCTGTTTCTTGGCCTGGCCCTTGAGGGCCGTGGCCAGTTGATGGGCCTCCGCGCTCATCTGCTGGTTGAGCGCCTTGAGGTGCCCCAATTCGGCTTTGAGTTGAGCCTGCTGCTCCGTATCACGACGGTGGATTTCTTCCACCTTCGTGCCAAACTCCCCCAGCCGTTCCCGCAAGGGATTGAGCAGTTGACCCAGGGCATTTTCGTTCTGTTCTTTGAAATGACGGGATTTTTCTTCCAGGATGTCGTTGGCCAGGTTCTTGAATTGCAGGGATAATTCATCCCGTGCTTCCTGCAGAAGAACGATTTTCTCTCCTGCCTGAGTGCGTTCTGACTCCAGTCTGGTCTGCAATTCTGCAACCTGGGCCAAGTGCTGACGATGTTCGTTGACCTCGTTCTGGAGGTTTTGGCGCGCTTCATTCAACTCTTCTACCAAGCGTTGGCAACGGGCTTGTTCGGCGGTGAGTTCGGCGGATAGGCGGCCCTCCTGGATGTGCCAGTGATGTTCGTGATCGCGCGCCTGATTCAAGGTTTGTTCCAGTTCGCTCAAACGCCTTTCCAGTTCAGGCAGTCGACTGGCCCGTTCCATCCATTGAGCCCGTTCCACCGCCCCTTCCGACCGTCCTTTTTCAGTGCAAACTGCCAGTCGACTGCGCCAGATCAAACTGGAAAACAAGGCTCCCAGCACCAGGAAAAGAATCCCAACAACGACAACCTCCATAGGGGAACTTCCTCAAGTGGGCAGATAATGATAGAGCCAGGTTTCGCTCAAGGTGTCATTTCCCCGCTTCAGATATAAACGGATATCCACGGGATCGTTTCCTTCTACTTCGGTCAAGTCGAAGAGTGCGCGCCATGATCCGGGCTGGCCATTGGGGACGGGTTCCGTGGCGGCATTCAGGATACGTCCGCGGGAAGGCGTGATGACGGCTTCTGGCGCATTCCCTGAGGGGAGATGGAACAGTTCGCCGCCCTGAAAAACTACCTCGAATTTATGTGTGCCCGGTAACCGATGAGCGGGTTCTCCTCCTCGTCCGATTCCGGTACCGACGCAGCGCGCCAGAGATGTGGCAAAGGGCTCATCGGCCTGCCAGTAGAGACGGTAACGCAGGGAATGCTGAGATCCGGCGCGCGCTGGGGCAGCGGGGACCCACATGGCCACGACATTGTCGTACAACTCTTCCGTGGTGTGGAGTTCCACTAATCGAACTGTACCTTTACCCCAGGGATTCAGGGGTTCGATCCATAAACTGGGGCGCCGTTCGTAATGTACGGCATCCAGGTATTGATCGAAATGACGTTCACGTTGAATCAGGCCAAAGCCCTTCGGGTTTTCATCGGAAAAATGAGATACCTCGAAGGGCAATCCCCACTCGAACTCCTGCTGGGGTGATCCTTTTGGATTTTTATCGGAAAAATGAGATGTCTTGATGCTGTAGGGATTGATCAGTGGTCGCCAAATATGTTCGTTGGTTCCAGTCCATAAGGAAAGTCCATCTGAGTCATGGACCTGTGGTCTCCAGTCCTCTTGAAAGGTCTTGTCTTTATCGGCAAACCAGTACATGGAGGTCATGGGAGCCAGACCAAATTGGTCGATGTCACGGCGCAGAAACAGTTCCGCCTGGACGTCCATGATGACACCCTTGTCCCGGGTGAGGGTAAAATGGTATGCCCCAGAGAGACTGGGGCCGTCCAGCAGGGCATAGACCGATACTTCCCGGGATCCCGGTTGAGGGGGGGCGAAGTAAAAGTGCGTGAAGAGAGGGAATTCTTCCTTCTGATCCTGGGTGGCGGTATTGACGGAAACCCCCCGTGCCGAAATGCCATACTGGTATTCATCGCCAATGGTGCGAAAATAGGACGCGCCCAGAAAAGCCGCCCAGTCGTTGCTGCGCCAGTCCGGCCCGGAGCCGTTGCGGCTTTCCTGAATGCGAAATCCGGCGAACCCTGCCGGGTGGCTCAATTCCTGAGCCGGACTATGCTCGGGCATGTCAAACAGGTGTTTGTCAAAGAGTATCTCCCGCGCTTCGGTGCGCGCGTGTTCGTTTTCCATGGGTTGGTCGAGACGGTACATTTTGACGGGAAAGGGGAAAAACTTGCCCGGATGAAAAAAAGCGATGGCATAATCTCCAGGACCGTCTGCAAAAAGTGCGTGGTCCATCTTGAAATGGATCTGACCATGGGCATCCCAGTCGATACGGTCAACGATGGCGGCATCGGGAGACAGGGGAGACGCATAGGGTTTCTGAGCCTGTTTTTTGGCTTCGGCACACAATCCCTCCCAGGAAAAGACTGTCCCCTGTCCCAGATTCAGATTATTGGGTTCAGCCTGTGCAAGGCGGGTGAAGAGGGGACTGGCCAGTAAAGTACCGAGGGTACCCATAAAGTAACGGCGATTCAGAAACGACATGGTGTTCTCATCCTTGGCAATAGAGGAGGTTGAATGGGTATAGTATAACCTCCTGCAAAGTTATCTCGAAGGCATGGGGAGGGCATTTGATGAACAACCGTCAATCCGGGGAATTGAATTTGACCGTGACAGGCATGACTTGTCAGGGTTGTGTGGGTACGGTTCGCCGTGTCGTGAGTGCCGTGCCAGGAGTCGAAGACCTCGCCATCGATCTGGATACTGGATTTGTTCAGGTACGTGGTGAAGTGGATGCTGAAGGGGTGATGGCCGTGATTCGGAATGCTGGCTACGAAGTGTGCCGAGCCTGATTTTTCGCGCCTTCTCCAAGGGAATTTGTTGAGAATTTCCTCAAAGGATTACTTGATCCTTGCGGTTCGGTATAGGACAATGGGCGTTACTTGGAGAATATGCAATGAAGTGGTACTGCGGTTGACATGAAGGAAGAAGGTCTGCATCTTGCTCTGATGCATTTTTCAACCCGTATTTTGCAGTCCTTGGCACAGGGAGAGCAGGCGGTTTCTCTGGCCGAGGAGATTTGTGTCTTCGCCGAATCGGTGCTTCCCGAACGGATTGCATCCATGGGGATCGTGGATGAGAACGGGCGCCTCCAGATTTTGGCGGCGCCCCACGCGCCACCCGAACTGATTCAAGCATTTTCGGATCTCATTCCCGGACCCCATGCAGGATCCTGCGGGAATGTCATTTATCGTCAGGAACCGGTGGTGGTCAGTGACATTCCCCGTGATTCGCGCTGGGATGATCTGCGCGTTCAGGCGGAAACCTGGCAATTGAAATCCTGCTGGTCCTGGCCGGTGCGCAAAGGCAAACGACTGATTGGAACCTTTGCCTTGACGGGGTTGGTGGAAGGCGATCCCAGCGCGGATCAGATTGGCCTGCTGGAATCCTGCGCTGCATTGGCGGGCATGGTGCTGATTCATTCTCTGCCTCTGCTGCGCCAGGAAGATGAAAATCAGCGTCGTCTCTATCGGGCTTTGTTCGGTTCCGTCGAGGCCTTGATTCAATATCAAAGTGATCAGGAAATGCAGCAGAGTCTCTGCGCCAGCCTGACGAACGACACCATTTTTAGCGCTGCCTGGATCGGACGACCCGGACCAGATGACTATTTTGAGGTGATGGCTAAGTCCGGGGTTGGGGCACGCCAGATCATCGAGGCACGCCCCCGATTGACTCAAGCCGAAGATGCCCCGATCATCGTGCGGGCTTGGCGAACGGGGCAGACTGTTCTATCCAACGATACCCTGAGCGATGCTTCACTGCATCATTGGCATGCGCTCTTTACCAAAAACCGTTGGCTCAGTTTGCTGGCCACCCCCATCCGGAGGGGTGAGGAACTTTGGGCTGTCTTGGTGTTGGCATCACCCCGTACTGATACCTTCGACGAAGACACGTTGGGGCTCTGTCTGAGGGTAGCCGCCTTGCTCAGTCGTACCCTCGAAGAACACGATCTCAAGTTGCGTATCCACGCCTTGCAAATGGAAGATTCCCAACTGGCGCGCACCGATAGTTTGACGGGGCTACCCAATCGTCTGGCTTTGGAAGAATACCTGCCCAAAGCCATGGCTCGGGCCGAACGGCACAAACGGGTCGTTGCTCTGGGCATGATTGATCTAGACGATTTTAAACCCGTCAATGATCGTTATGGCCATAAACAGGGCGATATTCTTTTGCAGGAACTGGCGCAACGCCTGTGCCACAAGATTCGGGAATCAAATTATGTTGCCCGCCTTGGGGGGGACGAGTTTGTGGTGGTTTTCGAGGATCTGGATGAAAACCAGGTCCAGCACGAACTTGGTAGCGCGTTGGCCCGGCTCCACCAGGCCGTGGAATTGCCTTTTCATCTGGAAGGATCGGAAAGTGGCGTGATGATCGACATGACCATGGGGGTGGTGCTCTACCCAGGGGATGCGGAGACACCGGAAGAATTGATGCGTAAAGCCGATGCTGCCATGTACCACGCCAAATTGCGCAAACATGAACGAGTGCAATGGTGGGTTTTAGGTTCGGTGCCCATGGAAGAACCTGCCCCCGAGGGTCCTTTTGATCCCTTTGGCAGTGAAGCGCAGTTTCTGCTGAGTCTGGTGCAACCCCACCTGGAACAGGTCACGGATGAATTTACTCGTTCGTTTTATGAGGACATGGAACGGGATGAAAACACTCTCGAGATCCTGCAGGCCTTGGTGGATGATGAATATCTGGAACTGAAACGTAGTCAATCAGCGTATTTGAGTTTCTTGATCGATCCTGCGACAACCTATGAGAAGATTAAGTCCCAGGCAGCCCGGTTGGGACGGGTGCATGCCCTGATTGGCGTGACGGGTGCCTGGATGACTCGGGCCATGAGTTTGTATCGCGGATTGTTGCGCCGCTATCTGGATACCTTGTCGCTGGTGTCGCGGGAGCGTTATCGTGCCTTGCGCGTGATCGATGCGCGGTTGCAAATCGATGTCGAAGGTCAACTGGACGCCATGCAACAAACGGCAGATCTCTATGGTACCTATCACTCTCGCCCGCTTGATTCCCTTTCGGTTCAATGGCTGGAGGTGGCCCAGTCCGAATTGGAAACGCTGTCTTCATTGCCGGGCATTCTGGTTGGACAGGTATTTCGTCCTCAGGCTGACGGGGTATTTGCCACAGAGTTGAACGCGGGGAGCAAGTCCCAGGCATTGGAATCCATCCTGCAGTTACCGGGTATGCGCCCCATTCTGGATACACGGTCTGAAGCAGGACAAGGATTGATCGCCCGTGCCTGGCATTCGGGGCAAATCCAGTGCACCGATGCTTACATGATGGATGTGCGTACCCATACCTGGCACTCGTCTTTTCGTTCTCTGGGCATCCGTAGTGCGGTGGCCATCCCGATTCGGGGGCTACAGGAAATGGAGTTTGTCCTGATCGTGCTGGGTGCCTATCCCCATCAGTTTTCTTCTGGCTGGATGCGTACGTTCATTACTTCGCTACAGAATCGTTGGGAGCAGTTGGTGCGATTGAACCATGCCAACCGATTCCCGGTCATGGATTCGCACCAAGCCGCGATTTACCGCGAACGTTTGCATTCCGGAGGGTTGTGTCTGTTTATGCAGCCTGTGGTGGAACTGAAAACCGGTGCCCTTTTCAAAGTGGAAGCTCTGGCGCGTTTGACTATGCCGGATGGAAGTCTGGTCATGCCGGGGCAATTTCTGACGGCGTTGCGTTCTTCCGATCTCGATGCATTGTTTCGACAGGGGCTTGCCCAGGGATTGGAGTGGGTCCGGGAATGTCGTGGGGAGGGACTCGATTTTCCTTTGTCCCTCAACCTGTCTCCCAGTACCTTGTTGCACCCGTCCTGTGTCCAGTGGGTCGAAGAGGCGTTGCGCAAAAATGAAATTGCGCCGGCTCAACTGACGCTGGAACTGTTGGAAAACCAGGATTTTGACCAGAGCACGGTGGATGAGGCCATTACTCAATTGGAACGGTTGGGCGTGAAGTTGGCCATTGATGACCTGGGGTCAGGGTTCAGCAGTTTGAAACGCCTGGCCAGTTTGCCCTTTGACGTCATCAAGGTGGATCAAGCCATGGTGCGGGATATTTTCAGCGAGCCGCTTAAAACCCTGAGCCTGATCCGAACCATCATCCAGATTGGTTATGACCTCGAACGGGTGGTGATCGTCGAAGGAGTGGAAAATGAAAGCGTTCTGGAAGCGGTGACCCTGTTGGGGGCACAGTATGCACAGGGCTATGCCCTGGCGTTTCCCATGCCGAAGGAAGAACTGGTATCCTGGGCCGGACAGTCTCAAAAGCCGGTACCCACGGGAGATCCTTTGCGGACCTATCTGGGCGCTCTGGCGCACCATTGGCGTTACATGCAACGTGTTGGCAAGCGTAGAGAGGTGGGTATTCATATGGCGCTGGAGTCCTGTCCCCTGACGCACTTTCTTCGGCAGAAAGGATTGGAGGGGGAGGCCGTGGCTCAGTGGCATGCACAGGTTCATGAAACGAATCTCGCAGAAATACGTCAACAAGCCAGTGAACGCCTCAAGGATTGGTTGGTAGAGCAGGTTCGGTCAGAAAAAAATATTTGATATCAGGCTGTCCATCCCTTTTCCGAATGGAAAAAGGGAGTTGTTCACTTTGGTCGTTTCATAGAACGCAGGTGCGCGTATTGCCCGCGCGGAACGAAAAACGCGTACGCGCATTCCGTTCCTCAATTTCTACCGAGGCGGCCTTCCCGCCGTAGATGGTGGTCTTGAGCCATTCCATTTCTTTCTTCAAGGTCGTTTCACTTTCCAGGGTACGTGCCCAGCATTTGCGTTCGCCATTCCAACGGTATTGACGTTCCTTGAGCAGATCCTTGGTGGAAAAGGGAGAATTGAGCGCAGAAACGGTATAACTTGTTTGTGGCAAGCGGTCCAGTATGGGCTTTAATCCGGGTTGTGTGGAGAGAGGCAGAGGTAGGGCAAGGATTTCCAGAAGTGCCTGACAATCTTCTTCAGCACGGTGCGCATCGAAAAAAAAGCCTTGCCGGAACGCAAGGTAATCCAGTTTTTTGGAATTGATGCCTTCGGCTTCCCAGTCGATGTCCATCATTGAGCAGCCCCAAGGCAAATCTGAAAAAACGGGGAGGCGCTTTTCCAGAAAAGGCCGATCAAAAGCAGCATTATGTGCGATGACCAACTGAGTGCCGGACAACAGTGTCGTGAAGGCGGTCTCATCGAAGCGTTGACCTGCAACCAGAGCGTCCGTAATGCCGGTCAAACGGATGGTTTCAGGACCCAGAGGGAAGCCGGGGTCTTCCAGGCCGCCATAAGTACTACTCACCCGAATGGGTTGGCCTGTTATCGGGTCATAGTCAAAGACGATTATGCCAATTTCAATGATCTTGTCTTTCCTGGCATCCAGTCCCGTGGTTTCCGTATCCACGATCACCCCACGGTGCAGGGCATGACCGGACGGGTTGGCGGCGAGTTGAGTCCGTGCTTTCAAGCGCCGCAGGACCCGGTAGTCGGGATGGTCAGACAGTGTTTGGAGCAGGGTTTCTGGGTTGGTGATCATGGTTTGTGATTACTGCAATGATATTACGGGAAATATACGCTATCTTTAGGTAACCGCCAGGGCGGTGTCAACAATGGTCTGGGCTTCCGTCAGGATACGGTGCAGGTGATCCGCTCCATGAAAACTCTCCGCATAGATTTTATAAATGTTTTCGGTTCCTGAAGGACGGGCCGCAAACCACCCGCTCTCGGCAATCACTTTCAACCCCCCAATGGGAGCACCATTACCGGGAGCTTGAGTGAGAATGCTCAGGATTTTTTCGCCAGCCAGATCTGCAGACTGGATTTGCTTTGGTGAAAGTTGTGCCAGTACCTTTTTTTGTGCCGGCGTGGCTGGCGCATCCACCCGGTCGTATACAGGGTCGCCAAACTCCCGCGTCAGGTCACGATAAATTTCACCAGGATTGCGCCCCATGCGTGCGGTGATTTCTGCCGACAATAAAGCCGGAACCAGCCCATCCTTGTCGGTGGTCCAGGTTGTGCCGTCCAGTCGCGCAAAAGATGCGCCCGCACTCTCTTCTCCCACAAAGCCCAGGGAACCCTCCAGCAATCCCTCCACAAACCACTTGAAACCCACCGGTACCTCGTACAACTTGCGTCCCAGTTTGGCTGCGACGCGATCGATCATCTGGCTGCTGACGAGCGTCTTGCCAATGCCCGCTTCCTTGCGCCACTGAGGTCGGTGTTGAAAGAGGTAGGAAATGGCCACTGCCAGATAATGGTTAGGTGCCATCAACCCCCCACTTCTGGTAACGATCCCATGCCGGTCATGGTCGGTATCGCAGGCAAAAGCCACGTCAAAACGATCCTTGAGTCCAATTAAACTCTGCATTGCATAGGACGAGGAGGGATCCATGCGAATCTGGCCATCCCAATCCACCGTCATGAAACGGAAGGTGGGATCAACCCCATCGTTCACCACCGTAAGATTCAAGCCATAGCGTTCGGCAATGGCTTGCCAATAATGGACGCCAGCCCCACCAAGCGGATCCACCCCCAGGGCGATGTTGGCTCCGCGAATCGCTTCCATATCGATTACATGGCCAAGATCCTTCACATAGTTGCCGATAAAATCATGGCGATGGGTCGTGGCAGAGCGCAGAGCTTGCGCATGAGAAATTCTTTGTACGCCCTGCAGATTGTTTTCCAGCAGCGCGTTGGCCCGGTCTTCGATCCACCCGGTGACATCCTTGTCTGCCGGGCCACCATTGGGCGGGTTGTACTTGAAACCTCCGTCCTTGGGTGGATTGTGCGAAGGCGTGATGACGATGCCATCCGCCAGTCCGGTACTGCGTCCCCGGTTATGTACCAGAATGGCATGGGAGATGGCGGGCGTCGGGGTGAATTCGCTTCCCATGGAAATCATGGTTTGTACCCCGTTGGCAGCCAGTACTTCCAGCGCTGTCTCAAACGCTGGTCGGGACAACGCATGGGTGTCGATTCCCAGGTACAGCGGACCATCGATCCCCTTGCTCTTGCGGTATTCGCAGATCGCCTGGCTGATCGCCAGCACATGGTATTCATTGAAACTGTGATCGAAGGAACTGCCCCGATGTCCAGACGTCCCAAAGGCGACGCGCTGGGCAGGTACCGTGGGATCGGGGCGTAACTCCGCATACGCAGCCAGCAACTTGGGGACATCCACCAGCAGCGACAACGGTGCCGGTTTCCCGGCCAATGGACTAACGAGGGTACTCATGATTGTGAAGGTATCATTTCTGTTCTGTCCTTGGAATTACCCATGAAAAACCCCAAACCGAGGCACTCATGCCAAGGTTCAACACTACCATAGCCATCGGAAATTTTGTATGACATTCTGCCGGGAGAAGAGCCAGTTTGGAATTTAGAAGAGGTTGTATGACCATGCACGAAGGAATATGTAAAAACTTCAACCCGGCCTTCTGATGGGTGAGTGGCAACACGGGTTTAGGATATTTTTTATGACGGTATTTGTGTAAATCAGAGGTTGTAGTTGTTATCTGCTCATTAACTTGTTAGATTACGCGTATGATTCCCCGCACCCTTGCTAAAGAATTGACCTTGGCGGCTACTGAATATCCAGTGGTAACACTGTTGGGTGCGCGTCAGGTAGGAAAGACCACTTTGGTCCGCGAAATATTTCCAGAGAAACCGTGGGTTTCCTTGGAAGATATGGATGTTCGTGTGAGGGCGGAAACTGATCCGAGGGCCTTTCTGAATCAGTACGCTGGAGGGGCTATTTTTGATGAAGTGCAGCGCCTTCCGTTGCTTCTTTCTTATCTTCAGGGTTTGGTGGATCTTCAAGGACAACCGGGGCGATTTGTTCTGACTGGAAGTCATCAACCCCGCTTGCAGGAAGCGATCAGTCAATCTTTGGCGGGGCGTACTGCGGTGTTGAATCTGTGGCCATTGACCATGGAGGAAATGCGTGCCCATCCTCCCTTTCCAGCCACCTCCTTCGACTGCATGTTGCGTGGTGGGTATCCTCGGGTGGTGGCTCAGTCACTGGATATACGGCGGTTTTACAATGGTTATCTCCAGACTTATGTGGAGCGTGATGTCCGCGCGTTGATTCAAGTGCGAAATCTTTCGTTGTTCCAGAAGTTTTTGACATTACTGGCCGGGAGAGTGGGGCAGCTTCTCAATTTGAGCAGTTTGGCCAACGATGTGGGAGTGTCGGCAACCACTCTGCGAGAGTGGATTTCAGTTCTCAAGTCAAGTTTTCTGATTTTTGAACTGATTCCGTTCTATGAAAATGTCTCCAGGCGGTTGGTCAAGTCGTCCAAAATCTTTTTTGCCGATGTGGGGATGGTCTGTCATCTGTTGGGTATTCATAGTGTTTCTCAGTTGGAACGAGATCCTTTGCGTGGATCTCTGTATGAAAATTTCATGATCGCTGAAGTGATGAAATCCATGGTTCATGGGGGCCAACATCCGGAACTCTTTTTTTATCGAGATTCCCATGGAGTTGAAGTGGACTTGGTCATTCGCCACAATGGCAGTTTTGTGCCGATTGAAATCAAATCTTCCAGTACATTTTCGCCTGAATTTATTAAGGGAATTCTTCAGTTCCGACGCCAACTTGACCGTTCACCAGTCCAAGGATATGTGCTGTACAACGGTGAAGAATCCTTTACACTACAAGATATTACCGTAATTAATCCACTTGATTCCACTCATCGATTTGCTGAAATTGTGAGTGCCCTATGAAGAAACCGGACGCTCCTGCCCTACCAAAACCCTAAAAAATCGTGTTGTAGTTCCAATTGTTACATGCGCTTTGTTCAAATACAATAAGTTACGAAAAAAGTGTCGAACTCTGGAGTTCAGCGTCTTTATAAATAATGCGAGTGACGATGGCTCTGGGAGGTTTTAGGGAAGCGATAAAGCCGCAAGAAATCAATGCAATGAGGAATAATTCACCGGCACCCAAATATAGCCTCCATCCATTGCACGTAAATGTCCGATCCCAGGAAAAGGAAGGTGTGCACCGGCTACCCAATACCCCTGTTTGGCTGCATCGGCAAACGTTTTTTTACGCTCGATTGCCGCAGATTTTGAATCGGTATCAAACTTCATGACCACGGATGGTTCGGCAAACTGAACTGAGGCTACGTGCATCAAATCTCCCCAAAGTATCAGTTTTTGGCCATTGCTCTCGACTGCATAAGTGGTGTGACCTACTGTGTGGCCGTGGCTAGGCACGGCTCTGATTCCCGGAATGAGTTCCGTTTCGCCAACAAACGGTTTGAATTTACCTGCCAAGACGTAGGGATTGAGAGACGCCATTGCACCTTGAAACGAGTGCTTCGCTTCTTGTGGTGCTGCGTCCATATGCTTTTGACTCAACCAAAAATCGGCTTCCTGCTGATCTGCACGCACAATTGCGTTAGGAAATGCAAGTTGCTCCCTGCTCATGAGTCCGCCAACATGATCAGGATGCATGTGCGTTATGTATATCTCGTCAACTTGTTCGGGTTGATAGCCAGATGCCTTCAGGTTGGCAACCAAGTTGCCGAGCGTCGGCCCGAATAAGTTGCCCGCTCCCGTGTCGATAAGAACGAGTTTTGTACCCGTATTAACCAGAAAGCCATTGACTGATGTCTCTAGTGGATCTTTGAGAAAATTGAGTGACAGTGCCTTTTCTACTTTTTCTGGTGTGGTATTGCCGAGCAACTTGCCTACAGGCAAGTTCACAGTACCATCGGAGAGTGCAGTAATTTCAAAATTGCCCAGCATCATGCGGTAATAACCAGGAGCCTGGGTCTTCACTTGTGGAGCACTTGCATTGGCGACAGAGATAAATGGCAAGGTCAAGATAATCGCAATCCAGAAATTCAGTCGATGATAGAACGCCATGTGATTTTCCTTTCGTTTTAATGGATGCATCAGATATTAAAGAATGGACATAATCTACCATTATCCTGAAAATTGCTATTTCAGTTGCTGTTGGCGGGGAATATGATGCTGGCGAGGTTGTGGTCGTTAATGCTTCTCTCCGTGGCCGCACCAAAGTGTTGTTGGACTGCCCCTCGACCAACACCTTTTACTCGGGCGATGTCCTTTCCGCTGATCAGCCACTGGATGTTCATCGCCAGTTTCCCACGTTGGCTGTTCCCAGGTCGTGCCGCCGCCACATGCCGACCTGGAGTACGGATGAGGCGATGTCGCAGAGGTGCCCGTGGTGCGTGAAAAATAGCACCTGGGTCTGCTGGGCCAAGTCAGCCAGCACCGATAGGGTGGCCGATGCACGGGCGTCGTCGAATTGCACCAGCAAGTCGTCGATCACAAGCGGAATGGCTTCCCGCTGTTTCAGATGCTCTTCGATTGCGGCGATGCGTAGCGCCAAGAAGAGTTGGTCCCGAGCCCCTTGGCTCATACCGGTCACACCGACTCGTATCCCGTCTGGTCGAAGACCTTGCAGAACCTGCGTATCGTCGTTGTAGTCGGTGACCAAACTACAGAAACTTCCCAGCGTAATTTTGGCGAATATTTCTCCTGCACGCCGAAGTACCGGCCCCTGGTGCTTTTCTCGGTACGAATGGACCACACGGGACACGATAGCCTGTGCCAGCCGCGTTCGTGCATAGGAGTGTGCATGACGGGTGATGCGGGCGATGAGTTCTTCCGCCTCCTGCTGCGCGCACGCTGCTGCATCGCTGCCATCGATCGCATCAAACGTCCGGTTTGCTTCGAGCAATTGGGCATAGACGGTTTCTCCCCCCGCTTCATGCTCCTTGATTGCCACCTCGACCTCCGTCATCTGGGTATCTGTGTCCGAAATATCGTGCCCGCCAACTTCGGCCAGCACCTCAGCAATTGGTCGCGCGGCGCTGCGAACCAATTGATCGTCGATCTCTGCTATTCGGGCGGCAAGCAGTTGCTTGCGCGCAGAGTCCGCTTCCACAGAAGGCAACTCGTCGGACGACTGCACGCCGGCACGACGAACCAATTCCACCAAGCGTTCGTGTTGCGATGACTCGGCGATTTCAGCCTGTTGCAGTTGGGTTGTCTCACGTTCGATGTTCGCATTGATCTGCTTGCTCTCGCGATCAACTTCACGGGCTGCGGCTAACTCCCCATAGAGTAGGGACACCCTATGATCGGCATCCTTGTCGGTAGTCGATTCGCTGACCGCGCTTGAGAGCGCGGACAACTCGTCCTCGAAGGTGGCGCACTTGTCACGTTCGAAATTGGCTTCCCGCGTAAGTGCATCAAGTGAGTCCAATGCATTGACAAGTTCATTGAGTTCATCGATACGGGCACGCGCTTCTGCCGGTAGCGCCCCAGCTGAGAGGTGCAATGCAGCCACCGTTTCGTTCCATTGGCTCTGCCAGGCATTCACCTTCTCGGTCAGCAGCGATTGCTGAGATGTGGTGTCCGCCAGATCGCGTTCTTGTTGAGATATCTGCCCGACGAGAGTAGTCCGTGCGGTGGCGGCTTGCCGCACGGTATCGACTGCAACCTTGGCACGCGTGAGCGCCGCAACCAGTGATTCCTGCTCGGTCACGCCAGCGAGCCCGCATCCGGTCAATGCCTGACTTAGATTGGCCCGTGTCGCCGCCAGTGAACCCGTGATCTCTTGTCTCGCCTGCCGCAGCATTCCCAACTGGGTAGAGCGTTCGGCCCATGCCGCATGCTTCTGACACCACTCGAGCGCTGCAATTGGCGTGATATCCGGTTGCTCTAAGGATGTAGCGATAGCAACCCAACGGATATTTAACTGGTGCAGTTCCTCGGTGAGTTCGTCGCGCCGATGGGACAGTGTGATACGAGCATTCTGCATTTCCGCAACACGCTGACGCGTGGTCTCAAAATTGGCGGCACGCCCGGCATCCGCGTGCAACAGGTCAGCCAAGCGGTCTGCCTCCCGCACGGTACCCTCGTAAGCTGTGGGCAAGGATAGGCCGGGAGAGAAGTCAGCGGACAGTCGGTCGGGGTCTTCAGATCGTTCAATGTATCCTTCCCGAATCAGATGCCAGCCATCGTCGCGATGTAGCCTTGCCGCTTGCACCTGCTCGTGGGTGGCGATTTCGCCAGCTGCCGTTAGGCCACGCAGTTCACGTTCCCTGTCACCAATATCCCGATCCAAATTGGCATCTTTGTCTTGGAGGGTCCGTTGAGCTTCCTCCAGTCGTCGGTATTCGGCCTCGAATTCGCGGAGAGTGGTCGTCAGTGGTACGCGCAGGGCCAGCAGGTCGGCGAGTTTTCCGCTCCATAGGGCCGAGGTGTCGCGGGTAAGGTTAGCATCAAGTGCAGCGATCTCGCGATCCAGTTTGGCCTGCTGTCCCGCCAGGTCACCTTGGACAGCTGCTTCTTCTCGAGCCGTTTCCAGATCATCCAGAGTCACCTGCTCAGGATGTTCCGTCAGATCAACGCGCAACTGTTCCAGTGTGCCTGTGATGATGCGGGATCGTTCAGCCAATTGTTCATTCTTGGCGTGCAATGTTGCGTACTCATCGGCAAGCGACTGAATGCGTGCTATCAGGGTCGGTGCCGGGATCAGCCTGCGCGCCTGGTCAATGGTGATATCCGGTGCAAGATCGGAGGCGATGGCCCTCAATCGATTTGTGATGTCAGTTTTGGCGGCGACGATATCTCTGTCGATGCGTGGCATGCGCTCGACTGCTCCCCGCCAGTCCTTGGCGGCGTGATGCAGTCGCTCGATAGTCGCGGCATTTGCCAGAAGCGCTTCGCGCACCACCAGAACGGATCGCTTGGCATGCAGACGGTCTATTTCCGCCTTTGCCTCACGCTGGGTTTCAACGGCTGCACGCAACTTCACTTCAATCTCAATGCGCTGCTCTGCGGCTTCCGGTGGTAGCAACGGAATGTGTTGAAGAACATCGAGTTCCTGTAACTTGGACACCCTTTCGGCGGCCAGTGGCAGGTTGGAACTGATTCGTGACAACCGCCGATGTTCATCGCGCAGCGCCGCCAGATCGTTGCGTGCCTTGGTGTGTTTCTCTTTGGCCTGCCGCATGGCGCGATCGGCTTGTTCCCAGGCATTGGTACGAACTGTGGTATCCCGCGCCAGTTTACGCTTTTCTTCAAGTTCCTTGATTGCGATATGGATAACACTTGAACTGGCACGAGGCCGAAAAAGATTCGAAGCTTCACTCTCCAGATGGCCGAGCAACCGCTGCAGGCTGGTCATGCCAGCAGCGGCCTCAAACAGGCTTTGACCGATTTCGCCTTTCCCTGCCAGCAGTGCCTCGCTCCCCCGAGTCAAGCCTTCCATATCCAGGCCAAATAGGGAGCGATAGAGCGCTTCGTCTAACCCCCCGAGCAGCCGAGAAAGAGACTCTTCCGACACCGGTTGATCGGTCAGCTCCGTCCCAGTGGCTTCATCCAGCGCGAACAGTGTCTGCTTGCGGGCATTGCGCCGCATGACGGACAGTCGTGTTCCCTGTTGGGTGAGCATCGTTGCACCGACGCGCAATTGCGGATGCAAAAACTTGTCGGCTGTGCGTTCGTTGATGCCGAACAAAAGGCCAGTTAGGGCCCGTAGTGTGGTGGACTTTCCAGCCTCGTTTGGGCCGTAGATCACATGGAAATTCGCGCCATCTCCGAAATCGAGAATCCGGTCGGAAAATGTACCGTAGGCCTTGAGATAGACGCGCTCGATCTTCACGGGGCTGCCTCTTCACCCGACAGGTGCGCGATCAACTTTCCCTCGACCTCCCCCAGGAGTTCGGCCAACACATCAGGTGCGTCGAGTCGAAGGGAGTTTGCGCCTTCCCTAAGCTCCGCCGGTAGTTTTTGCAGCAGATCTCGGAATGCTTCCTCGCCCACAACGCTGCGCGCTACATCATCAGCGGCCAAGCCACGCAGTTCGCGGACAAGCAGTCCCAACGGATCATCGCGCTCGGCGATGCGGTCGAGATCCAATTGTGGGCGTGTCGTCAATTCGACTTTCTCGATCCACACCTGGGCGTTTGAGGCTTCAATGGCCGCACTGCGCAGTTGCTGTTCCACCGTCTCCGGTTGCGCCGCCAGCACGCGATGCAATGGCCCGCACCCTGCGATTCGGACTCGGAGCGCAAGCGTCCGGCCGCCCGACTGGGTGAGCCTGCGACGAATCTCCGCAGTGGTTGCATCAAGCAGGGAGTCCAGATCGGGCAGCGCGGCGATGTCGAGCAGGAGTGTGTCCCATCGCATTACATCCAATGCAATGGCACGATGATCAAGCACTACCTCGTTCTCGACCGACACCAATGAGCAACCCTTGGCACCGGATTCGCGGATGTCTCGACCTTGAGTATTGCCTGGATAGACCACCCACGGTTCCCGGAGAACGATTTCCGCTGCATGGATGTGGCCGAGAGCCCAGTAATCATAACCTTTACCTCGCAGCACATCCAGCGTAGTCGGGGCATAATTATCGTGTCGGGGGCGACCATTGAGCGAGGTATGGAGCAAACCAATATTGAAACAGTCATGAATGGGAGCCGGATAGGCAATAGCAAGATCATTCAGCACGGCGGGCGTGGCAAAACTCTGTCCATGCACGGCGATACCTATTTCATCCAGCACAACTGTTTCAGGTTTCATGTCAGCCAGCAGATGCACATTCCGCGGAAGACGTAGCGACTTGGTGAGCTTGCTCGCTGCGTCATGATTGCCTCGCACGATGGCGACAGGGATGCCTTCCTCGGCAAGTTGTGTCACACCCTTGACGAAGAATAGCCCTGTATTATGGTCTGGCCAGTTGCCGTCGTAGAGATCGCCGCCAATCACCACGAGGTCGACGCACTCGGAGAGGGCGGTGGCCACCAAGTTTTCGAAGGCCCGACGGGTGGCCCCGCGAACATCATCGACTGGTGCGCCCTCATACCGGTCGAGGCCGTGCAAGGGGCTGTCAATATGAAGGTCGGCGGCGTGTAAAAATCGCATCTTTCAGGTATTAAAACCCAGCAGAGTTAAGGGCATCGGACAATTGTATTGTCATCCTGAAAATTTTGCACTATGTTGTTTTAATTTGATGATACTTGGTAGAATCTATGTCGAAAAACTCCCGCGAAGGTGAAATCCTCACCATTAAGCAAGTCGCCGAAACGACTGCTGATGCTGACGCTGCATGTAACCACATAACCAGCATATACTTACCGGTTATAATTATACAATCATTTTAATCGGCATAAAAGAGCCGATTAATTTATCAATAAATTATGATTACAGGCAGTTCGGTATATAATGACCGCTTAACGGCATCAAGACAAATTAACTGGCAGATAATGACCGTATGAGCGAACTAATATTCCATACGCCAGAAGAACTCCAAATCGTACTGGGGGAACGGTTACGTCGTTTACGTCTTAATCGTAACTTGGATCAGTGTACCGCGGCTGAAAAGGCTGGCATCTCTGAAAAAGCCCTGCGCAACCTTGAGTCTGGTCGCGGCTCAACGGTCACCACCTTGTTGCGTGTATTGAAGGCGCTCGAGTACCTTCAGGGAATTGACATGCTTGCACCTGAAATTAGCGTCAATCCCCTCGATTTATTGCGCCAACCAAAAGCTCCGCAACGCGCACGGCGTACCATTAAACCTCCGAAAGAAAATCAATGAGCACCCCTGTCATCGAAGTACGTATTTGGGGCAAGCGTGTTGGCGCGGTGGCACCAGACCCGCGCCTGGGTCGCTACGTATTTGCTTACGACCCCAGCTGGCGAGGTCGCGGAATCGAATTGGCACCAATCACTATGCCGTTAGCGGACACTCGATCCACTTTCGCATTTCCTGATCTCGCTGACCCAAGCTACAAGAGACTTCCAGGATTGCTCGCTGACGCACTGCCTGATGATTTCGGCAATGCACTTATCGATGCATGGATGACTAATAAGGGTATTGAAAAACGCGCCATCACCACGCTCGACCGATTAGCCTATATGGGCAAGCGTGGCATGGGGGCGCTGGAATTCAAACCTGCACGCGGCGCTCACCGTGAAAGTGCTGAGCCCTTAGAGATGAAAAGCCTGGTGGAAACCGCTCGCACGGTCATTAATGGCGATCTATCAGGCGATGTGGAAGCACAGGCAGCACTTGCCAATATTATTCGGGTTGGCACATCTGCTGGTGGCGCACGCGCAAAAGCGGTCGTCACTTGGAATTCGAAAACCAACCAAATTCGCAGCGGTCAGTTTGATGCTGCTCCTGGTTTCGAACACTGGCTACTTAAATTTGATGGGGTTGGCAAGGATTCGGAACTGGGTGGAAGCGCAGATTACGGACGGATTGAATACGCCTACTATCTAATGGCAAAAGCTGCCGGCATCACAATGTCACCCTGCCGGTTATTGGAAGAAGGTGGTCGCGCTCACTTTATGACGCGCCGCTTCGACCGGGAAGCGAATGAAAGCAGCACCATCAAACATCATGTGCAGACACTCTGCGCCATGGATCACCTCGACTACAAGAAACGCGCAACCCATGCATATGCACAGCTATTCATGGTCATCGCTAGGCTGAAGCTTGGTGATGAAGCCATTACCCATGCTTTCCGCCGCATGGCCTTTAATGTGATGGCCAAAAACTGTGACGATCACACCAAAAATTTCGCTTTCCGATTAAAACAAGGCGAATCATGGGAGTTTGCCCCGGCCTACGACGTAACCCATGCCTACAACCCACATGGAGAATGGACTTACCAACATCTGATGAGTGTCAACGGTAAATTCAGCGGGATTACCCGCGCAGATTTGCTGGTTGAAGCCGAACGATTTGGTGTCCGTCGTGCTCAAGATTTGCTGAATGATGTGCGTGCAGCCCTGGATAGCTGGCAGAAATTTGCCATTGAGGCGGGTTTGAACACCTCAACTACAGACGCCATAGCTGCCGACTTTGAACTAATTTGAACACCCATCCGGAATTTGCGCAGGCAATGGAAGTCAGTTCTTGAAACGGAATTCGGTATTGAGGGGCTTCCAGACCCCGTTTGTCTTCACTGGACTTTGGCGCGCTCGACAGGAATTGAACCTGTGACCCTCGGCTTCGGAATCAAAAACGGTATACCGACATTATCCTTCACAATATCTTGTCATTCGACTTTAAATCATACAAATCAAATTGATACAGTTTAACCTTTCATAGAAATTCCGTGCAAGGCATGTGATTCAACGCCGATTTTCGTCTAAACAAGACAATTTTTAAGTGGGGTATTCAGCTTAGTGCTGTGATGTTAGAATTATGCAATGGAATCAAAAACTCCGCAAGTTCGATCCGTCGCGCCCCGCGCCGGGGTCGACTACCCACGCAACTACGCAGAATTTAAGGC